>CAZYIV010000018.1:0-50850 GCA_964647615.1 uncultured Gemmatimonadaceae bacterium | reverse complement strand
GTGCGCGGGCCCGGGCCACGGCGGCGGCGGGATCGGTCGGGAGCTCGCCGCCGACGGTGCCGAGGGAGTCGGCGAGCGTCACCGGCGTGCCGGCGGGGAGGTCGAGCGTGCGGGCCAGGTCCAGCCGGGCCCGGTCGAGCTGGTTGCGCGCCACCTCGAGCTGGGTGCGCACCGCGGCCAGCTGCACCTCGCTCCGGGTGCCGTCAATCGCGGGGCTCACCCCGGCATCCACCAGCTGCTGGGCCTGGTCCCGCAGGTCGGCGGCGACCGCGCTGTCCGCCTCGCGGGCGCGCACCGTCTCCCGCGCGCTCAGGGCGCGGAGGTAGGCCAGCCCCGCCTGCGCCGCGCCGAGTTCGCCCACGGCGCGGGCATCGGCGGCGGCGGCGAGCGCCGAGTCGCGGGCGGCATGGAGCCGGGTCCAGCTGCTGGCGTCGAACAGGGTCTCGCTGGCGCGGGCCTGGAACGACCAGAGGCTGAACGGGTCGGTGACGCCGGAGGCGAACGGGATCCCGAACTCGTCGAGGTTGAGCGTCTTGCGGCTCCACGCCCCGCCGAGGCTCAGGCTGGGGAGCAGGTCGGCGCGGCGCTCGTTGACCTTGCGCTCGGCCACGCGGGCGCCGAGCTGCGCCAGCGCGGCGGCGACGCCGCGGCTGCGGCCCCGGGCGATGGCCTGGTCCAGCGTGAGGCTGACGGGCGCCTGGGCGGCCAGCGGGGCCGCGGCCAGGAGGAGGGCGAGGGGGGCGAGGCGGCGCATCAGCGGGCGTCTCCCGCCGGGCGCTGGAGGACGCCGTTGAGCACGAGGTCCAGGGCGTGGTCGGCCATGGTGTCGAGGTCGATGGGTTCGGGGTCGTAGGGGGTGAAGACGCAGTGCAGGCCGCTCAGCATCAGCGCCAGCGCCGGCATGGCCCGGGCGGCGAAGCGGGCCTGCTCGGGGCGGAACTCGCCCCGGGCCACGCCGCGGGCCAGCAGCCGCTCCAGCAGCCGCCGGGCCCGCAGCACCACTTCGTCGAAGTAGAACCGGGCCAGCTCGGGGAAGTGCTTGATCTCGCAGTGCACCAGGCGGGAGATCGCGGCCTGGTCCGGGTCCGCCATGCTGCGCCACATCACCCGGGCGACGTACTCGAGGCCCTCGCGCGCGGTGCCGGTGAAGCCCTCGAGCCAGGCCTCGAACTCCGCCAGCTTGGGGCCCTTGGTGGCGCGGACCATCTCGCGGAACAGGGCGTCCTTGGAATCGAAATAGAGGTACAGCGTGCCCTTGCTGACGCCGGCCTTGCGGGCCACTTCCTCGAGCCGGGCCTTGGCGAATCCGCGGTCGGCGAAGACCCGCAGCGCGGCGCGCAGGATCTCCTCGGGACGGTCCTCGGGGCGGCGGCGCCAGCGGGGGCGCCGGGGCCGGGAGCGACGGGCAGGGGGCATCGGGACTCCGATATTAAGTAACTGACCGGTCAGTAACATATTTCGACCTTCCGCACCGGTCAAGCGGGGGCCCCGGCACGGTCCGGTCACCCTCCGGCGACCCCGGCGTGACCGGCCGCGCTCTTGTGGCGCTTTCGGGCCCTCCCTACCTTTGGGGCATTCACCGCCGGAGGCCCGCCTTGATGCCGGATCGGTTCCTCAGCTCCGACGACTACGACGAACGCGCTCACCAGCTCTACAACGAAGGCCGCTTCGACGAAGCGCTCGACCTTCTCCGCGATGGTCTCCAGCTCTATCCCAACGCCGTAGAACTCCATGTCGGGGTGGCGTACGCCTTCCTCGCCCGGGAAGACGTGGCCTGGGCGCGGCAGAGCTTCGAGCGGGCGCTCGCCCTGGACCCGGATCATGAGGACACCCTGGCCGGGTACGGCGAGGTGCTGCTCAAGCTGGGCCAGCGGGCCCCGGCCCTCGAGGCCTTCGACCGGATCCTGGCCCTCGGCTTCCGGGAAGACCATGAGCTGATGCTGCAGATCGGCCGGGCCCTCTTCCGCGAGGGGCTGGTCGCCGCGGCCCAGCAGTTCTTCGAGTACGCGGTCAACGCCCAGCCCGACTGCCCGGAGGCGGCGGCCTGCGTGGGCTACGCCTGCCACCGGCTCAACGACGACAGCGGCGCGCTCTACTGGCTGCGCCGCGCCCTGCAGATCGACCCGCTGTACAGCGAGGCGCGGATCTACCTCGCCAACATGCTGTACGACCGGAGCGAGTCCGAGGCGGCGCTGCGGCACCTGGACCAGACGGTGCCGGAGGACCACTTCGACGAGCTCGGCATCTGGCGCTACATCGAGCTCAAGAAGGCCCAGTACCGGCTGCGCGAGGACGATCCGGAGCTGCGTCCCTGGCACACCCGCCTGCTTGAGGTCGCCGGCGAGCCCGATCCGGTGGACGCCATCCTCGCCGAGGTGGAGGCGCTGCAGCCGGACGGCACCACCCGCGACCCGACCCAGCTGGAGCTGTTCGGCACCCTGCTCACCGAGCTCCAGGCCATGCAGAAGCGGCCCCAGCCGGCGGGGACCCACACCATCGCCACGCTTACCGGGCGCACCCTCCGCGGCACCTGGGACGAGATCCTGGAGCAGATGAAGCTGGCGGAGCTGGAGTGGGCCGACGCGCCGCTCGCCGATTACATGGCGGACCTGGCCCGGCGCGGCGCGGCCGAGACCGGCGTGGTCATCCCCACCACCGACGCGGAAGCCTTCCTCCGCGGCAGCGCCCGCGCGGGCGTGGTGCGGATCATCCAGTAGCCGCCCCGCCGCATCCGGCCGGTGAGGGGCGCCCCCGGGCGCCCCTTTCCCGTTCCGCACCTTTCCCCCTTACCCTTCCCGCATGCGCTCTGCCGCCCCGACCTGGACCGCCGGCGTCTGCCGCGAGATCCTCCCCAACGGCCTGACGCTGCTGGTGCAGCGCGACCGCTCCGCCCCCGTCGCCGCCGTGGTCACCCACGTGAAGGCCGGCTTCTTCGACGAGCCGGACCGCTGGGCCGGCATCAGCCACGTGCTGGAGCACATGTTCTTCAAGGGGACGCCGACCCGCGGGGTGGGGCAGATCGCCAAGGAGACCAAGGCCGCGGGCGGGTACCTCAACGCCAGCACCACCTACGATCACACCAGCTACTACGCGGTGCTGCCGGCGGACCGGCTGGCCGAGGCGATCGCCATCCAGTCGGACGCGCTGATGCACGCGAGCGTGGACGCCGGCGAGCTCGCCCGCGAGCTGCAGGTGATCATCCAGGAGGCCAAGCGCAAGCTGGATCACCCCGGCGCGGTCACGGCGGAGACGCTGCATGAGGTGATGTACGACCGGCACCGGATCCGCCGCTGGCGCATCGGCTACGAGCGCGAACTTGCCGGCTTCACCCGGGACGACGTCTTCGGCTACTACGCCTCGCGCTATGTTCCCGCCCGCACCATCGTCGCGCTGGTGGGCGACGTACCGGAGGACCGGATGCTGGCGCTGGGCCGCGCGGCCTACGGGGAGTGGCCCGCCCGGCCCGGCGCGGAGGACCCGTCGCCGGTGGAGCCGCCACGGCACGAAGTACGGGCCCGCACCCTGCGCGGCGACGTGACCCAGGCGGAGCTGGCCCTCGGCTGGCGCGGCGTCCCGGCGCTGGACCCGCGCGCGGTGCCACTCGACCTGGCGGCCGCGGTGCTCGGCGCGGGCCGGGGCAGCTGGCTGTACCGCGCGCTCCGGGAGACCGGCCTCGCGACCTCGGTGAGCGCGTGGCACTACTCGCCGACGGAGCTCGGGGTGTTCTCCGTCGGCGCCGACTGCGACCCCGCCCGCGTCGGCGCGGTGCTCGAGGCGATTGCCGCCGCGACGGCGCGGATGGCGGCAGACGGGCCCACCGCCGCCGACCTGGCGCGGGTGCAGACCCTGCTCACCGCGCGCTGGGCCCGGCGGCTGGAGGAGATGGACGGCCGTGCCGCGGCACTGGCCGCCGCCGAGGCGCTGGGTGACTACCACCTGCTCGACCGCGACTTCGCCGAGCTCATCGAGGCGACGCCCGCGGCCGTTCGCGACGCCGCGGCGGCGGTGCTCGATCCCGGCGCGGTCAGCGGCGTGGTGTACCTGCCGCCCGGCCGGGGCGAGGACCTCACCGCCGAGGGGCTGCGCCAGGTCTTCGCCGCGCCCCCGAGCACCGGGCCGCAGGCGGAGCCTGCCGTGTCCCCGCCGGCGGCGGTGCCACGCGCCGCGCGCCCGCCGGTGCTCCGGCGCACCGGCGCGGTGCATCACGCGGCCCTCCCCGGCTGCGACCTGCTGATCCGCCCCAAGGCGGGGGTGCCGCTGGTCTCGCTCGGTGTCTTCGTGCCGCGCGCGGAGTTCGATCCGGCCGGCCGCGCGGGGCTCGGCGCGCTCACGGTGCGCAGTGCCATCCGTGGCGCGGCGGGCCTGGATGCCGGAGCGCTGGCCTTTGCCTTCGAGCGGCTGGGCGGGTCGCTGGGCGGGAGCGTCGCGCTCGACTGGCTGGGCTTCAGCTGTTCGGTGCTGGCGCGCGAGCTGGCCCCGGCCGCCGGGCTGCTGGCGCGAGTGCTGGCGGAGCCGGCCTACCTGCCCGCCCAGGTGGAGGCGGAGCGGCGACTGCTGGTCGAGGAGGCCACCCAGGCGGCCGACGACATGTTCCGCTTCCCGTTCCAGCTCGCCTTCCGCACCGCGTTCGGCGGGCGGGACTACGGCGTGCCGTCCCTCGGCCTGCCGGAGCAGCTCGCCACGCTCACCGTCGATGAGGTGCGCGCCTGGCACGGCGCGCAGTTGGCGGGCCGGCGGCCGGTGATCGTGGCGGTCGGCGAGCTGGACCCGGTGGACGCCGCAGGCACACTGGCCGGCGCGTTCCTCGGGCCGGCGCGCCCCGGCGCGGGGCTGGATCACCCGGTCTCCTGGGCGCTGCCGCCGGCCGGGGCCACCGAGGTGGTCCAGCGCGACAAGGCACAGACCGCCTTCGCCATGGCCTTTCCGGGCCCGTCGCGGCGCGAACCCGACCGCTACGCCGCCGAGGTGTGGGCCGCGGTGGCGAGCGGTCTCGGCGGGCGCCTGTTCGAGTCGCTGCGCGACCGCCGCTCGCTGGCGTACACCGTGGTCGCTTCCTCGTGGCAGAAGGCGCGCGCGGGGGCGTTCCTCACCTACATCGCCACCTCGCCCGAGCGGGAGGAGGAAGCACGGCGCGAGATGCTGCGGGAGCTGGAGCGCTTCGCGGCCGAGCATGTCACCTCCGCGGAGCTGGACCAGGCCACGAGCTACCTCGCCGGGCAGACCGAGGTGCAGCGGCAGGGTGGCGGCAGCGTGCTGGGTGAGGTGCTCGAGGCGTGGCTCGCGGGCGAGGGGCTGGACGAGCTGGAAACGACGGCCGCGCGGTATCACGCGGTGACGGCGGACCAGGTGCGCGCCGTGGCCGAACGCTGCCTCGGTGCCGGGCGGGTCCGCGCCGAGGGTGTGGTGCGCGGCGCCGGCGGCGGCCGGTGAGGCCGGCCTAGAAGGCCGGCCGGAAGGCGTTGGCGGTGAGGTCGCCCAGCAAGGTGTGCCAGGGATGCTTCGGGTTGTTCTCGACCTCGCTCACGATGGCGCGCATGCGGGTGAGCACGGCCGGCTCCTCCTCATCATAGACGTCGCCCTGCAGCAGCTTGAGGACGTCGAGCCGGTAGCGCGGATCGCGGATGAAGGCGGTGAACAGGACGTTCAGCCGGTAGTACACGGTGATGAAGTTGTACCAGTTCCGCGTGCCCCGCCGCAGCGTGGTCTCGTAGTTGGTGAAGGCGTCCTTGCTCGTGTTGCCGGTCCGCAGGGCCTCCAGGATGTCGGTGTGCACGAAGCGCGCGCTGTTGAGCGCGATGCTCACGCCGGTCGAGAAGATCGGGTCCACGAACCGCCCCGCGTCGCCCACCATCACCCAGCCGTCACCGGTGATCTGCTGCATGGCGTAGCTGTAGTCCCCCTCGTCGGTGAAGGGACGCACCTGCGCCGACTTGCGCAGCGCCTCGTGCAACTCGGGCCGGCTCTTCACCGCCTCCCAGAAGAAGTCCTCTCGTGCGCTCCGCGAACTGGCGAAGTGCTTCTTCTGGGTCACCACGCCGACGCTGGTAATGGTCTCGGTGATCGGGATCTGCCACACCCAGCTGTTGCTGATGGGCAGGAAGTGAACGTAGATGTAGTCGCCCTTCTGGCTGGATCCCTTCCCCATGGTGGCCGTGCGGTCGAGGCCCTCGAACCAGCTGTGGATGGCGTACTGGTCGAAGACGGTGTCGCGGTCCTTGAGCTTGAGCCGGTTGCCGAGGAAGGTGCGCCGGCCACTGGCGTCGGCGACGATGCGCACCCGGCAGCCCACCTCCCGCGCGCCCACCTGGAACCGGATCTCGGGAAAGGGGCCGCTGAAGTCCACGTCGCGCACCGCGACCCCCTCGAAGACATCCGCCCCGAGGCCGCGGGCGTGGTGCAGCAGCAGGTTGTCGAACTTCCCCCGGTCGACGTGATAGGTGTAGGTCTGGTCCACGCCCCGCTGCTCCCGCTCCTCGAAGCGGATGTCGGCGGTGCACTCGGCTTCCAGCCCTTCCCAGCCGTGCTCGAACTCGCGGCGGCCACCGGTTGCGGTCCACACCGCGCCGAACTTGTGGGGGAACCGCTCTGCCTCCATCACCTTGAGGAAGTCCAGGTCCTTGAAGACCCGGGTCGAGGAGGGCACCAGCGACTCGCCGACGTGCGGTCGCGGGAAGAGCTCGCGCTCGAAGATGACGCACTTCACGCCCGCCTTCGCGAGGTAGCAGCCGAGGGCGCTGCCGGCGGGTCCGCCACCGATGATCCCGACATCATAGTCCGGGGCGAGTTCCATCCGTGCTCTCCAGGGTGGGCGGCCGGTAGAGGCCGCGGTCGTCACCCATCCCGGCGCACGCAAGAAGGGCCCACACCGCCCGGACCCCGCGAGGGGGTCACTGACGCCGAGGGCCTTCGCCGGGACTGCCACTTCGTTGGGGGGTGAGCCGGCCCCATGCCGGCGTGGAGGGAAGGACTCAATCCCCGTGCCATGCTTCGGTGATCCGGTACCGGAAGGATCCGGGTGCCGCCGCCGCCCCAGGGCAAGCGCGCCTGCGGCTTGGGGCTAGCCCCGGTTCGTGATGTTCAGCGGGGCCGCGATCGGTGTGGGTCGCCGCCCGGGGGCATGGGGAGGGGTGTCGCTGGCGCGCTGCGGCGCGGGTGCGGCGGGGCCGGTCCCTACGGCTGGAGATCAAGGGCGCCGATACTCCGGCCATGACGCCGCCTGTCCGCGGTGCCGGCGCCCCCGGAGCCCCGGCCGCACCGCCCGCTCCAGTCCCCACCCCGAAGTCCGCCCCGCGGACCCCGTCCCCGGCGGCGCCGCCCTCGCCGCCCAGCGCCGCCCAGCTCGAGTTGATCCAGCAGCTGATCCGTGCCGGCGCGCTGGCACGGGCACTCACGCTGCTGGACGGCCTGTGGCCTCGCGGGACGGCGGACGAGCACTGCTGGTACCTGCGCCTGTGGATCCTGGTGGGGCAGGGCCGCCACGGGGAGGCGCGGGAGCTGGCGCGGGAGGCCGGCATGCAGCTGCCGGGCTCGGCGTCGGTGGCGTGGCTGCAGGCCGGGCTGGAACGCGCGGCGGGCGACCGGCCCGCGGCGATGGAGGCGGCGCTGCGCGCCGCGGCGATCCTGCCCGGGGTGGCGGGGCCGGAGCGGATGCTCGCGGCGCTCCTGGCGGAGGCCGGGGACGACTCGCCGGTGCCGCCCGACCCGGAGCTGCCGCCGCCCCCGCCACCGGAGCCGGCCCCATGGCTCAACCTCACGGGCGCGGCGCTGACCGGCGCGGCGTGGCTGCACCCGTTCGGGAGCCACCTCCCGTATCAGTCGCGGCGGGTGCTGCTGCCGTGGGCGGCCCGCGGCCCGGACAGCCAGCCCGACGGCGATCGCCGCACCCTCGGCATCCGGCTCTGGTGGCTGGCGCTGGCCTCGCTGGTCGCGGCCGCGCTGGCGTTCGTGGACCCGGTGCTGGGCGCCGGCGCGCTCGCGCTGGCGATCCTCACCCGGCCGCCGCGGCGGTAGGCCCGCCGAGCAACCGGGTCACCGCCCGGGTGCGGAAGTCGAAGATCCGTGCCAGCTGCAGCGCCACGAGCGGGGCCGCGGCGGTGCCGAGCGGCGCAAGCGGCAGCTGGTAGCGCACCTCGTCGTCCATCCGGGTCCCGTCGCGCTCGCCACGGAAGCGGTGCCGGTGCACCCACCGCGCGTAAGGCCCCTCCACCTGCTCGTCCACGAACTCCTCATTCTCGCGCCAGACAGTGATCAGGGTGCGCCAGCGGAGCGGCACGCCGAAGAGGGCCGCCCGGTAGTCGATGACGCTGCCGGCCCCCATGGGAATGGGGGTCGGCGTCAGGATGCGGAAGCGCAGTTCGGGCGGGGTGATCTGCTCGAGGTTTCCGGCGTCACCGAAGAAGGCAAACACCTCGGCGCGCGGCCGGGGCAGCCACAGGCTCCGGGTGAGCCGGTGGCTCACCGGGCGGCGAGGGCGGCGACGATGCGGCTGCGGAAGCTGTCGATCAGCTGCCGGCCGGTCTCGGTCTCCCGGGCAATCCACTCGGCGTTGCGGAAGGCGCGGGGCGAGGATGCGGCCCGCAGCTCCGCGAGGTAGGGCTCCACCCGGGCCAGCAGGAACAGGCCCTCGCCGTTGTTCTCCACCAGGAAGTCGGCGTGGATGATGCCGCGCCGGGCCATGCCGTAGACCATCTCCCAGTAGCCGGTGACCTGACGCCAGGGCCGGTTGAGGGGATGATCGGGCCGCAGCACCGCGAGGGCTTCCTCGCTGTTCCTGGGCCAGTAGTCGCGATTGATGGCGCCGCGCGACTCGCGCATCACGGCCTCGCGCCGCAGGTCGTAGATCTTGAGCACCAGGTCGGCGTCGAGGTGGTCCGGAGCTTCCTTGAGCATGGTCGGCGGGGCTGGGGGTGGGATCAGGAGGTCGCGGGGTGCACGCCGAGGCGCCGGGCGACAACGTCCAGCGCGCGGGCGGGCGGGGTGGCGTTGGGGGTCACCACATCCACCAGGCAGGTGCCGCTCGCGGGGCGCGCATGCAGCACGATGTGCCCGCCGTGGCCCAGCAGGCCGACGGCGATGCCCTGCGGGCCGGTGCGGGTGGTCGGCGGGCCGTGCGGGGTGAGACCCAGCGCGCCGGCGGCGGCAATGGCGAGCGCGGCGAGCCCCTGCTCGTCAGCCAGGGTGGTGGCGGTGATCCCGGTGAGTTCGGCGAGGGCGTGCTGCATGCGCGGCGGCGGCTCGAAGCGGGGGCGGCGCCCCCGCGGCTAGAACATGGAGATCGCGAGCAGCGACCGGAGGTTGTCGTTGGTGACCCGGAGCCGGGAGGAAAGCAGCCGCACCATGGACCAGAGGATCTTGTAGGCCACGTCGCGGTTGAAGTCGAGCAGGATCTCGAAGTCGGGGCGGGAGATCGTCATGAGGGTGACGGGACCGTTGGCGATCGCGTCGGTGCTGCGCTCGGAGCGGTCGAACACCGCCATCTCGCCGAAGCACGCGCCCGGCTGCAGCACGGCGAGGGCCTCCTCGCCGGCGCCGGGGATGTTCCGGCTGATGCGCACCTCGCCCTTCACGATGATGTAGAACCGGTTGCCCGGCTCGCCTTCCTTGAAGATGTGCTGGCCGCCCTGGTAGACCTGCTCCTTGCAGATTTCGGCGACCCGGGCAAGTTCCCCCTCGTCCAGGTCGGCGAAGATGGCCGTCTTCTTGAGCAGCTGCAGGTCCATGGTCGTCAGCGGTGAGAGGTGAGCCATGCACGGGCGAGACGGCCTCCCTGCCGACCCGGCGCCCCAAGGTACTCCCCGGGGAGGGGGGGAGCAAGGTCATCCGTCACCGGCGCGCACCGGCTTCAGCGTCGCGGATGCGCTCACCCTGGCCCGGATTCCGCTCGCGCTCGGCTTCCTGCTGGTCCCGCACGACCTCGCCCGCCTCGCGATCCTCGCCGTCGCCGCCGCGACCGACCTGCTCGACGGATTCCTGGCCCGCCGGCTGGGCAGCTCCCGCTTCGGCGGGTTCATCGACCCGGTGGCCGACAAGCTCTTCATGCTCGCGGCCTTCATCGTGGTGGCGGCGTCGGGCCGGCTGGCGTGGTACGAGATCGGCGGCGTGCTGCTGCGCGACGCGGTCGCGACGATCGCGTTCCTGGTGGTGCTGGTATCCGGCCGCGCCATGGCGATCCCGGCGCGCTTCGGCGGCAAGGCGGTGACCGTGGGCCAGGTGCTGACGCTCGTGGCATTCCTCACCGACTCGCCGCTGCTCCGGCCGCTGGCGTGGGCCACCGGCGCGATGGCGCTGTACGCCATCTGGGACTACAACCAGGCGGCGCCCCGCGCCAAGCGCGCGGTGGGCGAATGACCGGTCTGCTTCTCCCCGCGTGGGGCCCGGCCTAAGTTGCGGCACGGCGCCCGCCCCGCGGCGCCGCACCCCAACCCGGTCCGCCCATGTCCTCCGCTCCCGCCAGCAACCTGCGCCACGCCACCGTCACCTGGACGCACGGGCTCGCGTTCGAGGGCCGTGCACCGAACGGACCGGCCATCACCCTCGACGGTGACGGCACCGCGGGTCCGAGCCCGGTGGTGCTGCTGCTGATCGCCGCGGCCGGGTGCAGCGGCGCCGACGTCGTGTCCATCCTCGAGAAGATGCGGGTGGAGATCGAGCACTTCCGCATCGAGGCGACGGGCACCCGGCGCGAGGACCATCCCCGGCGGCTGCTGGCGCTTCACCTGACGTTCCGGATCCGGGGCCGCGGGCTGGACCACGCCAAGGCCGAGCGCGCGGTGGCGCTGTCGGTGGAGAAGTACTGCTCGGTGCTGCACTCGCTGGACCCGGCGCTGGCGCTCACCCACGAACTCATCCTCGAATGAGGCAGGCGCTCCTGGCGCTGGCCTGCCTCGCGACGCCGGCGGCGGCGCAGGCGCCGCGCGGGGTGGAGGCGGGGCTGTCCGCGGTCACGACGCTGGGCCGGACCGACTTCGTCGGCGGGGGGCCGGCGCTCGCGTGGCGCGCGCCCGGGGGGGTGCGGCTCGCCGTGCAGCTGCTGGCGGGCGACCGGGCCGGCCGCACCGCGGGACGCGGCGAGTTCGCGCTGCACCTGCTGCTCACGCCCGCGCGGCGGCACGGTCTCGGGGTGTACGGCACCGGGGGCGTGGCGATGGTGGCGGACCGGCGCTGGCGCGGCGACCTGCTGCTGGGCGCGGGGGTGGAGACCAGCCCGGGGGGGCGGTGGGGGGTGCAGCTCGAGGGGGGGATCGGCGGCGGGGCGCGGGTGCTGCTCGGGGTACGGCGCCGCTGGCTGCACCGGGGCCGCGGGTCCTGAAGCGGCACGCGCCCCGACCCGCCAGTGGCGGGCCGGGGCGCGTCGAGCGTCAGGCGCGGCTCAGTTGACCGACGCGGTCTCGGACTCGGTGGGGGCCGGTCCCTTCACGACTGGCTGGCAGTACCGCTCACCGAGGGTCCGCAGCTGCCCCAGCTCCTCCTCGCCGAGATCCTCATAGCGCTCGGCCAGGTAGAGCATGGTGTCGTCGAACCACTCCTTCTGGTGTTCGGGGAGTGCTTCCAGGACGCCGCAGCGGAGGATGTGGCTGAAGAGTTCGTCGCGGGCCTGATCGAACAGACGGGGTTCCTGCGGAGCGGGAGTGGACCGACGGGGCTTCGCTTTCGCCATGCTTGGGGGTCTCCTGAGGGCCGGAATGTACGGGCGGGAATATACCCCTGCCGACGGCCCCCGGCAAACCCGGCCGGGTTCCGCCCGGCGGGCGGGGGCTGATTAGATTCCCACCCGGTTCCGGCCCGGGCGCGTTGGCCCGAAACCCGGGCGCCGGCGGGAGTCGCATGAGCGAGCACGACGAGATTTACGGCCGGGCGCGGGAGGTGCAGCTGATCGCGCTGCTCCGGCACCTGGCCGAGCGCATTCAGGCCCTCGACGCGCGCGGGGACCTGCTGGCGGCCGCGCCGGAGCTGCAGCGGCTGCTGGGCGACGCCCGGAGTGAGCTGTTCCACTATGAAGTGCGCCAGACCTACGACACGCCCGAGGTGGCCGAGAGCCGCCGGATCGTGGACGAGGCACGGCAGCAGCAGTCCCTACCCCTCGAAGACCCGGAGGACGACGAACCATGGCGGCCGCCAGCGGACTGAACCGCTTCTACCTGTTCCTGGCGGCCGCGGCAGTGGCCGCCGCCGCCGCCCTGGCCTTCATGGCCCTCCGGAAGCCGCCGGTGAGCATCCCGGTGAACGTGACGGTGCTGCCGTCGGACACCAGCGGGTTCAGCGGCTACTACCTCGGGTCCGCCTCCGCGCCGCTCACGGTGACGGAGTACGCCGACTACGAGTGCCCCGCCTGCCAGCAGTGGTTCACGGTCCAGTTCCCCACCATCGAGCAGCGGCTGATTCAGACCGGCCAGGTGCGCTGGCGCTACCGGGACTTCCCGCTCGACATGCATCGCAACTCCCGCCCGGCGGCCCACGCCGCGGCCTGTGCCGACGAGCAGGGCAAGTACTGGGAGATGAGCCACAAGATCTACAGCTGGCAGCCGGATTGGACTACCAAGTCCGACCCCACCGGCATCTTCCGGGATTACGCCCGGGAGGTCGGGATGGATGTGGCCAAGTACGACGACTGCATGGAGACCGCGCGCTTCGCGGGCCGGATCCAGGCGGGGCGCAACGAGGGCGGGGCGCTGGGCGTGGGCTCCACCCCGACCTTCGAGATCAACGGGCGGTTGTACGCGGGCGGCGGCTCGGTGCACTACGACATGCTGAAGGCGATGCTCGACTCGCTCGGGCGCTCCGCCAAGCCGTAACATGCGCCTCCGGATGGCGGCCGCGGGGCTCTCGCTGGCCGGCGTGTTCGTCTCGCTCTACCTCTATCTGTACAAGATCGGGGTGATCGGCACGCTCGCCTGCGGGACCGGCGGCTGCGAGACGGTGCAGCTCTCGCCCTACAGCCGGATCTTCGGCGTGGAGGTGGCGCTGGTCGGCCTGATCGGGTACGTCGTCCTGCTCGGGGTGAGCGTCGCGGCGCTGGAGCGCCCGGCCGAGCCGCGCTGGCCCCGGCTGCTGCTCCTCCTCTCCGCCGGTGGCGTCGCCTTCACCGCGTACCTCACCTACCTCGAGCTCTTCGTCATCCACGCCCTCTGCCGCTGGTGCCTCGGCTCGGCGGTGCTCATCACCCTGCTGTTTGGCGTGGCGCTGCTGCTCCGGCGCGCGCCCGCGGGGGCGGTGCCATGAGCGAGGGGGGGCAGGGGGCGCCGCCCCGCGGTGCGGCGCTGGCGGGTCTGTCCCTCGCCGCGCTGGGCGTCGTGTACGGCGACATCGGCACCAGCCCGCTCTACGCCCTCAAGGAGTGTTTCGGCGCCCAGCACGGCATCCCGCCCACCCGGGAGAACGTGCTGGGCGTCCTGTCGCTGATCGTCTGGTCGCTCAACTTCGTGGTCTCCTACAAGTACATCGCCGAGGTCCTCCGGGCGGACAACCGGGGCGAGGGCGGCATCCTGGCGCTGCTCGCGCTGGTGCGCGGCACCGAGGCGGACCCGCGCCGCAAGCGGCGCATCCTGCTGGTGATGCTGGGCCTGTTCGGCGCGGCGCTGCTCTACGGCGACGGGGTGATCACCCCGGCGATCTCGGTGCTGGGCGCGCTGGAGGGCATCGAGTACGCCACCCCGGTGCTGACCTCGTGGGTGGTGCCGCTCACCGTGGTGATCCTGATCCTGCTGTTCCTGTTCCAGAAGCGGGGCACCGCGCGGGTCGGGGTGGTGTTCGGCCCCATCATGGTGGTCTGGTTCTTCTGCATCGCGGCGCTCGGGATCGGCGGGATCGTGCGCGAGCCGGGGGTCCTCTGGGCGCTGAGTCCGTGGTACGCGGTGGACTTCTTCATCCGCGACGGGCTGCAGGGGTTCCTGATCCTGGGCGCGGTGGTACTGGTGATCACCGGCGGGGAGGCGCTCTACGCCGACATGGGCCACTTCGGCCGGCGGCCGATCCGGCTGGCCTGGTTCGTGATGGTGCTGCCGGCGCTGATGCTCAACTACTTCGGCCAGGCGGCGATCCTGCTGGAGCAGCCGGAGCAGGCGGTGAACCCGTTCTACGCCCTGGTGCCGCCGGGGCTGCTCTACCCGATGGTGGTGGTGGCCACCAGCGCGGCGATCGTGGCGAGCCAGGCGCTGATCTCCGGGGCGTTCTCCCTCACCCAGCAGGCGGTGCAGCTGGGCTACTCGCCGCGGCTCCCGATCACCCACACCTCCGAGCGGGAGAAGGGCCAGATCTACGTCAAGGACGTGAACATGGCCCTGATGGTGGCGTGCATCTGGCTGGTGCTCTCCTTCCGCAACTCCACCAACCTGGCCGCGGCCTACGGCATCGCGGTGACCGGCACGATGGGCATCACCACGATCCTCTTCGGCGTGGTGGCGCGGGAGCAGTGGCACTGGTCCTGGGCCAAGGTGCTCTCCATGTGCGGCCTCTTCCTCGCCGTGGACCTGGCCTTCTTCGCGGCCAACCTGGTCAAGTTCGCCGAGGGCGGCTGGTTCCCGATCGTGGTGGCGCTCGGGGTGTTCACCCTGATGACCACCTGGAAGCGCGGCCGGATGCGGCTGTCGTGGATCATGGCCAGCAACTCGCTCCCGCTCGAGCTGTTCATCAACGACGCGGTGAAGCGCTGCCTCCGGGTGCCCGGTACCGCGGTGTTCATGACCTCGCACGCCACCGGGGCGCCGCCGGTGCTGCTGCACCACGTGAAGCACAACAAGGTGCTGCACGAGCAGGTGATCCTGATGTCGGTGAAGACCGAGGACGTGCCGTTCGTGAACGATGACGAGCGGATCGAGTTCCGCGAGCTGGGGAACAAGTTCTCCACGGTCACCGCGCACTACGGCTTCATGGAATCGCCCGACGTGCAGGAGGTGCTCCGCCGGCTGCAGGCCTACGGCATCTCGGTCAAGCCGATGGAGACCACCTTCTACCTCGGCCGGGAGACGCTCATCGTGACCCCGGAGCGGAAGGCGCCGGCGGAGGTGGGCCGGCCGCCGCTCTCGGTCTGGCGGCGCAAGCTGTTCACCCTCCTGGCCCGCAACGCCCAGCCGGCGACGGCGTTCTTCAACCTGCCGCCCAACCGGGTGGTGGAGGTGGGGGCGCAGATCCAGTTCTAGGGCGGTAGGGCCCTGAAGGACTCCCTCGCGCCCGAGTCGCGGCTCCGCCGCTCCTGAAGGGCGCTCGGTCGCGGTAAGGCGAGAGAAAGACAAAGGGCGGGCTCCGGTGAGCCCGCCCTCCCTATTTCTACCGCCCTACCGCCGTACCGTCAGTGCTTCGCCCACACCGTCGTCCCACCCTTCAGGTCGAAGGCGACGACATCGTAGGGATCCTTGCCCGTGTCCATGCCGGGCGAGGCGCCAGGCATGCCGGGGGCCGAGAGGCCGGCGATCTTCGGCTTCTGCTGCAGCAGCCGCTTGATGTCGGCGGCGGGGACGTGACCCTCGATCACGTAGCCGTCCACCAGCGCGGTGTGGCAGGACACCAGTTTCCGCGGGACGCCCAGGTCGGCCTTCACCGGCGAGACGTCGTCCTGCTCGATGGACTTCACGGTGAAGCCGTTGGCCTCCAGGTGCCGGATCCAGGCCTTGCAGCAGCCGCAGGTCGGCGAGTGGTAGACCGTGATCGTGGGGCCCGGGACCACCGGCGCGGGGGCCGGCGCGGCGGCCGCCACCAGGGTCACGGCGGCGGCGGCGAGGGTGAGGCGCTTCAGCATGGCGTGGTGCATTTCCTTCCCATCAGGGGGTCCGACCGCAATCTAACCCGGTGGGCGCGGGGCGCGGTGATGCGCCCCACCCGCCCGGTCAGCCCTCCGAGCTCTCGTACTGGTCCTTGAGCCGGGCGACGACCCCCGGGTCGGCCAGCGTGGTGGTGTCGCCGAGGGCCCGGCCCTCGGCGATGTCCTTGAGCAGCCGGCGCATGATCTTGCCGCTCCGGGTCTTGGGCAGGTCGGCGGAGAAGAGAATGTCGTCCGGCCGCGCGATCGCGCCGATCTTCTTCGCCACGTGGTCCTTGAGGTCGTCCTTGAGCTCGGCGCTGGGCTTGTTGCCTTCCTTCAGCGTCACGAACGCCGCCAGCGCCTGGCCCTTCAGGTCGTGGTGCTTGCCCACCACCGCCGCCTCCGCCACGCAGGGGTGGTCCACCAGGGCGCTCTCCACTTCCATGGTGCCGATGCGGTGCCCGGCCACGTTGAGCACGTCGTCCACCCGGCCGAGGATCCACCAGTAGCCGTCCTCGTCGAGCTTGGCCCCGTCGCCGGCGAAGTACTTGTCGCCGAACTTGGCCCAGTAGGTCTGGCGGTAGCGCTCGTCGTCGCCGTAGATCGTCCGGAGCATCGAGGGCCACGGCTCGGTGAGCGTGAGCAGCCCGCCGCCGGAGGGCATCGGGGTGCCCTTCTGGTCCACCAGTTCGGCGGTGATACCGGGGAAGGGAATCGTGGCGGAGCCGGGCTTGGTGGTGACCACGCCGGGGAGGGCGGTGATCATGATCCCGCCGGTCTCGGTCTGCCACCAGGTGTCCACGATGGGACAGCGTTCCTTCCCGATGTGCCTGTGGTACCACATCCAGGCCTCGGGGTTGATCGGCTCGCCCACGGTGCCGAGGAGGCGAATGGTCGAGAGGTCGTGCTTCGCGGGGAGCGACTCGCCCCACTTCATGAAGGCGCGGATGGCGGTCGGCGCGGTGTAGAAGATCGTGACGCCGTAGCGGGCGACGATCTTCCAGAAGCGGTCGCGCTCGGGCCAGTCGGGGGCGCCCTCGTACATCAGGACCGTGGCGCCGTTGGCGAGCGGCCCGTACACCACGTAGGAGTGGCCGGTCACCCACCCCACGTCGGCCGTGCACCAGAACACGTCCTCGTCCTTCAGGTCGAACACGTACTTCGTGGTGGCCGTGACCTGGGTGAGGTAGCCGCCGGTGGTGTGGACGATGCCCTTCGGCTTCCCGGTGGTGCCGCTGGTGTAGAGGATGAACAGCAGGTCCTCGGCATCCATCGGCTCGGCGGGGCAGTCGGGCGAGGCCTGGTCGAGCAGCCGGTGCCACCAGTGGTCGCGCCCCTCGGTCATGTTGGCGAACGACTCGTCGCCCGACCCGCCGGGGCGGCGCTGCACCACGACCACATGCTTGATGCTGGGGCACTCGCTGATGGCGTCGTCGGCGAAGCGCTTGAGCGGCAGCACGCTGCCGCGGCGATAGCCGCCGTCGGCGGTGATCAGGCAGACGCACTGGGCGTCATTGATCCGGTCGCGCAGCGACTCGGCGGAGAACCCGCCGAAGACCACCGAGTGGATGGCGCCGATCCGGGCGCAGGCCAGCATGGCGATCGCGGCCTCGGGGATCATGGGCAGGTAGATGGCAACCCGGTCACCCTTCTTCACGCCGAGCTTCTTCAGGGCGTTGGCGCAGCGGCCGATCTCGCGATGGAGCTCCCAGTAGGTGATGGTGCGCCGGTCGCCGGGTTCCCCCTCCCAGAGGATCGCCGCCTTGTTGCGCCGCGCGGTGGCGAGGTGCCGGTCCACGCAGTTGGCGGAGACGTTGAGCTTGCCGCCCACGAACCACTGGGCGTGGGGCGGCTTCCACTCCAGCACCTTCTTCCAGGGGGAGATCCAGTCCAGGGCGCGGGCCTGCGTCTCCCAGAAGCCCAGGCGGTCGGCCTTGGCCTGCTCGTAGAGGGAGGGCTGGGCGGTGGCCTTGGCGGCGAAGTCAGCGGACGGCGGAAACCGCCGGGATTCCGTCAGGAGGGTCGAAATCTGGTCGGTCATCGGGGCCGGATGGGGTCGGGGGTCGGGAGCCGGGAGGCGCCGGCGGCCGTCGAGGCGGCGCGGGCCGTGGTGAGATATCTCACAGGATGGACCCCGGGCAACAGTTTCGGCAAGGGCCGCGGGACATCCGTCGCGAGGGAACGGGCAGCAGGGCGCAATTGCAGTTGGCGGAGGTCCGCCGCGCGGTGCGAGGGGGGAAGTCGTTGCGGGGGCCCAACGACACTTTCTAACTCGTTGCCAACCGTGTGGTTGGGTGATTGGCACCGGGCTCGCCATTTTGCCCGGCCGGAGGCCACAAGGTCTCCGAAAACCGATCCGCCCGATAAGAGCACACCCGGAGTGATCCGGGGCCGCAAAACTAGAGGTCTGTGCGGGCGACGGGACCACCAGGTCCCGCACAGATAGCTCGGTGCCGAAGGCGGGTGCCCCGCGCGAACTCGCGCGATGCGCCCCCGCACGCAGACAGGCCGGCGGAAGCATCGCGCTCTCCGAAAGGGAGCGCCGGAGGCAACCATGCAAGCCACGCAGCCCGCAGTCCTCGAACTCCCAGCCCCGGAACATCTCGGGCTCGAGAGCCGCACCACCTTCCGCCAGAACGCGGTGGTCCTGCTGGACCAGCTGCCGGAGCGCACCGGCCGGCTGGTGATCGACCTGCGCGGCACCCGCACGGTGGACTCGGCGGGGCTCGGCGCCCTGATGCTGATCCAGCGCAAGGCGGCGGAGCGGCGACAGGTGGTGGTGCTCAAGCGGCCCAACGACGAGCTGCGCTTCCTGCTGGTGCTGACCAAGCTCGACGACCTGTTCGAGGTCGAGGCGGAAGCCGCCTAGGCAGTATATTCCCGGGCATGGGCGCCCCCCCTGCCCGGCGGCGGGTCCTGTTCGTGGAGGACGAGCCCGCCCTGCGCCAGAGCTACGCGCGCGCCTTCCAGGGCCGGTACCAGGCGGCATTCGCCGGCACCGGACGGGAGGCGCTCGCGCGCTTCGCCGAATCGGAGCCGGACGTGGTGGTGCTGGACCTCCGCCTGCCGGACACCGATGGCATTGCCCTGCT
Source organism: uncultured Gemmatimonadaceae bacterium (assembly GCA_964647615.1). Taxonomy (GTDB): domain Bacteria; phylum Gemmatimonadota; class Gemmatimonadetes; order Gemmatimonadales; family GWC2-71-9; genus JADJOM01. Next base: position 32,025 of record CAZYIV010000018.1, on the reverse strand, counting down.
GCGCCAGTTCCGCGCGGCGCGGCCGGGGCTCCCCGTCATCATCACGTCGGCCTATGTCAGCCTGGAGCCGCAGCTCCAGGTGCTGGACCTTCCGCACCACGGATACCTGGTGAAGCCCTTCGACCTGAGCGACCTGGCCCGCCACATTGATGCCGCCCGCTGACGCCCCCCTCGTGGAGGCCCGCGGGCTGGCCCGCCGCTACGGCCCGGTGCACGCGCTCCGGGGGGTGGACCTCGACCTGCACCCGGGCGAGGTGCTGCTCCTGCTGGGCCCCAACGGGGCGGGGAAGTCCACCCTGCTGCGCTCGCTGGCGGGGCTGCTCCGGCCCCAGGCGGGGACGGTGCGGGTGCTGGGCCGGACCCTGAGCGGGGACGACCCCGGCGCGCGCCGACCGATCGGCCTGCTGTCGCACCAGTCGCTGCTGTACGATGAACTGACGCTCCGGGAAAACCTGCTGTTCGCCGGGCGGCTGTACGAGCTGCCCGAGGCCGCCGCCCGGGCCGAGGCGGTGCTGGTGCAGCAGGCGCTGCTGGAGCGGCAGCACGACCGGCCGCGGCAGCTCTCCCGCGGGCTGCAGCAGCGCGCGGCGATCGCCCGGGCGCTGATGCACGACCCGCGGCTGCTGCTGCTCGACGAACCGTTCACCGGCCTCGACGCGGTGGCCGGCGACCGGCTGCGGGCGCTGCTCCGCGACCTCTGCAGCACCGACCGGGCGATGGTGATCGTCACCCACCATGCCTCGGAGGCGTGGGAGCTGGCCACCCGGGTCGGGGTGCTGGTGGGCGGGCGATTCGCCTTCCTGGGGCCGCGCCCGGACGATCTCGGCGCCTTCCACCTCACCTACCAGGAGCTGGCCCGTGGGTAGGTTCCTGCGCCTGGCGCTCGCGGTGGCGGCGAAGGACCTCCGGGTGGAGCTGCGCACCCGGACCAGCCTGCTCTCGGCGGCGGTGTTCGCGGTGCTGGTGCTGATGGTGTTCAACTTCGCCCGCGACCCGACCGCGGTGGCGACCATCGACCTGGCGCCGAGCGTCCTGTGGGTGACGGTCGCGTTCGCGTCGGTGGTGGCGATGAACCGCGCCTTCACCGTGGAACGGGAGAACGCCGCGTTCGACGGGCTGCTGCTCGCCCCGGTCTCGCGCGAGGTGCTCTACCTCGGCAAGTACCTGGCGAACCTCGCCTTCGTGCTGGTGGTGGAGGCGATCACGCTGCCGCTGTTCGTCCTGTTCTTCAACATCAACCTGGGGCACGCGCTCGCCGGCCTGTGCGCGGCGCTCGCGCTGGCGACGGCGGGCTTCGTGGCGGTGGGGACGGTGTTCAGCGCCATGGTGGCGAAGACCCGGTTTGCGGAGCTGATGCTCCCCATCCTGCTGCTGCCCTTCATGGTGCCGCCGCTGATCTTCGCGGTGAAGGTGACGGTGCCGCTCTTCGCGGGGCGTCCGTTGAGCGACGTGACGCCCGGGCTTAGGTTTCTCGCGCTGTACGACGTGGCCTTCGTGACCCTCTCGATCCTGCTCTTTTCCGCCGTGGTGGACGAATGACCCCTGATGCCGCCCGCGCCCGCGTGATCATCACCCGGGGGCTCCTGCTGACCCTCGCCGGGCTGGTGGCCCAGGCGGTGGTCTTCATCCTGGCGCTGCAGTTCACGCCGACGGAGGCCCGCCAGGGCCTGGCGCAGAAGATCTTCTACGTGCACGTGCCGGCGGCGACGATGGCGCTGTTCGTCGCGGTGCCCGCCACCGCGCTGGCCGGGCTGCTGTACCTCTGGCTGCGGGACCCGCGGCTGGACCGCTTCGCGGCGGCCAGCGCCGAGGTGGCCACGATGTTCTGCGCCATCGTGCTGCTGACGGGGCCGCTCTGGGGCAAGCCGATCTGGGGCACCTGGTGGACCTGGGACGGGCGGCTGACGCTGACACTGTTCCTCTTCTTCCTGCTGCTGGGGTACCACACGCTGCGGGCGGCGCTGCGCGACCCCGCCGAGCGGGGCCGGTTCAGCGCCGTGCTCGGCATCATGGGGCTGGTGCTGGTGCCGTTCATCCACCTCAGCGTCTACTTCTGGCGCGGGCTGCACCCCCAGCCGGTGGTGCTCAAGCCCAGCGCGCCGAGCCTCCCCTGGGAGATGCTCCGCACCCTCCTGCTCGGGTTTGCCGCGACGTTCGTGCTCTACCTCGGCTTCGTGATGGTGCGCTACGGCATTCAGCTGGCGCGGGACGCGCGGGAGGCCGCCCATGCAGGCTGACACCACGCTGCAGGCCCCGGGCCGCATGACGGCGCCGCAGGACACCACCGCCACGACCGAAGTGGTGCCGTTCATCCCGCCGTCCAACGGCTACTACATGATCGCCGGCTATACGGTGGTCGGGGTGATCTACGTGGCCTACACGATCTCGCTGTTCCTGCGGGGCCGGGCGGAGCAGCGATAGACAGGCGGCAGGGCGGTAGGACCGAGGCGGTAGGGCGGTAGGCAAAGGAGGGCGGGCCCACCGGGGCCCGCCCTTTCCTTGCGGGTTTACCGCCCTACCGCCTCGGTTGCCGCCCTCCTACCGCCCGTCCGCCCTGCGGAATACCAGGCAGGCATTGATCCCGCCGAAGCCGAACGAATTCGAGAGCATGAACTCGGGTGCCGCCTCGCGGCCCTCGCCCATGAGGTACGGCAGGTCGCAGCCGGCGTCCGGCTCCGCCAGGTTCACGGTGGGCGGCAGCCAGCCGCGGGCACTGGCGACGGCGCAGATCGCCGCTTCGAAGGCGCCGCTCGCCCCGAGGGCGTGGCCGTAGTACCCCTTGGTGCCGCTCACCGCCACGGTGTCCGCGGCGGGGCCGAACACCTGACGGATCGCGTTGCTCTCGGTCGGGTCGTTGAGCGAGGTGGAGGAGCCGTGGGCGTTGATGTAGCCCACCTCGCCGGCGCCGATGGACGCCTCGGCCAGGGCCAGGCGCATGGCCCGCGCGGCCTGGGTCCCGTCGGGGCGCGGCACCGTCATGTGGTGGGCATCGTTGGTGGTGCCGTAGCCCAGCAGCTCGGCGTAGACCGGCGCGCCGCGCGCCAGCGCGCGGCCCCGCTCCTCCAGCAGCAGCACCGCCGCGCCCTCGCCCATCACGAAGCCGTCGCGGTCCTTGTCGAACGGCCGGCTGGCCGCGGCGGGATCGTCGTTGCGGGTGGACATGGCGCGGATGATCGCGAAGGCGCCGAAGCACAGCGGGGCCAGCGGCGCCTCCGCCCCGCCCGCCAGCATCACGTCGGCATCGCCCCGGGTGATGGCCCGGAAGGCGTCACCGATGGCCATGGCGCCCGAGGCGCAGCTCATGCCGTTGGTGCTGTTGGGCCCGGTGATCCCGAACTCGATCGCCAGGTTGCAGCTGCCCGCGCCGGCGAACACCGTCAGCGCCAGGGTCGGGTCCACCCCGCGCGGCCCCTCCCGCAGGTAGTTGGGATACTGCTCCTCGGCGTAGCCCACGCCGCCCAGCGCCGTGCCCATCATCGCGCCGATGCGGTCCCGGTCCTCCCGCTCCAGCGCCAGCTGCCCGTCGGTCAGCGCCAGCCGAGCCGCGGCGATGCTCAGCTGGCCGTAGCGGTCCAGCCGCTTGCTGCGCTTCACCTCGAGGAAGTCGAGCGGGCGGAAGTCCGGCACCTCCGCCGCGATGCGGGAGCGGAAGGGCGCGGGGTCGAAGCGGGTCACCGGGCCCACCACCGAGCGCCGTGCCTGCAGCCCCTGCCAGAGCCCCTCGACACCGGTGCCGATCGGGGTGACGGCCCCGATGCCGGTGATCACGACGCGACGGGGTGCGGGCATGGAGGGGTCCGGGGCTCGGGGAAAGAGGTACGGCGCGAGAGGGCGGGCGGTTCGGCGCTCAGGGCGCCGGGGCACCTTCGACGTGGCGGGCGATCCCGGCCAGGGTGCGGGAGGCGATGCCATGCACGAACACCGGGCCGATCACCAGGCTGGCGGCCAGGCCGGAGATGAGCGGCCAGCGCGGCCCGTCCCACTCATGGATGATCCGCACGAAGGTGGTGTCGCCCCGGGGCTCCAGCTCCCACACCACGTCCATGCCGGTGGTGATGCCGCGGACGTGCCGGTAGCGCACCGTCAGCCCGTCCGGGTCGGTCCACATCTCGCTGGTCCACCAAGTGGGCCAGTTGAGCGGCCCGAACGGCCGGTTGGCGCTCATCTCCACCACGCCGCCATGCGCCCGGTGCTCCAGCATCCGCACGTAGCGGTAGTGCGGCAGCAGCGCGGGCCACCGCTCCACGTCGCTCGCCGCGGCGTAGACCGCCGGTGCGGGCGCGGCGACCAGCCGCTCGTCCACGGTGCGCATCAGGCCGCCGGCCGCCAGGTCGCGACCAGGCGGAATCCCGGGGTGCGTTCCACCCGGGCCGGGAACCCCGCGTCCTGGAGCAGAGTGCCGAGTCCCGCCGGGGTGAATCCGCGGCGCACGCTGGTAATACCATCCCGCCGGGTGGCGGCGTCGAAGCCGAGCAGCCGCGAGCCGATCCAGAAGCCCGCGGCCGCCACCGGGGAGCGGTGCAGGTCCGCCACCACCACGCCGTGCCGGGCCACCCGGTCGGCGGCGCGGCAGCAGGCGACGATCGTCTCCGGTGCGAAGTGGTGCAGCAGCTGGCTCAGCACCACGAGGTCCACGCTCCGCTCCGCCAGCGGCAGCCCGGTGGCGCACCCCACCAGCACGGCACAGCCCCGCGCGCGCACCAGCCGCGCCGCCACCGGGTGCCGTTCCAGCCCGACGGGGCGGATCGTGAGCCCGCGGCGGGCGCCCCAGCGTACTGCGCGTGCCAGCAGGTCACCGCTGCCGCAGCCGATATCGAGCAGGGTGAGCGGCGCCGGCGCCGTCCGAGGTGCGACCCGCCCCAGGCCGTGCCGCACCGCCCACCAGCCGCCGAACCACCAGTTGGCCCGCGCGATGTGATGCAGCGAGGCCCGCACCTCCGCCGGGTCGGCGTCGGGATGGTCGAGCAGCTCATCGCCCAGCGGGGCGAGGGCGGGGGCGGTCATGCGCGGTGCAGGGCGCCGTAATCGCCACGGTAATAGAGGAGGGGGTCGCCCTCGCGGGTGGCGCCGCCGGTGACCCGGCCCACGAACAGGGTGTGGTCGCCCAGCGGGAAGTCGGCGAAGCGCTCGCATTCGACGTGCGCCAGCGCGTTGGCGAGCACCACCATGCCGGCGGGCGTCTCCCGCCACGCCACGCCCTCGAAGCGCCCCGCGCCGGGCTCTTGCGCGAAGCGGCGGCTCAGCGGCTCCTGCCCTGCGGCGAGGATGTTGATGACGAAATCGCCGCTGGCGGAGAGCGCCCGGTGCATGTCGGCGGAGACATCCACGCACACCGAGACCAGCGGCGGCTGCAGCGACACCGACGCCAGGCTGGAGGCGGTCATGCCCACCGGCTGGCCCTGGCCATCACGGGTGGTAAGGATGGTCACCCCGGTCGCGAAGCGGCCCAGCAGCTGGCGGAAGAGTTCGGGCTCGGCGTCGGGTCGGCTCACAGGACCATCCGGGTGAGGAACCAGGGATTCAGCACGGCACGCGCCGGGAGGACCGTCCCGGTCACCCCGACGAAGGTATCGCCGAGTCCGTGACGGTCGAGCCGCGCCAGGGCACGGTCGAAGAGCCGCGGGGCCAGCATGCCGTAGCCCACCAGCCGCTCCACGGCCCACTTGCCGAGGAAGTGCGCCCGCCGGGCACGGGGCCAGGCGGCGAGCGCGGCGGCCCGCACCGGGCCCGGGAGCGCGAGCGCCTCCGCGGCGGCCTCCGCCGCGAGTTCGGCGCCGGTGAGCGCCGCCCCGATGCCCTCGCCGGTGAAGGGGTCGAAGAAGTCGGCGGCGTCGCCGACCAGCAGCGCCCCGTCCGCGACCACCTGCCGCGCGCGGGCCGCGAAGGGGCCCGTCACCAGCACCGGACGGACCACCCGCTCCGCGCGGACCCGGGCGGCCACGGCATCGAAGCGCCGCAGCTCGGAGAAAAAGAAGCCGGTGGCGTCGCCGCGGGCGGCGGCGGCCCGTGCGGCCGGCACCACCAGCGCCACGTTGGCGACGCCGTCACGGGTGATGCGGTTGAGCCCGACATAGCCCTCGCGCCCCACGTGCATTTCGGTGACGCCCTCGAGCCCCGGCACTCCGGCGAGGTGGGCCACGAACGCCACCCGGGCGGGTGCGCCGCGGCGCGCCACCCCCAGCCGCCGCGCCACGATCGAGCGCAGCCCGTCGGCGCCCACCACCAGCCGGGCGCGGACCGCCTCTCGTCGGCCGGAGCCGTCGCGCAGCACCGCGCCGGCCACCCCGCCGGCTTCATGCAGCAGCGCTTCCGCCGTGACACCCTCGCGGAGGGTCGCGCCCGCCGCCACGGCGGCCTCCACCAGGGCATGGTCCAGCACCCGGCGGGCCAGCGCCAGGCCTGCGGGCCGGCCGCCATCGGTGGCCGGCGGCCCGAAGCCGCCGGTGAGACTGGCGCCGCGCGGCCCGTGCACCACCGAGCCGAGGATCGGGGCGCCGCGCGGCGCCACGCGCGGCAGCACCCCTAGCCGCTCCAGCGCCTGCACCGCGCCGGGATTGAGGTATTCGGAGCAGGCCTTGTCGCGGGGGAAGCGGGCGCGGTCCGCCAGCAGCACCCGGAGGCCGCGGCGGGCGAGATGCCACGCCGTGGCGGCACCGGCGGGGCCGGCGCCCACCACGAGCACGTCGAGAGGCGGGGTGCGGTGCATGGGGAGGAAAGTGGTCGGCTCTGCGCCGGAAGCCAACCGCGGGGTCAGCGCCCCCAGAGCTGCCACGCCGCGAGGCCGGCCAGCGCGGCGGCGCCGGTGGCGAGCGCATTCACGCCATCGTTGCCCAGCCGGGCGAGGCCACCCACCCGCCGGGCCGGCGCGCCACAGCGATGCATCGGGCGCTCGGTGGGCTCCTCGCAGGCCTCGCAATGGAAGCGACCCTGCAGGGTGGCGCCGAGCAGCGAGTCGAGCAGCATCCCCGCGGTGCCGATCGTGATCGCCACCGCGACGAGGGGCCCGGGCGCCACCGCGGCGACGCCCGCGGCCGCCGCCACCGAAGCCGCGCCCACCACGGCGCCTGCGCTCCCCAGCCAGGTCACCCCACCGCTGCTCCCCGCCGGCACGGTCCGGCCGCTCAGCAGGTGCCGCGGGGGCCGCCGGCTCCATGCGCCGATCGAGGTGGCCCAGGTGTCCGCGGCGGCGGCCGCGAGGCTCGCCGTCACGACCCAGAGCCCCGCGCCGGGGAGCAGCGCCCCCAGCGCCGCCGCCCCGCCGTTCGCGAGCACCTGCCAGGCGTCCCGCCGGGTGCCCTTGGCTCCGTGGCGCGCTGCCGGGTCCGGGGCCAGACGGCTGACGAGGCTCGCGCCGGCAAAGAAGGCGCCCAGCGCCGCCATGCCCGGCCAGCCCGCACCGGCGAGCACCGCGGTCCCGACCCCGACCGCCGCCGCGGCGCCGCCGGCGCCCAGCGCGCGCCAGCGCCAGCCGAGCCCGGCGATGGCGGCGGAGAGCCCGAGGGCGAGCAGGAGTGCCATGGCGGAAAAGTACGCGGGACTCGGTTCGGGGTGGTCCGCCCTGTATATTGTTCGGCCACGATGCCACGGCCCCGCGCGGCCGGCCGGTTCCTTCCAACTGGAAATCCGTGTCCGTACCCACGATCCTCCCGATGAGCGTGCTGGAGGCCCTGCGCAACCTCGACACCCCGGTCGAGGACGGGCTGGAGGAACTCGCCGGGGAGATCGTCTCCAAGCGGCTCGGCCTCTCCGCCACGGTGGCGGCGCAGATCACCCGCTATCAGGACCAGGTGCGGCGGGGCGAGCCGGTGTCGGTGGACGAGGCGGTCTCCGTCTTCCGGCTGGCGGGGCGGCGGCCCGACGCGGCGCTGGTCTTCGCCGACGCGGGACGGCGCGCGGCCCGCTACGCGGTGCGCAGCGCGCCGGTGCTCGCCCGCTCCGCCTCCCGGCTGCTGCCGGGCGGCCTGGGCCGCTCGGTCGGCGCCGGCGCCGCCGCGCGCGCCGCGCGGCCCGAACGCGGCCTGGAACTGGATGTCACCGACGGCGGGGCGGTGGCCGACGCCGCGAAGCCGCTCTCGGTGCTGGCCCTCCCCGACGGCAGCGGCTGCGGGTTCTACGGCTCGGCACTGGCGGAGCTGCTCCGGCTGCTGACCGGCTTCGAGGGTGCGATGGTCCACGAACAATGCCGCGGGCAGGGCGCCGAGCGCTGTCGCTGGCGCGCCACCGCGGTCGGAGGCTACGACTGATGCTCTTCGACGGACTCGACCTGGCCCGGGTGCGGGCGACGCTGGTCCAGCTCAAGCTCGACGGCTGGCTGCTATTCGATTTCCGCGGCACCAATCCCATCCTGAGCCGGCTGCTGGGCCAGATCGGCTTCTCCAGCCGGCGGCTGTTCGTGCTCATCCCGCGGGAAGGGGAGCCGGTGGCGCTGGTGCACAAGATCGAGCTGGGCCCGTTCGAGGGCGGCAACTTCCCCGGCCGGGTGCTGAGCTACGCGCGGTGGGAGGAACTCCACGCCAACCTCGCCTCGATGGTGAAGGGCCGGACGGTGGCGATGGAGATCAGCCCGGACGATGCGGTGCCCTACCTCGACCGGGTGCCCTACGGCGTGGTGGAGCTGGTGCGCCGGCTGGGCGGGACGGTGACGGGCTCCGGCGGGCTGGTGACGACCTTCGGCTCGGCGTGGAGCGCGGGAGAGCTGGCGGGCCACGTGGCGGCGGCCGAGGCGCTGGCACGGATCGCCAACGAGGCGCTGCGCTTCGCGGTGACCCAGGGCGGGAAGGGGCTGACGGAGAGCGCGCTGCAGCACCGGGTGGTGGACGCCATCCACGCGGCGGGGCTCGAGTTCGACCACCCGCCCATCGTGGGGTTCGGACCCAACGCCGCCAATCCGCACTACGAGCCGGTGCCGGGGAAGGACCGGACCCTCGCGGCCGACGAGGTGGTGCTGCTCGACCTGTGGGGCGGCCCGGCGCTGGGGACGGTGTTCGCGGACCAGACCTGGATGGGGTTCTCGGGGCGGCAGGTGCCGCCGAAGGTGCAGGAGGTCTGGCGCACCGTCCGGGACGCGCGCGATGCCGCCATCGCGGTGGTGCGGCGGAAGGCGGGGAAGGAGCCGCTGTACGGCTACGAGGGCGACCAGGCGGCGCGGGGCGTGATCGAGGCGGCCGGGTACGGCGCCTACTTCGTGCACCGGACGGGGCACTCGATCGACAAGGACCTGCACGGCTCGGGCCCGCACCTGGACAACTACGAGACCCACGACGACCGGGAGATCCTGCCGGGGGCGGGGTTCTCGATCGAGCCGGGGATCTACCTCACAGGGGAGTTCGGGGTGCGGAGCGAAGTGAACATGGTATGGGCGCCGGAGGGTCCGCGGGTCACGCCGGCGGTGCCGCAGGTGGAGCTGGTGCTCCCCTGAGCGGCGGGCGGATGTCACGGGCGTGTCGCGGCGGTTCGCGCCCGGTTTGTTCGCGCGGGGGTGAGGCGCTCGGGGGGCGCCAGCCCGCATGTTTCAGCAATGTTTAGCCGTTTCAAGGAGTTACAGGATTCCGGCGGGCGGAAACTCGTCGCATCCCCCTTCCTTGACACGTGATTTTGGTCACTCCATATTCATGCCGTCGATCGGGCCGCGATCGGCGTTTTGAGCATTTCCTCATCTGAACGTCACCCGCAGGATTTCCATCTGGTAGGTCTGGTGCAGCTCGACCCGGGTCGTGGGTCGGGGGCGGCCATTCGGCCACCGGCACTTCTATTAAGCGGTTACTCACGCAGTCAGCAGTCACTGGTATCACGCCATCGGAGGACGTCTCCATGAAAGAAAGCTGTGTCGGCGCCTTCGCCCGCGCGGCGCGGTGGTTTGCGCTCGCGGCAGTCGCCCTGTTCGTGGGAGCGGGTTCGCTCCACGCGCAGGCGACTGGTAAGCTCGAAGGCCGGATTCGGGACCAGGCAGGCGCACCCGTGCCGGGCGCGCAGGTCCGGATTGAGGGGACGGCTTACGGTGCCGTCGCCAACAGCACGGGCTACTACTTCATCAACAACGTGCCGGCCGGGTCGGTTGACCTGCTTGCAACGTTCGTGGGGTACAAGCCGGTGCGGGTGACGGGCCTCCGGATCGTCGCCGGTCAGACCATCACCCAGGACTTCCAGCTGGAGCAGACCCCGGTCCAGCTCGAAGACATCACCACCGTGGCCGCGGTGAACCAGCTGGTGCCCCGCGACGCGGTGACCACCAAGCAGAACATCAGCGGCGAGTACACCGAGAAGCTGCCGGTGGACCGGATCTCGAGCGTGCTGGCGCTGCAGCCGGGCGTGGTGCAGCAGGACAACGGCGCCATCACCGTCCGCGGCGGCCGGACCGACGAGGCCGCGGTCTACATTGACGGCGTGCCGGTGAGCCCGGGCGGCCGCGGCGGCCAGTTCGTGGGCACTACGGCGGGCCGGGCGGACGTGTCGACGAACAGCTTCGAGCAGGCGTCGGTCACGACCGGCGGCAGCTCGGCCGAGTTCGGCAACGCCCAGTCGGGCGTCATCGCGATCGAGACCAAGAGCGGCGGTTCCGCCTGGAACGGCAGCCTCGGCTACGAGAACGACGAGATCGGTGGGCTGAACCACTCGCTGGGCTACAACCGGATCCAGGCGAACGTGGGTGGCCCGCTGATGAACAACCTGACCTTCCATGTCGGCGGCGACATCGAGGGCCAGAAGTCGCAGAGCACGGGGCTCAACGGCCAGGACCAGCCGATCTTCGTGCCGGTGGGCATCGACACCACCGTGGCGGTCTACAGCGGCACCGGCAACCTCGACACGGCCTTCGTGGACGTGAAGAAGTTCGCGATGTACACCGGGCAGTGCGACGCCTTCTCTGGCAGTTCCAACAAGGACATCGCCGACAACTACGGCTACAGCTGCCTGGGCGCGCGACGGCCCGGCACGGCACGCTCCAGCTACCGGGTGAACGGGAAGCTCCAGTACACCTTCGGTACCGGTAACCGGGTGGCGCTGACCGCGTTGCGGAGCCAGGGCAACACCCGCAACTTCAGCTACAGTTCACAGGATGCGGCCGAGAATTTCACGGGGACGTGGACGGCCAACAATGTCCTGAGCCTGAACTGGACCCAGAACCTGTCCCGGTCGACCGAGCGGGCGCTGGCCCTCGAGGTCTACGGCTCGTACCAGTGGGACCGCGCCATCGGCGGCCCGCTGTCGCAGGCCGGTGACCAGGACACCCGCAATCCGTTCGGCGGGTTCATCGTGAAGCCGCTCGACTTCCTGTTCAATTTCGACAACTTCCCGATCGACAACATCTACAAGAACTTCCGGTCGAACTCCGGGGTGCTGTCGCCGTTCGACGTCCTGAACAACGGCAGCTACCAGACGAAGGACCAGTACCGGAACAACGCCTACGCAGTCGGCGGCGCGCTGGGCGTGGCGTTCCTGGAGCCGGGCGGTGGCCCGACGGGCCGGCTGTCGCTCTACCGGGAGAACCGGACCATCGGCAAGGCCAACCTGGACTGGCAGGCGGACCGGTACAACCGCCTCAAGCTGGGCGGCGAGATCACCAAGTACCACATGATCAGCTACTCCTCGGGCCTCACCAGCCAGGCCTTCTCGGACGCCTACAACGAGAAGCCGACCCGGTGGAACGCCTTCCTCGAGGACCGGCTGGACCTTGGCGACGTGGTGCTGGTGGGCGGCCTGCGGTACGACTGGTACAAGAGCGGCGCCTCCCGGCCCTACTTCACGGCCCCCGACGGCACCCGCAGCTGGTTCCCCCGCATCTCGACCATGCCGGGCTACACCGCCTCCACCCTCGACACCCTGCTGGTGGCCGACAAGAGCCACGACTACCTGAGCCCGCATATCCAGGTGTCGTTCCCGGTGACGGAGCGGACCAACTTCCGGCTGTCCTACGCCCACCAGGTGCAGGCGCCGGACTTCCAGCTGATCCTCGGTGGCATCAATACCGATCTCACCGTGACCAACACCAACCACGTCTACGGCAGCGACCTCGACTTCGGCCGCACCGTGACGTTCGAGTTCGGCATCCGGCACTCGTTCAATGATGACATGGTGCTGGACATCTCGGCGTACAACAAGGACAAGCTGTCGGACGCCGCCGGGCGCCTGGTCTCCTACTTCGACCCGGGTCGGGGAGCGAACGTCAACATCCGGGTGATCACCAACGCCGACTTCGGCAACGCCCGCGGCATCGACGTCCGCTTCGACCGCCGGATCGGCGAGCTGTTCAACGGCAGCATCGCCTACACCTACGAGGAAGCCAAGAACACCGGCTCCGATCCGTTCACCTACATCAACTTCGGCTCGCGCATCCTGAACGCGCTCTCCGGCAGCGGCAACGCACCGCCGCCGCAGGCGATCCTGCCCACCAACCAGAGCCGGCCGCACAACCTCGCCGGCCAGCTGGCGCTCAGCTTCCCCAACAACTGGAAGCAGGGGTCGGCGGTCGGGTCGGTGCTGGAGAACGTGGGCCTGTTCGCCACGTTCCGCTTCGCGAGCGGCACGCCGTTCACCCGCTGTCCGTCCGATGTGGCCGATGACAACGGGGTGCTCTCCGGCGGCGTGTGCTCCCGTAGCCTGGAAGGCGACTACAACGGCGCCCGGCTGCCGGCGCTGAAGCAGTTCGACCTGCGGGCCAGCAAGGGCTTCAAGGTCGGCGGGCTGGACGTGGCGGCCTATGCCGACGTCCGCAACCTGTTCAACTTCAAGAACATCACCCAGGTCTTCGCGCAGACGAACAGTGTCCGCAACAACGCCGAGCGCGACAAGATCCGGGACGGCGACCTGCGGTCGTTCTACAGCGAGGCGAATGCGAACGGGCTCGCGTTCTCCGATTCCACCATCGACCTTCGCTTCGCCGGCGCCAGCACCGGTGGCTGCGCCAACTGGATCGCGGCCGACGGGAAGACCAGCGCGGCCCCGAACTGCATCTACCTCATCCGGGCGGAGCAGCGCTACGGCAACGGGGACGGCCTGTTCACCCTGGCCGAGCAGACCCGCGCCTCGGAGGCGTTCTACTACGCCATCCGCGGGCTGAACAACTTCACCGGGGCGCCGCGGCGGATCCGGCTCGGGTTCGAAGTCAACTTCTAGGCTTCCAGGGCGGTCCGGCCCGGGGAACATCCCGGGCCGGACTCCCCGCATATCTACAGAGCGAGGGGAGAATGCACGCACGATTCCGTATGAAAGGCGTCCTGCTGGCGGCGCTGGTCGCGGTGCTGGCGGCGGCGGTCCTGCCAGGCGCTGCATCGGCCGAGCCCCAGCCCGGGGCCAAGAAGCGGGGCTTCCGGCTGTTCGCCCGGTCGCTGGGCGCCATGACCATCAACCGCATCTACTGCGGCCTCGCCACCACCGGTGAGGTCTGCGTGGACTCGACGAACTCGTCGACCATCGGCGGCGGCTTCTGGCCGAAGGGCACCGCGGATCAGTACGTCTTCAACTCGGGCCTGCAGCTCGCCGGGATCATCGGCCCGGACGGCGGCCCGTGGGCGGGCGACACGGTGGGCGCGTTCTTCTTCGACCCGAAGGGGACGACGCAGCACGGTGAGCAGGTGATGCCGATCTACAATGCCACCGGCCTCAACAGCCTCGGACAGGACGCGCAGGGGGACCAGTGGGCGGAGGCGGCGTGCGTGCCGAGCGGCACCGACGCCGATGCGTCCCTGTTCTCGACCCTGCTGCAGAACGGGACGGACGATGAGATCGCTCCCGGGTGCCGCATCTCGGCCTCGCAGGGCGATGTCTGGTTCCTGTCCTGGGAGGGCAACCCCACCGTGAAGGCCGGCCGCAAGCACCCGCTCGGGGTCGTGGTCGAAACCCGCGGTCTGGGGTGGAACTTCCCGAAGGGTAACGAGGACATCCTCTACTTCATCTACTCCTTCTACAACGTCACGGCCAACTACCGGGCGGCCTACGACTCGATCCGGGCCCCCCTGGCGGATATCCTCTACCAGAAGGCCCTGGACTTCCATGCGGCCAACCTGGCGCAGGGCGTCGACCTGCCGGACAGCGGCTACACGATCACCAACCTGTTCGCCGCCTTCGCCGCGGACATGGACGTGGCCAACGCCGGCTCGAACTACTCCGGCGTGAACCTGCCGTTCGCGCTGGGCAACACCTACGACCGCACCTTCAGCAGCGTCACCAACGGCTGGACCTTCGACCCGTCGATCTTCTCGCCGCCGTTCTTCGGGGGCGCGGGCTTCGTGGGGGTGAAGTACCTCAAGAGCCCCACCGGGGCCGGCGCGATCCAGCTCTTCAGCAACACGGTCAACGGCCAGCCCTTCCCCAACGCCGTCAACGACCCCCGGGACGTGGTGCAGCTCTATCGCTACCTCTCGGGCACGCTGAGTCCCGCCACCGGCGACCAGCCGTGCAACACCGGCAATCCGGCGACCACCCGGATCTGCTTCGTGAACAACACCGCGCCGGCGGACATGCGGTTCTTCCAGTCGTCCACGCCGCTCAACCTTCCGCCCGGTGGCCGGGGCTCGATCGTGGTGGCCTACATCTTCGCCGCCCCGGTGGCGGTGGGCAGCTGCCCGGGCACCGGCTGCGACGTCAAGCCGGGCGATGGCCGGTTCATGACCGACGCCGCCCAGCTGACCAGCTTCGGCGCCAACCAGATGGACTCGATCTCCGGTTACCGGGGATTCACCGACATCAACGGCGACGGCGAGGTCCAGCAGGACGAGATCTCGGTGGTGCCGGGTTCGCTGCTGGGCAAGTCGCTGGTGGCCCAGGCGGTGTTCGACGCCAAGTTCCTGCTGCCGTTCGCACCCATCGCGCCGGAGTTCTTCCTGGTGCCGGGGGACAACCAGGTGACCGTGCTCTGGAAGCCCAGCCCCTCGGAGAATCTCGGCGACCCGTACTTCGCCATCGCCAACCAGGCGACCGTGGGCGGCGGTGACAACTCGCTGTATGACCCGAACTACCGCCAGTTCGACGTCGAGGGCTACCGGGTCTACCGGGGCCGGGTCGACGCGCCGAACGAGCTGACCCTCCTGGCCCAGTTCGATTATGCCGGGACCACGATCAGTGACTACACCGGCATCGTGAATCCCAGCACCGATTGCGCGCCGGAATACGGCATCACGGCCGGATGCCCCGCCGCGTACCCGGCCGGCGGCAACCAGAAGGATGGCACTACCCTCACCGCCCACACCGACTACGATCTGGCCGGCGACATCATCCAGGTCAACGCGGGCTCGGGCCGGCTGGTGCTGCAGAACGGGACGGCCTACGTGGTCAAGCCGGACACGGCGGTGACCGCGGATGGCACCAACGGCACCTGCGGGCCGAAGTCGGCCTGTCCGGCGCTGGACAACACCGGGGTCCCGTTCGTCTTCGTGGACCAGACGCCGCGCAACAACTTCCGCTACTTCTACGCCGTCACGGCGTTTGACGTCAACTCGATCGAATCCGGTCCGACCAGCCTGGAGTCGCCCCGCAACACCAAGTCGGCGACCCCGGTGCACAAGGCCTCCAACTACGCCGGAACCGGCCAGATCACCAGCACCCAGATCGTCGGGCGCGGGACCGTCCTCACCGACGCCACCATGCCGACGCTCGACCCGGCCACCGGCCGGTTCAGCAAGATGTTCCCGCCGTCCAACGCCTGGTCCATCGGCCTCGGCGCGTTCGTCTCGAAGGTGCTGGCGGCGCCGGGCGCGCTGTCCGCGACGCTGGACAGCATCAACATGGGATCGGCCTACCAGGGCGTGCCGGCGGAGTACTGGTTCACCGTCACCTCGCCGAGCCAGACGCTCAAGCTGATGATCCCCATGACCCAGCCCACGGAAGTCGGCGTGACCCAGGGGAGTGTCGGGTTCTCGGCGATCTCCATCGACCAGAGCCTCGCCAGCCGGTACGGGGGCAACAACACCTATACCCTGCCGGGCTCCCTGGGCATGATGGTCAACGGTCCGGACTACCTCGGCCTGTACGGGCGCGGCTGCGTCAACGGCCGGCCGGGCTTCACGGCCACGTACTGCGACTACAACGGCTCCCGCTGGTTTGACGGGCCGTCGCCGGCGAACAACGAGACCAAGGACGACCCGAACGGCTGCAACACCACCAACTTCGCCAGCCCCGTGCAGCGGATGACCTGCTTCAACAATGCGGGTGAACTGAGTGGTGTGACCACGATCTTCAACGCGCAGTGCTACCAGTCCTCGCCCGGCGGCGGGTGCCGCGAGTCCACCGGGATCTGGTCCGGCGTGCGGCGGGCCGCGGACTTCAACGTCTACTGGGGTGCCAGCGGCCACATCGATTCAGTGGTCGATGCGACCCACAATGTGCAGGTCCCGGGCCCCGACAGCCTGAACTACGCCAATGTGGTCAGTGCCTCCTGGGGCATCCTGAACACCTCGGCCACCACCGGCACCCAGCCGGACGGACGCGCCGAACTGACCCAGCGGGACTTCGCCTGCGTGGAACCGATGCGGACCTACGCGGTGGGCAGCTTCACCTGCCCCGCCGGCAATTCCGCCTACGTGCTGAGCAGCACCGCAGTGCCCGGGGCGGTCGCGTTCTTCAGCGGCCTCGCCTACCCGAACGCGACCA
Source organism: uncultured Gemmatimonadaceae bacterium (assembly GCA_964647615.1). Classification (GTDB taxonomy): domain Bacteria; phylum Gemmatimonadota; class Gemmatimonadetes; order Gemmatimonadales; family GWC2-71-9; genus JADJOM01. The sequence continues at coordinate 15,444 of CAZYIV010000018.1, read as the reverse complement.
ACACGGTGCCGGGGGCCAACAACGGCTTCGGGCTGTACATCGTGGGTGACATCTTCACCATCGAGCTGGCGGGCGGCGCGGTGCCGGCGGCCGGCACGGTCTGGTCGCTCCGCACCTACGCCGGCGCCATCACGGGCGGCAACGGCAGCGGCGGCAACGGCGACCCGTACACCTTCTCCAATCCCGAGGGCCGGACCCTGACGCCGGACAACCAGGGCATCCGTCCGTTCACCTCGCTCGGGTCGATCATCCAGACGACCTTCGACGTGGACAACTCGATCAGTGCCGTCACCGGTGCCGGCCTCAAGCAGGTGCACACCGTGCCGGATCCGTACTACGTCACCAACGGGTACGAGCAGACCACGGACACCAAGATCATCAAGTTCGTGAACCTGCCCCGGAGCTGCATCATCCGGATCTACTCCTCGAGCGGGGTGCTGGTGAATGTGCTGGAGCACAACAGCTCCACGCTGAGCGGGGAGGAGACCTGGAACGTCCGCAACCGGAACAACCAGGTGGTGGCCAGCGGGGTGTACTTCTATCACATCGAATCCAACGATGGCGCCACCGCCCGGCGGGTGGGTCGGATGACCATCGTCAACTTTGCCCAGTAGTTCCCCAGGGGGCGGGCCCACCCGGGCCCGCCCCACAGCCAGGAGATCGGACCAGATGATGCACACCCTTTCCCCGCGCCTGGTGCTGCTGGCGGCCCTGCTGGGCGGAACGGCCTCGGGCCTCGCGGCCCAGGCCGGAACCAAGCAGGACAACACGGCCTATGGCACGACTTCAGCAGAATTCATGCTCCTCGGGGCGGGCGCCCGCGGCACCGCGCTCGGCGGCGCCTATGCCGCCATCGCGAACGACGCGAGTGCCCTCTACTACAACCCGGCGGGCACGGCGCTGATGACCCGGCCGGGCCTCGTCATCGGAACCTACGACTACGTCGCCGACACGCGGTACAGCTGGGGCGGCGTGGCCTTCCCGTTCGATGGCGGCTCCAAGACGATCGGGTTCCAGCTCGGAACCTTCGGCTTCAAGGATCAGCCGGTCTACACCGTGGGTCAGCCGGATGGTACCGGTGCCACCTACGACGTGAGCGAGACCTTCCTGGGCGCCACCTTCGCCCAGAACTTCTCGGACCGCTTCTCGGCGGGCCTCACCGGCAAGTTCATCAGTGACAATCTCGGGGACGCCAACGGGCGGGCCTTCGCGGTGGATTTCGGCACCAACTTCCACGCGGCGCTCAACGGCCACCCGGTCAAGTTCTCGTTTGTGCTTGCGAACCTCGGCACGAACATCTCCTATAGCGGCAACGGCCTGAACAGCGGTACGCCGCGTGAGCCGCTGCCCGGCGAGGATGATGTTCCGGGGATCCCCCAGCCGACCCGGTTCCGGACCAAGGCGTTCCCCCTGCCGACGACGTTCCGCGTCGGCCTGGCGTACGACCTCCTGACCGGCAGCAGCAACCGGCTGACGTTCCTGAGCGACTTCAACCAGCCGAACAACAGCAAGGCCGGCTTCTCGGCCGGCGCGGAGTGGAGCAGCCGGAACCTCGGTGGCTCGAACTTCTCCGCCGCTCTCCGCGGCAGCTACAGCTATGCCGCGGCCAACAACCAGACCCCGGCGACCCTGCCGACGGCCCTCAGCGATGAGGAAAACCTCCAGGGTCTGGCCGCGGGCGGTGGCATCATGTACGGCGCGGGCAACTTCAACCTCAGCGTTGACTACGCCTTCAAGTACATGGGCATCCTGGGCCCGACGCACTTCGTCAGCTTCGGGCTCGGCTGGTAACACGATCAGCGGGTCGGGGCGAAGCTCCGGCTTCGCCCCAGGGGGAGGGTGCATCGCACCCTTCCCAGGAACAAGGAACCGAATGCAACGGTGGATCATGGCAGGCGCGGCCCTCCTGGTGCTCGCCGCGCGGCACCCTGCGGCGCTCCGCGCACAGGACGGTCCCGCGGTGGAGGTCCGGGCGTTCCGGTTCTACCGGGCCGACACAAAGCAGACCCTGGTGCAGGCCTTCGTCGAAGTGCCCTACGCACTCCTCGAAGGCGACGGAACGGGGCCGGACGCCGAACTGAAGTACGGGCTCGTCGTCACGATCACCGACCAGGCAGGTACCCAGCTGGAGCAGGCGGCCTGGCCTGGCCGGGCACAGGCGAGCCTGCGAAACGCCGGGGCATCCAAGCTGGAACTGCTGGAATTCGCCGTCCCGAGCGGGACCTACACCATCACCGTGGCGGTGACCGATTCGGTCGCCGGCCGCACGTACCACAGCAGCGCTGATGTCACGGCATGGGCCTCCGCCCCGCGCATCTCGGACCTGATGCTGTCCCCGAGCATGCGGCTGGCCACGGGCGAGGACACCATGCCGAGGGTGGGGGAGATCCGCCGGGGCAACACGATGGTCACACCCGCCCTGCAGCTCAAGCTGACCCCGGTGCGGAGCAAGGCCTATTACCTGGTCGAGGCCTATTCCGCCGCCGCTGATTCGGGTACCATGCAGGTCCGGGTCCTGGACTCCGCGGGCCAGCCGCTGGTCCAGACCCGCCCGGCGCGAGTGGACATCGGGGTCGGTGGAGCCGTCCTCAAGGGCCAGGTGGACCTCGCCGGGCTGCCCAGCGGGACCTACAAGTTCGTGGTCGGACTGGACGTCGGAGGACAGCACACCGAAGAGTCCGAGGCGTTCGTGATGGCGGACTTCCAGGAGACGATGGACCGGGAGCGGGCGCGGCTGGTGGCGCTGCGGGAAACGGACGAAGGCTACTTCGGGTCGATGAACGCCGAGCAACTGGACGAGGCGGAGGCACCGCTGGTCTACCTGGCTGGTTCTGACTCGCTGAAGGCGTATTCCCGGGACCTCACCCTGAGTGCGAAGCGTGTGTTCCTGGTGCGATTCTGGGCCTCGCGTGACCCGACCCCGGGCACGCCTCGCAACGAGCTCCGGGAGCGCTTCTACAGCCTCATCAACGAGGCCAACCAGCGCTTCGCCGAAGCGGGCCGGAGCCGCAGGCCAGGCTGGAAGACGGACCGTGGGCGGATCTTCGTCCAGTATGGGGAGCCGCTCGACAAGCTGGATCGCCGCACCTCGTCCGGCAGCGCACCGCCGTACCAGGTCTGGCGCTATCAGCGCAGCAAGGAGCTGTACTACATCTTTGCGGATCGCACCGGGTTCGGCAGCTACAACCTGATCGCGACCAACGACCTCAAGGAAACCCAGCTGCCTGGGTATCGCGAGATCCTCGGGGGGGAAGCACTGCAGGATGTCAGTCGCTGGCTGGGCATCGATCTGTTCCGGGGTGAGACGGGACAGACCTCCCCGAATTGAAGCCAGGTGCGTGGATAGTCAGGACAGGACCCGTTCCCGAGCGAGCGGCACAACAGTTTACGACTTCTGAATGAGGTAGACACTCATGAACCGTGTGACACGTGGTACGGTCGTGCTCGCTGCCGCGTTGGCCGCGCTCTCGTGCAAGGGCGACCCGACCGATTCGCTCCGGAACGGGATCGATCACCTGGTTGCGGACCGCACCGAGCTGTTCGTCAGGCCCGATACGACGAAGAGCGTCCAGATCGAGGCGGTGGACGAGCAGGGCAACGCCATCTCCACCGACTTCAAGCTCACCACGAGCGCCGGGGCGTTCACCGTCGTCGAGGACTCCAGCTTCAACATCGTCTACGACGCGAAGGGGAACGCCACCCGGCCCAGCCCCTGGATCCGGGCGCGGTACCTCGTGAAAGGGGTGAGCCAGTTCGGTTCAGGCTCGTTCACCGTATCGGCAGGCGGGAAGTCCCTGGTCATCCCGGTGCGGATCCAGGCCGACACCGCCACGTCGGTGACCCTCTCCACGACCACCCCGAACGTCGGCGACACCGTCACGGCCACGGTGGGCACCGGCTTCCGCTTCTCGGCCCTCACCCGGGTGACGATCGCGGGGGCGGGAGTCGCCACACTCGGCTTCAGCGCCGACACCACCCAGGTGTACTTCGTGGTCGGGCCAGGCGCCAACGCGGCCCCCAGCTTCAGCAACCTGGTCCTGGCCTACGCCTTGCCGGTCGGTGGCTACACGGCGAGCACCGGCGGGGTCGTGCTGACCACCGCCGGCTCACCGCCGCTCACCGCCAGCGCCACCAACGCCGCCGTGGGTGACACGATCACCCTCACCGCGCCCGCGCCGTACCGCTTCACGCCGGCCAGCAAGGCCACGGTGGGTACCGCCGGTCTCGCCAACCTCGGCCCGTCCGCCGACAGCCTGACCTTCCAGTTCGTGATCGGCCCGGGCGCCGTGGACACGATCCAGGTGTCCAACCTGGAGGTCTCCGGTGCTCCGAGCGCCGGGACCTTCACCCTCAAGACCGCGACGACCCTGACGACGCCGGTCATCACCAACTTCCCGGCCACCTACTCGCTCGCCAGCCCGAACGGGTATCCCAACCCCGACACCGTCACCGTGACCGTCGGCGCGGGCTTCAAGTTCCTCCCGAACGCGACCGTCAAGTTCGGCACCACCAGCGCGTTCATCGTCAGCCACTCCACCGACAGCACCCAGATCCGGTTCATTCCGGTGCCTGGGCAGGGCACCACCGCGGCCACGGTCGACGGCGTGGTCCTGGGCTTCCTGACGTCCGTGCGCCTGGCTCTCCCCACCGCCGGCACCATCAACACTCCGGCGGCGTCGGGCGCGCAGGTGCTCGCGACGGCGCCGACCATCGCCATTCCGGCGACCGGCGTCACCAGCGTGATCCGCGATATCGGGATCTTCGCCGCGGCTCCGGAGTGCGGCAACATCGGCTTCCACTGCCTCTTCTACAAGATCGTGCTGGCCGCCCCGGCGACCTTCAACGTCTCGATCACGTGGGGCAACACCGCGGACCTCGGTGGTTACTTCATCGACGCGGCGGGGAACGATCAGTTCGGCGACTTCGCCTGCGACAACTTCGGCTCCGGCGCCGGCGGCCAGCCCGAGCACTGCTCGCAGACCCTGCCCGCCGGCACCTGGTACCTGGCCCTGGCAGACTTCACCTCGGCCGCACCCCAGAACACCGGGACGGTCACCCTGACCCTCACGGGCCAGTAAGCGTCACGGCAGGACTCCACGAGGCGGCCCCCGGCGAGAGCCGGGGGCCGTTCTCTTTGGGGGGGCCTCACCCCACGCCGGGTTCAGCCGGAGCTGAACGCTGCCAGCCCCGGCGACGGGGCCGGCGCAAATGGAACAACCGTCCACCGCCCCGGTCGAGAGGGCCAGGGGGTCCGATCAGGGACGGTCGAGGGCACCGCGGTGGTGACCACGCCGGGGGCGCGAAAATGCCCCCGGGGAGCGCGGGGGCGGAAGGCTGATCAGGGGGGCACTCACACTGCGAAGCGAACCAGGCGTTACCGTGCGAACCCCACATCATCCTCGCGGAACTGGTTCTGGTACAGCCGGGCGTAGAGTCCGCCGCGGGCCAGCAGCTCCTCGTGGGATCCCTGTTCCACGATGCGGCCATGGTCCAGGACCACCAACCGGTCCGCCCGCCGGACTGTCGAGAGCCGGTGCGCGATGATCAGGGTCGACCGGCCCACCAGGAGCTTCTCGAGGGCATCCTCGATCAGCCGCTCGCTCTCGGTGTCGAGGCTGCTGGTCGCCTCGTCCAGGATGAGCACCCGGGGGTCCTTGAGGATCGCCCGGGCGATCGCCACCCGCTGCCGCTGGCCGCCGGAGAGCTTGACCCCGCGCTCCCCGACCACGGTGTCGTATCCCTCGGTCAGCCGGCTGATGAACTCGTGGGCGTGGGCCGCGCGGGCCGCTGCCTCCACCTCCGCCAGGCTGGCCTCGGGCCGCGCATAGGCGATGTTCTCCCGTACCGTCCCGCTGAACAGGGCCGGCTCCTGCGGCACCAGTCCGATGCTGCGGCGCAGTGCCGCCAGGCTCACCCCGCGCACATCCACCCCGTCGAGCATGACCCGGCCGCTGGTCACATCCCAGAATCGGGGCAGCAAGGACACCAGAGTCGTCTTGCCGGCGCCCGAGGGCCCCACCAGCGCCACCACCTCACCCGGCTCCACGGTGAGCGACACCTCACGCAAGGCCCAGGGCTGGTCCGGCCCCGCGTGGTACTGGAAGCTCACCTGCTCCAGCACCACCCGGCCCCGCACCGGCGCCGGGAGCGGGTGGGGATGCGCGGGATCGCGGATGGCGCTGGGCTGCTCCAGCAACTCGAAGACCCGCTCTACCGCGCCCACCGACTCCTGGTAGTTGCTGAAGAAGCTGACCAGCGAGGCGACCGATCCCGCGATCATGATGGTGTAGATCATGAACGTGAACAGCGTGCCCGGGGTGAGCCGGCCGTCCAGCACCAGCCGTCCGCCCTGCCACAGCACCACCACGATCGCGGTGAAGGTGGCGAAGGTGATCACCCCGAAGAACACGCCGCGCACCCGGGCCCGCACCAGCGCGGCGGCGACCGCCTGGTCGATCCGCTCGCCGTAGCGGGCCCGTTCGTGGTCCTCCTGCACAAAGCTCTGGACGGTGCGGATCTGCCCGATGGACTCCTCGGCCACCGCGGTGGCGTCCGCCACCCGGTCCTGCACCCCGGTGCTGATGCGCCGCAGCCGGCGGCCGAAGAAGAAGATCGCCCCGACCGAGATCGGCACCGCCGCCAGCGCGGTGAGCGTCAGCCGGGGCTGCACCACGATGAGCATCGTGACCCCACCCACCAGCGTCAGCACCTGGCGGCTGAATTCCGCGATCTGGTGGCTCACGGTGCCCTGCAGCTGGGCGATGTCGGTGGTGAGCCGGCTCACCAGCTCGCCGGTGCGGCGCTCGGCGAAGAACCCGGCGGGGAACTCCAGCAGCCGGGAGAAGAGCCTGGTCCGGAGGCCCGCCACCGCCCGCTCGCCGGTGGCGGCGAGGAGGTAGGCCTGGCCGTAGTTGAGCGCCGCCTGCGCCAGGACCACCGCCATGAGCTGCAGGGCGCGGGTGTCGAGCTGGTCCCGGCCCCCGGCCAGGAAGGCGGTGTCGAGCAGCCAGCCCGTGAGCCGCGGGAACGCCAGGCTCGCGGCCGTGCTGGCGATGAGGCACACCACGGCAACCGCCAGCGCGCCCCGGTAGGGGCGGATCAGGGGCAGCAGGCGCTTGAGGGCCGTCGGGGGGGGAAGTCGCCGGCGTGCGCGGGGCGCCGGCTCGGGCTCTGGCGGGATGGGTCCGGTCTCCGGGGCTACTCGCCGAAGCGCGGCAGCGGCCAGCCGTCCTCCGGACGATCGAGGATCAGCACGTCACCCCGCTCGTACCGGTGCCCGAAGGGCACCACCCGGTCCACGCCCATGGCCACGAACAGGAGGGCGAGGTACAGCAGGGAATACTTGTACATCTTCCAGGTCACGGGCGTCACCCCGGCCTCGCGCAGCACCCGGATGTTGAGCCACAGCAGCCGCGCGCCCAGCAGCAGGGCCGCGACCCCGTAGAACAGGCCGAGTGCCCCGAACACCGAGGGCATCAGCGTGAGCGGGATCAGCATCAGGGTGTAGGCCAGCATCTGCACCTTGGTCCAGTGCTCGCCCGAGACCACCGGCATCATCGGGACCCGCGCCCTGGCGTACTCCTGCCGCTTGATGAGCGCGAGGGCCCAGAAGTGCGGCGGGGTCCAGAAGAAGATGATGGCGAACATGTAGATCGCCGGCAGGTCGAGGGTGCCGGTCATCGCCGTCCACCCTACCAGCGGCGGGAAGGCGCCCGCCGCCCCGCCGATCACGATGTTCTGTGTGGTGAGCCGCTTGAGCCACGCGGTGTAGATCAGCACGTAGAACAGGTACCCGCCGAAGGCGAGCCACGCCGAGAGCGGGTTGGCGAAGTGCCAGAAGATCCAGAAGGCGAGCGCGCCCTGGGCCAGCCCGAAGGCCAGCGCCACCGGGGCCGGGATCCGCCCCGAGGGGATGGGCCGGAGCCTGGTCCGCGACATCAGGGTGTCGATGTCCCGGTCGAACCACATGTTCACCGTGTTGGCGCCCCCGGCCATCAGGTACCCGCCCAGGATCACCCAGCAGACCAGCGCCGGGGAGGGGAGGCCGTGGCCGGTGACGAACATCGGCAGCACGGTGGTCACCAGGAGCAGCGAGATGATGCGTGGCTTGGTCAGCGTCACCAGGTCCCGCAGGATCCCGGTCCGACCGGCGGGCTCCGGCGCCGGCACGGGCGCGTCTGCCTGGAGCCCGGACTGGCCGATGATGCTTGCCGGCTCGACGGCCGGCTCCAGCTCCAGCGCACGGCGGGTGTCGAGCACCCGCCGGGAGCGGAACACCAGCACCACGGAGGCGGTCCAGACCAGGCTCCCCACCAGCAGGTGCGAGGCACGGAGCCAGGTGGGCATCAGCTGCAGCATCATCGCCGCGCCCACGGTGACCTGCAGCGTCGCGAGGCCGGCCAGCCACCACGCCGCGCGCCGGTACTCCGGGCCCCCCTCGGCCTGCAGCCGCCGGGTGCCCATCGCCACCCCGAAGGCGTGGCCCACGAAGAGAAACGCCAGCACCCGGTGCACGTAGTGCAGCCGGCCCAGCGTCTCGGCCGGCGGCGTGAGGCTGCCGGAACAGAGCGGAAAACCGAGGCAGTGGAGCCCGGCATCGTAGTTGGCGACAAAGGCCCCGAAGGTCACCAGCACGAACGCGAAGCCGGTGCCGATCGCGGCGGCCGGGGTGGGCCGGCCCGGCACCACCGGCTCGCCCCGCAGCCGCTCCCCCGCGCGCAGCACCGCGACGGTGAGCGTGGCGAGCAGCAGCATCGCGTTGGTGAGGTGGATGACGACGGTGGGGGCGGCGTTGAAGTACTTCACCGTGACGGCACCGAGCACGACCTGCAGCGCCAGCACGACCAGCGAGGCGTAGGCGGGGCCGCGGAGGTAGCTGTCGTGCCGGTGGCGTTTCCAGGTCAGTGCGGCCAGGCAGACGACCATCGCGGAGAGCAGTGCCGCCACCCAGCGGTGGCTCCACTCGACGACCTCGAGCTGGTTGGCGAGGTCGGGCAGGATCCGGCCGTTGCAGAGCGGCCAGTCCGGGCCGCAGCCCATGCCGGCGCCGGTGATCCGGGTGATCCCGCCGAGCGTCACCAGTCCTACCGCCAGGCCGGCGGCGGTCAGTGCGACGCGACGATACCCCTGCGCGCCAGCCTGTTGTGCCATAGATGGAACTCCGGGGAGACAGCCAGCCGGGGGAGCCCGGGACCCCCGGGCGGCAGGGGGGGAAAGAACGACAGCGGGCGCCGGGTTGTCAAGCTGGCCAACTCAAGACAAGTTCATACTTTACACCCCTGATGCCGGCCGGAATTCACCCCCTCCAGCGACAAGATTTCTCATGAATCTTCCCCCCCAAGACCCCTGGGGAGAGCGGCTCTCGCGCCGCCTCGGCCTGTGGAGCGCCGTGGCGGTGCTGATCGGCTCGACCATCGGCAGCGGGATCTTCCGTACCCCCGCCTCGGTGGCCCAGCGGATCGATGACGTGCCCCTGTTCCTCCTGGCGTGGGTCATGGGGGGTGTGGTAGCCGTCTGCGGGGCCCTGACCTACGCGGAGCTGGCGGCGGCCTTTCCCCGGAGCGGCGGCATCTATGTCTTTCTTCGGGAAGGTTTCGGGCCGCTGCCCGCTTTCCTCTTTGGATGGGCGGAGCTGCTGATCATCCGTCCCGGGGCCTACGGGGCTATCGGGATCACCGCCTCGGCCTACTCGCTGCGGACAGTGGGGCTGGACCCGGCCTCGCCGGTGCTGGGGCTGCCGGTGCGCGGTGACCAGGCGCTGGGCGCGGTGTTCATCCTGCTGGTGGCGGTGGTGAACTACTTCGGGATCAAGCGCGGTGCGGTGATCCAGAACCTGAGCACCGCCTTCAAGGTGGGGGCGCTGGCGGCGCTGATCGTGCTCGGGTTCCTGATCGGGCAGGGGATGGGCGCCGGGCCGATGCTGGCGCAGCGTGCCACGGTGTCGGCCTCGCCGTTCCTGCTGGCGATGGTCTCGATCCTCTGGGCCTACGACGGGTGGGCCGACCTGGCGTTCGTGGGCGGCGAGGTGAAGGACCCGCAGCGGACCCTCCCGCGGGCGCTGATCATCGGCACCTCGGTGGTGGTGGTGCTCTACCTGGGCATCAACCTGGTGTACCTCTACCTGATCCCCATCGAGCAGATGAAGCAGGCCGAGCTGGTCGCGGCGGACGTCGCGAGCCTGCTCATCGGGCCCGCCGGCATCGTGGCGATCTCGGCGGCGGTGGCGGTCAGCACCTTCGGGACGCTCAACGGTTCCATGATGACCGCGCCGCGGATCTTCTTCGCGATGGCGGAGGACGGGTTGTTCCCGAAGGCGATCGCGAAGGTGGACGAGCGCACCGGCGCGCCGACCGCGGCGATCGTGCTGGCCGCGGTGCTGGGCGTGATCTTCGTGCTGATCAAGACCTTCACCGAGCTGGCGGACCAGTTCGTCATCGGCATCTGGCCGTTCTATGCCATGGCGGTGGCGGCGGTGTTCATCCTGCGCCGGACCCGCCCCGAGCTGCCCCGGCCCTACCGGACCGCGGGGTATCCGGTGGTGCCGCTGCTCTTCCTCGGGGGGTCGCTCTTCCTGCTCGGGAACTACCTGGTGTCCGAGCCGGGGGCGTTCGTGCTGGATGTGGGGGTGATCCTGACGGGCGTGCCGGTCTACTACGGCTGGAAGCGCTGGGCGGGCGCGCGCTGAGGCGCCTCAGGCCGGCGGGCTGACCTCGAGCGCCACGTCGAGCGCGGTGACGCTGTGGGTGAGCGCGCCGATCGAAACGTAGTCCGCGCCCGCCTCCGCGAAGGCGCGCACGTTGTCGAGCGTGATGCCGCCGGTGGCCTCGATCTCGATCCCGCTAGCGAGCGCGCGCGCCCGCGCGCTCCACTCCGCCACGGTGGCCGGGCGCTGGTTGTCCACCAGCAGCCGGGTGGCCCCCGCCGCACAGGCCTCCTCCAGCTGGGCCAGGGACTCCACCTCCACGAAGCAGTCCAGGACGCCCCGCCCGCGGGCGCGCGCCAGCGCGCCGGCCAGGTCCTGGCCGCTCCGCGCCAGCGCCTGCCAGTGATTGTCCTTGACCATCACGGTGCGGTCGAGCCCCAGGCGGTGCAGCTGCCCGCCCCCCGCGGCCACCGCCGACACGTCGAACAGCCTGAGCCCCGGGGCGGTCTTCCGGGTGTGGAGGATCCGGGTCGAGGTGCCCCGCACCGCCTCGACGTAGCGCCGGGTGAGCGTGGCGATGCCCATCGCCCGCTGCAGCAGGTTGAGGATCGGCCGCTCCGCGCGCAGGATGGCGGCGAGGTCGCCCTGGAGCTGCCCCAGGCGGGTGCCGGCCTCGACCGCGCTGCCGGAGGTGGCGAGCCAGGTGATGGACGGCAGACCGCAGGCGCTGGCCACCGCATCGGCGTAGGGGGTGCCGGCGAGGATGCCGGGGCCCCGGGCCTCGAGGTGGGCCAGGCCGGGCTGGCCGGCGGGCACGGTCACGTCGGTGGTGATGTCCCGCCCGCCGTCCTCGTCCAGCGCGGCGCGCGCCACGCGGCTGGCGTCCGGCCCGATGAGGGCGCGGAGGTCGCGCTCGGTCATCATTGGGGGCGGAGCTCCAGCTGCACCCGGGTGTGGGCCCAGTCGAAGGCGAGCACGGTGCCTCCATTCGTGGCGGTGAGGCGCCGGACGGTGAGGGTCTCGACCGGCTGGGGCAGCGGCACGGTGGGCACCAGTGCCTCGCCCACCTCCCGCGACCGTACGCCCGCGGAAATGTCGTTGCCCCAGTGCAGCACCGACCGGCTCACGAACAGCCGCCACTCGCGCGGCCCGGGCCGGACATAGAGCGAGTAGCGGCCCGGCGCGAGCCGGATGCCCGCCAGGTTCACGGGCCGGTCCACGTACAGCCGGGTGGGCTCATTGGCGCCGAAGCGCCACAACGAGTCCCACGGGACCAGGCCGCCGTACACCTCGCGCCCGCGCGCCGAGGGCCGGCCGTAGCACAGCCGGAAGGCGCCGCTCCCCACCGGGCCCTCGACGGTCGCCAGCGGGCTGGCGCGGGGCTGGTAGGTGGAAGGGCTGGTGTAGTCCATCAGGCAGGGGCCGAGGGTCACCTGCACCGGGACCAGCGCCACGCCGGTGGTGGCACAGGTGGCGGCCGCGCCCACCAGCACCAGCCCCGCCAGCAGCCTTCCCTTGCTCATCTAGTCGCCCGGCTTCCGGGCCACGCTGGGCCCCAGGGCCACCATGCGGTCGAGCGCGAGCCGGGCCCGCTCGGCGGTGTCCGGGGCCACGCGCACGTGGTACCGGTCCAGCTTGAGGGCGTCGCGGGTGGCTTCGAGGGTGATCGTCTTCATGTAGGCACACACCGCGGCGCGGTCCGCGGCGAAGAACCGCTTCTCCGGCGCCAGCTGTTCCATGCGGTGCATGATGCCGGTCTCGGTCGCGATGATGAACTCCGACGCCGGCCGCTCCTTCACCAGCTGGATCATCCGCTCGGTGCTGGCGATGTGCACGCCATCGGCGGGGATGTCGCCGTGACCCATGGCGTAGATCAGCTGCCCGGCGCAGCCGCATTCGGGGTGCACCAGCACCTCGGCATCGGGGTGCGCCCGCCGCTCCCGCTCCAGCGTCTGCGGGTTGATGTCCTTGTGCACGTGGCACTCGCCCAGCCACACCTCGACCTGCCGGTCCGGCCGCATGCGGCGCACGTGGCTGCCGAGGAAGAAGTCCGGCAGGAACAGGATGCCGCGGTCGGCGGGGATCGCGTCGATCACCTCGAGCACGTTGCCGCTGGTGCAGCAGTAGTCCAGCTCGGCCTTCACCTCGGCGGTGGTGTTGACGTAGCCGACGGCGATGTAGCCGGGGAACTTCGCCTTCCAGCGGCGCACGTCGTCGGCGGTGATGGTGTCGGCCAGCGAGCACCCCGCCCGCAGGTCCGGCAGCAGCACCCGCTTGGCCGGGGCCAGGATGGCGGCGGTCTCGGCCATGAAGTGCACGCCGCAGAACAGGATCACGTCGGCGCCGGTCTCCGCCGCCTTGCGGGACAGGCCGAGCGAGTCACCCACGAAGTCGGCGACGTCCTGCACCTCGGGACGCTGGTAGTTGTGGGCCAGGATCACCGCGTTCCGTGCCGTCGCGAGAGCCCGGATCTCCGCCTGCAGCGCGCGGATCGCGGCCGCGGAGAGCCGGGTGGGCTCGATGACGGGCAGGGCCAGGCTCATGCGGTGCTCCGGGTGGGGGACGGCGACGCCGGGGCGGCCGGCGGGTAGTCGAGCCGCCGGTGCCCGCCGCGGCTCTCCCGCCGGCGGAGCGCCGCATGCGCGATGAGCCGCGCCACCAGCAGCTGGTTGTGGGTCCGCCAGGCCTCCTCCGGTACCTGCGCCGCCAGGGTGGCCAGGTCGTGCCGCGCCTGCCGCAGCCCCGCCTCGGTGCGCACCATCCCGACGCCGGTGGTCATCACCTCGCGGATCCGCTCCCGGGCCCCGGCGGCGAGTTCGTCCGCATCACGGCCGGCGGGGGCCGCGGGGGGGAAGGCGGGGACGCTGGTGCTGGCGGTCAGGCCGCGGCGCCACCGCGCCGTGAGGCCCAGGCCGCGGCGGGTGGGGACCGGCCGGTGCGGGCCGCGGAGGGGCCAGCCGCCGTCGCGCCCGCGGGCCACCAGCGCGCGCGCCACGCGGTCGGCGAAGACCATTCCCTCGAGCAGCGAGTTGGAGGCGAGCCGGTTGGCCCCGTGGACGCCGGTGCAGGCCACCTCGCCGACGGCCCACAGCCCCGCGCGGGTGGTGCGGCCGTCGAAGTCGGTGCGGATGCCGCCCATGGCGTAGTGCAGCGCCGGCGCGACCGGGATCAGGTCCCGGGCCGGATCCAGCCCGTGGCGTGCGAGGATCTGGGTGACGCCGGGGAAGCGGGTGGGGAAGTCGGCGATGTCGCGCGCGTCCAGCCACGCCCCGCCGGTCGCGTCGGCGGCGGCGACGGCGCGGGCCACGACGTCCCGCGGGGCGAGCTCGCCCCGCGGATCGGCGTCGAAGGCGAAGCGGCGGCCGTCGCGGTCCACCAGGATGCCGCCGGCGCCGCGCACCGCCTCGGTGATCAGCGGCGCGGGGTTCACCCCCGGCAGCTTGAGCGCGGTGGGGTGGAACTGGAGGAACTCGATGTCGCGCAGCTCCGCGCCGACCCGCCAGGCGAGGGCCCAGCCGTCGCCGGTGGCGACCAGCGGGTTGGTGGTGACCGAGTAGAGCTGGCCCACGCCGCCGGTGGCGAGCACCACGTTGCGCGAGGGGAGCGCCACCGGCCGCCCGCGCCGGAGCGCGATCACGCCGGCGAGGCCCTCGCCGTCGTGCTCCAGCGCGGCCACCTCGGTGTAGCGCAGGATCTCGACCAGCGGGTGGCGCCGGATGATGTCGGTGAGGAAGGCGACGATCGCCGCCCCGGTGCGGTCCCCGCCGGCGTGGATGATGCGCGGCTGGGTGTGGGCGGCCTCGAGCCCGAAGCGGAGCGAGCCGTCGGGTCCGCGGTCGAAGATGGCCCCCGCCTCGAGCAGCTCGCGGATCCGGTCGGGGCCTTCCTTGGTGAGGATGCGGACCGCCTCGGGATCCGAGAGGCCGTCGCCGGCGGCGAGGGTGTCCGCCGCGTGCTGGCTGGGGCTGTCGCCCGGTCCGAGCGCCACCGCCACGCCGCCCTGCGCCCAGGCGCTTGCGCTGTCCGCCAGCAGGCCCTTGGTGAGGAGGAGCGAGGGCTGGCCCTCGTTGGCCAGGCGCCACGCGGTCCACAACCCCGCGATGCCGGTGCCGACGATGATCGGGCGGGAGGAATCCATGGTCCCCAAATATACCGCCCTGCCGCCCGGGTCCGCCTACGTCCGCACCCGGCGGATGAGCCAGACGGCCGCCAGCAGGAAGATCGCGTTGGGGGCCCACGCCGCCGCGACCGGGTTCACCACCCCGGTCACGCCGACGGCCTTGGACAGCTGGATGAACGAGAGGAACACCACCGTGGTGCCGAGGCTGATCGCGATGCCGATCGCGGTGCCCTGGCGGGGGGAGGTGATGGCGAGCGGGGCGCCGAACAGGGCGATGACCAGGCAGGTGGCCGGCAGCGCGATCTTGAGCGCGCGGTCGACCTCGATCTTGCTGGTGTCGTTGCCCGAGCGCTTGAGCGCGTCGATGTAGCGGGTCAGCTCCCGGTACCGCATCTCCTCCGGCGCCTTGGGCTCGGCCAGCAGGTCCACCGGCTCCTGGGAGAGCGCCCGCAGCCGCGCCGACTGGTAGCGGAAGGTCACCTGGGCGCCGTCGTCCATGATCCGGCGGCTGGTGCCGTTCCACAGCCGCCAGGTGTGCAGGCTGTCCTCGTAGGTGGCGCTGTCGGCGGTGATCGCGAGGTCGGGATAGTCGGCGCCGCGGCCCTGACGCTCGAACACCAGCTGCCGCAGCATCCGGTTCTGCACGTCGAGCGAGCGGATGGTGTACACCCAGCCCTGGTCG
>CAZYIV010000017.1:0-51608 GCA_964647615.1 uncultured Gemmatimonadaceae bacterium | reverse complement strand
ACTCGAACAGCTTCTGCTCGGTGGGACCCTTGGGCTTGGCGCGTTCGAGGATCAGCATCGGCTGGACGAGGTACACCGGCACCACGCCCTCGTGCTGCAGGATGAGGCCAGAGCGCTCGTGCATCTTCATGGCGCTGCGGGGAAACACGTCCAGGAAGCCGGCCACCGCCGAGTCCACGACCATGGGCCGCTGCACCGGCTTGCCCTTGAGCAGCAGCACCACGTTGCGGCCGCCCTGGCCCAGCAGGTGGACGAACGCGCTGCGCCGGTAGAACCACCAGCCGATGCCGTAAAACAGCGACTTGAGCGTCGGCTCCCCGAGGATCTGCTGCGACTGGAGGTTGTAGCCGTAGCTGGCGAACTGGTCGTGGTCCCGGTTGAAGAAGTAGAAGTCGTTGTAGCCGTCGAGGAACAGAACCATGTCGGGGTCGTACCCGAGGATGGTCTGGTTCAGGTAGATCAGGCTGTGGTGGGTCCAGGTGCTGGTGATCGCGGCGTTGACCACCTCAAACCGGTGTCCCGGAAAGCGGGCGGTCAGGGCCCGCTCGAGGAAGGCATCGATGGTCGAGTCGTTGGGCAGCACCGGCCAGCTCGCGTCGAGGTGCGGCCACAGGCCGCCCAGACCGTAGGCCGTCGAGCCCCCCATCAGGAAGATCCGGTAGGTGCCCTCCGGCTTCTTGCGGCTCACCTCGGAAGAGCGGCGGAACCCCACCTTGTTGTGCCGGATCCCCCGGGTGTCCACGAAGTTGGGGGCCGGGAGGATGTTCTTGTAGGGGTCGAAGTCGAACTGGTAGAGGTGGCGGCCGTCGTAGCCCTCGGCAACCCGCAGGTACAGCCGGGACGCGCCCTCGGCGATCGCCAGGAGCAGCACCACGCCAACCAGCGCCAGCACCACGAGGTGCCAGCGCCGGAGGCGGGTGGGGGCGTCGGGGGCGGGCGGCGTGCCGGGCCCGGTCATCGGGCCCGCGGGGCGAGGCTCACGGCACTCCCGAGATGTAGACGTGGTCCATGCGCATGTAGTCGTCCCGGG
Source organism: uncultured Gemmatimonadaceae bacterium (assembly GCA_964647615.1). Classification (GTDB taxonomy): domain Bacteria; phylum Gemmatimonadota; class Gemmatimonadetes; order Gemmatimonadales; family GWC2-71-9; genus JADJOM01. The sequence goes on along the minus strand of CAZYIV010000017.1, from coordinate 50,578 downwards.
TCTTGGGGCCGAGCCCGCCGCCCCAGGTCGGGTTCCAGCGCCAGGACCAGAAGCCGGCGGTGTTCCCGCTGGTGATGTACGTCATGTTGGTGTAGTTGAGAATCTGTATCCCGTCAATCCACATCTGCAGGATGCCGTTCGCCTGTCCCAACGTGTTCTCCACGTTGACCATCTCGATCTGGTGCCACACACCAACGGTCATGAGCTTTCGGCGGTCGACGTTCTGGTTAAAGGATTGGGCGGGCAGGTGCCCTCCCACCGCGTAGTGGAAGTCAAACGAGCTGGCGATGTAGTGCTGACTTCCCATGCCGGACATGATGATAATTCCCTCGTTACCGGCGGACGAGTTCACCGCTCTCCCGAACCCGAAGTACCCCATCTTAGTGCCGTTGTTGTTCTGTTCATAGTCGGCACCTTCGATCATCAGCCACATCGAGAAGTAGATCTTGCTCTTGGTGGCCGTCAGGCCCTGACTGTCCCAGCCGCCCCAGTCCGTCGGTCCGGTTCCCCCCTTCAGGCCCGTCGGGAACCGCGTGCGGTGCACATTGGGCGGGCTCTCGGGCGCAGTGAGGTCCGGGAAGACCACCGACAGGTTGAGGGTGCCGGGCCCCGGGCCGTACCACTGGCCGATGAGGCCGCCCAGGGTCCGCTGCGAACTCGGGATGGAGCTCAGGTTGTGCTCGGCGAAGACCTGGTAGCCCGGCGGCTCGTTGGGGTGGCTGTTCGGGTTGCCGGGCAGCAGCACGTCGGCGTAGAAGGTCACCGGCGCCACGCCGGGCGCCGACACCACGACGGTGTGGATGCCCGCGAGCGGGCCCACCAGCCAGTTGGCGGAGGCCTCCCCGAGGCTGTTGGTCGTGGCCTGCAGTGACTGCAACGATCCGCCGTTGTTCACCTGCCAGACCGAGGTCACGCCCGGGAGCGGGTTCCCGGCCGCGTCGAACAGCCGCACCTTGAGCCCCACGGGCAGGACGGTGGAGACGTTGCCGCTCTGGTTGTTGCCCTGGGTGATCACGAAGCCGCCCGACGCCGCACCCAGCCCGAAGGTCACCGTCACCGTCTTGCTGGCGACGCCCGCGGTGGTCGAGGCGACGGTCACCGTCGCGCTGTAGCTGCCGGACGCCAGGCTGCCGGTGGTCGGGGTCAGGACCAGCGTCGCCGGCGCGGTGGTGCCGCTGAGCGAGGCCGCCAGCCAGCCGGTGGGCTGGCCCGCGCCGTACGTGACGCCCGCCACCGTCAGGCCGCTGATGGTCCCCGTGCCGCTGTTGGAGACGTTGACCGTCGCCGGCGTGGGGTTGCCCCCGCCGGTGGTGCCGGTGAAGGCCACGGTCGTCGGGGTGAGGGTCATCGTGGGCGACGAGCCCACCGTCAGCCGCACGCCAATGCTGCGCGGGCTGTTGGTCGCCACCGGCGAGGCGACCGGGATCAACGCGCGGTAGGTGCCCGCGGCCAGCCCGGAGATGTTGGTGTTGAGCGTGACGGTCGCCGGGGCGGTGGTCTGGTTGAGCACCGCGGTGAGCCACCCGGTGGCGCCGCCCGCCGTGTAGTTGACGGGCCCCACCGTGAGCTGGTTCAGGGTGCCGCCGCCGGCGTTGTTCACGCCGATGACCTGGGGCGCCGGATTGGCGCCCCCCACGGTGGCATTGGGGTTGAAGTCCGAGGGCGACACCGCGATCAGCGGCGCCGCCGTCGCGCTGGTGACGATCAGCGCCACCGTGATGTTGGTGGACGAGACGCCCGCCACTCCGGAATTCACCGGCAGCGTGGCGGTGTAGTTCCCCGCCACCAGTGCGCCGGTGTTCGGGGTCAGGGTGATGGTCGCCGGCGCCGTGGTGTTGCTCAGCGAGGCCGAGAGCCAGCCGCTCCCCGCGCCGCCGTAGGTGATGCCGCCCAGGGAGAGCAGGCTCAGGCTGCCGCCGCCGCCGTTACTCACGGCCACGGTGGTCGCCGCGGGGCTCGCCCCGCCCTCGGTCGCGGCCAGAGGCACCGTCGCCGGCGCCACGTTGATCACCGGGGCGGTGCCGCCGGCGGTCACGTTGAAGGTCACCCGGAAGGTCTTGGTCGCCACGCCAGGCAGGGTGGAGGTCACCCGCACGTCCGCCACGTACGTACCCACGGCCAGGGTGCCGGTGGCTGCCTGCACGCTCACCGTGGTGGGCGCGCTGGCGCCGTTGATGCTGGCGCCGAGCCACCCGGTCGCACCGCTCACGTAGCTGATGCTCCCCAGCGCCAGGCCCGAGAGCGTGCCGCCGCCGCCGTTGGAGACGCCGACCAGCTGCACCGCGGGGTTGCCGCCCGCCGCCACGGCGGAAACCGAGAGCGCCGTCGGCGAAAGCGCAATCGTCGGCGGCGCCGCGGTGGCGCTGACACCGACGGAGACGGTGATGGTATCGGGCACCACACCCGGCAGGGAGGACCGGATCGGCACCTGCGCCACATAGGTCCCGGCGGCCAGCGAGGTCGTGGTGGCCTGCAGGGTCACCGTGGCCGGCGCGGTCGCCTGGTTGAGGCTGGCGCTGAGCCAGCCGCTCCCCCCGCTGCCGTAGCCGATGGTCCCGACGGTCAGGCCCGAGAGGGTCAGGCCGCCGGCATTGACGACCTGCACCGTCTGGGCGGAGGGGCTCGCGCCGCCGGCGGTGGCGGCCATGAGCACCGTGTCCGGCGACAGATCAATCGCCGGCACCGAGTCCACCGTCAGGGTGGCCAGCACATACTGCTGCTGCACCCCCGACACCGTGGACATGACCGGGACCGACGCCACGTAGGTGCCCGGCAGCAGGTCCGCCGGCGGATTGGGCGACAGGACGATCTGGGTCGGGGTGCTGACAGCGCCGCCCGCGTAGTCCGCGGAGAGCCAGCCGGAGGAGATCGGGCTGAACAGCACCGTGCCGACCTGGAGCCCGTCCACCGTGCCGGAGGTGGCATCCACGTCCACGGGGACCGGCGTCGGCGCCGGGGTCCCGATCGAGTACTGGAAGTTCACCACCGCGGGCGAGACCTGGAGCTGCGGAATCGTGGTCGGCGGCGGGTTGGAAGCGATCTTCGATTCGGCGGTGCAGGCACCCAGGGCCAGGGCGGCGACGACGGCCAGCGACAGGCGCGCGGTCCCCGGGGCATGTTGGAGGCGAAACATTGGCATACGGTCTCGCGACGGTGGGACAGGGAACGAAAGCCGGGCGCCGTCACCGAGTCCGCAGGTGATCTGCCCGGCATGAGAGAACCTGGAGATGTGCCGAAACTACGCCCCCCACACCCGCCCGCACAAAGACCCGCGTCACATTTCCTGCCCACGGTCCCGGGCGGCGGTGGACCAGCAAATATCGTCTAAGTCAAGCTAACATCATTACTTAGTTTCGCGATACCGGGCCAGAATTCAGCCCATCGACGGGGTCAGGAGCTCCGCGAGCCGGTCCGGCCTCGCCCACCGATGCGTGGGGAGGGTGAACAGCGATCCCGCCAGCTCCCGGGACCCGGGCACCGCCAGACCGCGGTTGGCCACCCGCTCCGCAAATCCGGGCAAGTCCGCCAGTGACATGGGGTAACCCGGTGCCACCCCGGCCGACCGAGCCGCCATTCCCTGGAGGGCCGCGGCCCGCTCCGGTGCGGCCACCACGGGGAACCGCAGGTACCCCGGGACCGCCCCCGGCGCCGGTGCGGGGAGGCGAATCCCCTCGCATGCGGCCAGCCGGGCCGCGAGCTCCCCCGCGATCCGTCGCCGCCGTTCACTCGCTCCGGCCTCGAGGGCCAGCGCACCACCCAGCAGCCCCAGGCCGCCGGCGCTGAGACCCCGCGCCGGCTCCGGTGCACGGTAGTGGGTCTCCCCCAGTCCCAGCATCGGCAGGTTGGCCGGAATCCAGTACAGGCCGGGCCGGCCGAGGATCCACTGGGCCAGGGTCACCAGCACCGGCCGGAATCCGGACCCTCCCGTGTCCGCGGCCAGCCGCGCCACGGCGGGCCCGAGTGCCGGGTCGCGGCAGAGGAGCGCCCCGCCTCCGCCCGCGGTGAGCCCCTTCCCCCTGCCGAAGCTCAGGACCCCCAGGTCCCCGGTGGCGCCGAGCGGCCGCCCTGCGTAGCTGCCCCCCACGCCCTGGGCGGCGTCCTCGATGAGCAGGGCGCCGGCCGCCCTGGCCCGGGCGGCCATCATTGCCAGGTCCACCGGGACGCCATAGAGGTGCACCGCCACCACCGCCGCCACCTCGCGATCCAGCGCGGCATCGAGCGATGCCGTTGCCGGACCCAGGGTTCCCGGGTCCAGGTCGTAGAGCACCGGCTCGAGGCCGGCGGCGTCGCAGGCCGTCGCGAGGTCGTAGCAGCCGTAGGCCGGCAGCGCGACCCGCCGGCGGCCGGTGGTCTGCCGCGCCACCTGGAGCGCGAGCGCGAGTGCAATCGTGCCGCTCCCGGTGAGGCGCAGCACACGGCTGCCGAAGCGCGCCCGGAGCTGCTCCTCGATCCGGGTCGCGGCGCGGCCGCGCGCGGCGGATGAGACCATGGAAGCCAGTGCCGCGGCGAACGCCGCCGCCGGCAGGGGGGATTCGACCGGGGGTTGATGCCCGAAGGTCATGTGGCGCGCCGCGGCCGCCCGCCGCTCAGCGCGCGGCGCGCGGCTGGATGGTGAACCACTCGGGTGTGTCCGGCCCGGGGACACCGGCGGCGAGGACCCATTCGGTCTCGCCCCGCGCCGCGAAGCCATTGCCCGGATAGAGCGTGCTCGCCGGCCCGTTGCGCTCGGTGGGCACGAAGCGTCCCACGAGCTCGTGTTCCGGCCCCTCGGCCTCGCGCACCAGGGCCAGCATGAGCCGCTCGAACTCGAAGCCCATGGCGCGGCAGCTCATGATGAAGGAGTCGAGCACCCGCCGGTCCGGCTGCCGCTCCACCAGCACGACACCCACCAGCCCCACAGTGCCGAACTTGTCGGCCAGGGTGGCGGCGTAGAGGCCGTAGCGGTCCGACGCCAGCCGCTCCTGCAGCGCCTGGCGGCCGTAGCGGACGGTGGTGGTGTTGAACTGGTTGGTGCGCTGCACCAGCTCCGCCACCCGGTCGAGGTCGCGGGGCGTGGCCAGCCCGAACTCCACCCGCAGCTCGAGCGAGGCCATCATCGCCGGGTAGTCCACCTCACCGGCGAGCGCTTCCTTGCGCCTGGCCTGCTGCCGGTAGAGCTCGGTGCGCTGGCGCGCCTCCTCGGTCATCCGGGTGTTGGGGAAGGCGAGCATCCGTTCCAGCCAGTGCCAGGTGCGGGCCTCCAGGCTGTCCAGCGCGCGGACCCTCGGCAGCTGCGACTCGACCAGCTCCCGCTCCACCGGGTTGTCGTCCAGCAGGACGAAGCTGTCGAGGCCGAGGTCGAGCTGCTCCGCGGCCGCCCGGATGGACTGCGCCTTCAGGTCCCAGTTGATCTTGTGCAGCACGAAGTCGTCCGGGGTGAGCGCGAGCTCCTCCCAGCGGATGCTGCCGGGATCGTTCTTGCTCACCGCCACCAGCAGGATGCCGGCGTCCTTGAGCTGCCGCAGCAGCCGCTGCCGCTCGGGGAAGTGGCGCACCGGCCCCTCGGCCATCACCCCGTCCCACAGGGTGTTGTCGAAGTCCACGCAGAGCACCTTGGTGCGGGCCAGCGTCTTGTGCGAGGCGAGGATGTCCGTGTAGGGCTCGACCAGGAACTCCCCCAGCCGCGCGGCATGGAAGAATGCCTCCCGCGCAATGCTGGCCGGTACCACCGGCGCCGAGGCCGCGCGGGCGCCATGCCGCGAGGCCACACCGGCCTCGTCCACCAGGATGATGTTGGGCAGGTTGGCCGCCAGTGCCGCGAGCCCCTCGTTGAGCGCGGCGAGCGCCCGCCGGCGTCCGGCGGATTGCGCCGGGAGGAACGGCAGGCGCCGGCGCCACGCGGTGAGCGGCAGGCCGGAGACGTTGTGCAGGAGGAACGGCACCTCGGTGCGGCTCCGCAGCGTCTCCACGAAGCCGCGGATGAGGCCCAGGATGCCCTCGACCCGCGCGGTGAGCTCCTCCGGCCCGAGGCGATCGGCGTCGCGCAGCAGCGCGGCGTAGGGCGGGATCCCCTCGTAGGAGAGGAAGCTCATGGTCACCACATCCGCCGGGAAGGAGGCCAGCATGTCCGTGGCCTGGTCGGGACTCAGCGCCCGGCCCTGCGGGGCGCTGAAGTAGAGCTGGCGGAAGTCCACCGCCCAGCCCGCCCGGCGGGCGTGGCCCAGCAGGAAGACGCGCAGCTCGCCCAGCAGGCAGTCGCCCAGCGCGAGGACCCGGAGCGGCGTGCCCGCGGCGGGCTCCAGCAGCGACCGGTGCAGCCGGCCGAGCCACCCGGCCAGGACCGCGCGGTCCGGCCCGTCCACCGCGGCGAGCAGGACTTCCTCATCGCGCGGGAGCACCTCCGCGAAGCAGGCGCGCATCCGCTCCGGCCCCTCCAGGTGCGGCGCGTAGCGGCGGCGCTCGTCGAGGTACACATCCTCGTAGCGCGACTCGCCCTCGGCCAGGGCGGCGAGCAGCACGTCGAACAGCGGCCCCACGTAGCGGGTGCGCAGCTCCGCCGGATCGGCGCCCTCGACGCCGGCAATGCCGAAGCGGGCGACCAGACCGGGATCGAACTGGTGCCCGAACCACGCCGAGACCAGATCGGCCCGCCGGCTCCGCAACCGCCCCGCCAGCCGCCGGGCGTCCTCGCGCTCAAGCATCCCCTCTCCCGTTCTCGTTGCCGACGGCGTCACGGAATCCCCCGCACCACCAGCGGCCCGAGCGCTGTCGCGAGGCCCACCGGCAGCTTGCGCCAGATCCGCGGGCCCCAGCGGTAGGCGCCCGCGTCGGGCGACGGCGTGGCGGCCTCGCCGCCATCGCGGGCCGCCTGGTACCACCACAGCGTCTCGTCCCGGCTGCCCCACTGGCGCTTGAAGCGGTGGGTGCCGGCTCCCGGCGAGCAGCGGCCGAAGTTGAACAGTGTGAGGCCCTCCTGGCAGGCCCGCTCCATGAAGGCCCAGTACAACCCCATGTTCGGCGAGAGGCGGTTGTAGGCGTAGAGCGAGCTGGCCCAGGTCATCTCGAATTCCTTCCCCCACACGAAGCCCATCCCGCCGGCCACCGGGAGGTCACCCAGCCAGGCGCAGGCCACCCAGGTGTCGGGGAAGACCTCGAGGATCCGGTCGAAGAGCCGGCGCGGCTGGGTGGGCGTGCCCAGGTCGCGCATGTGCCGGGCGAAGACCGAGAAGAAGGGCCCGACCTGGTCAGGGCCGAACCGCACGGTGATCCCCTCCTTCGCGGGGCGGCGGACCTGGCTCCGCAGCTTGGCCTCGAAGCTCTTCATGAGGGCGGCGGGGTCGGCGGGGAGGTCCAGGACGACGGTCACCTTGCGGTGCGACACCGGCAGGTCGATCGGCAGCTCGCGCCGGCAGCGGAGCTCCAGCAGCTTCACGCGGTCGGCCCGGGCGCGCTCGGCGGCCCACGTCGCGAGCGCCGTGACCGCGGCGTCGGTCCCGAGCGGGCCGCCGTAGTTGACGAACGGGAGCGAGACCAGGTAGTGGCCGAACACCAGGCTCTTCACCCGGACCAGCGGCAGGACCCCGGCCAGAGTCCCGTCGGCCTCACGCGCCTCGAGGTAGAGGCACTCGTGCCCGAAGACCGACGCGTACACCTCGCGCCAGCCGTGCCGGTGGAAGTGGGTCCACCCCGCCTGCCCCGCGACGAACGCATCCCATTCGGCGGCGCTGCCCCGGAACGGCCCGACCGACAGCGTCACGCCCCACCCCCCGCAAGGAGGGCGGGCTCGGCCAGCGCGCCGAATCGCGCCGCGACACTGGTGAAGGGGAAGGCACCGAGCAGCGCGTCCATGCGGTCCCAGGTGCGGTGAAGGTTGCGGTAGTGCCGGAACGCGGTGAGGCGGCCGCAGGGGAGCCGCGGCTGGGCCGCGTCGTATTCCCACGGGTGGATGTAGAACATCGCCGAGTGCCCGCACGCCCCGTGCTGCCGGAAGGCGCGGCGCAGCAGTCCCAGCGGAAGCTGGCGCAGGTAGCCGCCGCCGGCCGCAGGGTACCGCAGCGGGCCCCAGTGACCGGTCGCGAGGGGGAGCTCGAGCAGGGTCCCGCCGGGCCGTTGGATCAGGAACGGCGTCTCCGGGATGCCCGGGTAGCCGTAGTCGGGGCGGTTCACCGGGAAGAGGCTCGAGTCGTAGCGATAGCCTTCCTCGAGCAGGACGTCGAAGGCCCACTCGACCCCGGGCACGATCGAGAAGCTGGGGGCGCGGAAGCCGAGGCAGGGCTGGCCGCTCAGGTCCTCCAGGCGGGCCTTCGACTCCCGCAGCTCGGCGCGGAACTCCTCGGGGCTGAGCCGGGTGACCCGCCGGTGCCACTGGCCGTGTGACGCCACCTCGTGACCGGCCGCGGCGATCCGGCGGACGACCTCCGGGTGGTGTTCCGCGACCCAACCGAGGGTGAAGAAGGTGCCGTGGATGCCCCGCTGGGCCAGCCGCTCGAGCAGGCGGTCGGTATTGGCCACGACGCGGGAGGGGTACCCCCCCCAGCGGGCGCGGTCCACGATTCCCTCGAAGGCGACGACCTGGAAATAGTCCTCGACGTCCACCGAGAAGAGGTGGGACGCCCCGGGACTGGCAGGAAGCGGCAGGAAGGCGGACGACGTGGTCATCTCGGGCCGTAAGTTACGCATGGCAGCCGGGTTGCCAGCAAGCTTCAGGCCCCCAAAGACAGCGGCCCCGGGGTGACGAACCCCGGGGCCAGATCACCAACTGCAGTGGAGGTCTTACGCGTCGGCCGGCTGCTGCTTCTTGCGCCGCCGGAAGGCGCCCGCCCCGCCGATCCCCACCAGACCAGTCGCGAGCAGCGTCATCGAGACGGGCTCCGGGGTCACGGTGGTGCAGTTGGACGGAATCCCGGCCGGGGTGCTCCCGGTCCAGCACTCGGTCGCCTGACCGCTGGGGCCATTGAGGCCGCGAATGACCAGGTCCGAGGAGTTCGGGTCCCAGCTGCCGGTGATCTTGAAGCTGAAGGTCACCCAGTCCGCGTTGTTGCCCGAAAGGCCGGTGCAGGGGTTGGAGTACAGCCCCACGCCCGACGGGTACATCGCGGAGGCGCCGCAGCCACTCGCCACACCGTTCTGCATGCTCCCGTTGGTGTTCATCCGGAAGTCCACGCCGAAGTTGACGCGGGAGTTGTTGCTGAGCTTCCAGCTGCCCGGGGTGGTCCCGGCCATGGCGGGTCCGTTCACGGACAGGGTCCCGAGCACCGCGGACACGCCGCCGGTGTTGTAGAACCCGATGCCGTTGAAGACGGTCCCGGCCCAGGTGCCGGCGCCCTGGCCGTAGGTGGCCGCCCCGTTGCCGGAGAGGTTCCACAGCCGGACGGTCACGTTGCTGCCGACCACATTGATGCTCACCGCCGCACAGGTGGCGAACTGTTCGCCGCCGCACACGCGGTAGCTCCGGAACCCGTCGGCATGCGCCGAGGCGGGAAGAGCCACTGCAAGCGCGCCCAGGAGGGCAACAAACCGGCCAGTCTTCATACGGGTAGGACCTCGTCGTCAGTTGGTGATCTATGGCGACACGCCGGAACTGGCGTGCTTCCACCCCTTGTACGCCACCCAGAGAAATGCCGCGGGATAGAGGATCCCCTGCGCCAGCGTCTGGATGATTGCCTTCTGCAGCCCCTGCTTGTTCTCCGGGGCCACCGTGGCCAGGCCGGTCTGGATGTTGGTGGCGTAGAGCGTCACCACCCCGATCAGCACCAGCGCTACCACCAGGAACCCGATCGAGAGCGCCCGCACGGTCCTCGACCGGCCCCGCGCCACGGCCGACGCAAACCACAGCGCCAGCCCGACTGCAAACAGCGGCATCCCTCCGAGCACTGCGGTGGCCGTTCCGAATTCCCAGCCCGGATCGCCGAAGTGCAGCGGGTACCAGGCGAGGATCAGGTCTGCCAGCGAGACCACCGCGAACACCAGCCCGATCCCTCCGAGCAGGTACCACCCGGACTCCGGACTGGGGTCGAGGGGGGCGCGGTTTTTCTGGTCCGTCTTGATCAGAATCCGGCTACCGGTCATCTCGGCTCTGCCGGGGTCTGCTGTGACCGCCACCGCCTAGCGCACGCTTCGGGCCACATCGGAAACCCCAGGCATCCTCTGTTAAGTTAAACCGCAACATAGACTTACAAATCTGAATCGGTGCCGTCAGACTGCCGAAATACTGACCCTGTTGTCGTGACACCACAACAACTTAGGCCACCTTCCCGGCCCCCCGCCGACGCAGGGTCGCCCGCCAGACCGCCCCGGAAAGCCACAACAGCGCGAAGGGATAGACCAGCGCCTGGATGGCGGTTTTCGCCCCCGCCTTCTTGACCGGGGTCATCGCCGCGGTGTTGCCCGCCACCGCACCCAGGGCCGCCGGGAATACCGTGGCGAACAGGGCGAAGGCCAGCCACATGAACACGGCAAGCAGAAGACAGAATGTGGCCACGCTCCGCGCGCTCCACTTGCGCCCCAGTGCCAGCGCGGACGCCACGAGGAAGGTCAGGCCGAGACCGAGGAGCGGGAAGATGTCGAAGAAGTTGCTGCTGGTGCCGTACTCCCACTCCGCCTCGCCGAGGGAGAATGGCAGCCACAGCACCGCGATGTTGACCAGCCCGAGGAGGAACAGCACCAGGCCGAAGGTCGCGAAGACCTGCCAGATGAGGCGTTGCCGGTCGAGGGGCAGGTCGTATTCTGGGGGCACGGCGGCTTCTCCGCCCCGAGGGGCATGGGGCCGCCCCGGGACTGGGGCCCGGGGGCGGACGTCAGTAGACCGTGAGGTCGGTCCCGGCGCGGGGCTTCACCCGCCAGCTGCCGCTCCCGGTGGGCACCAGGACGCCGTTGACCCGCAGGGAGTCGCCGGGTACGAGCACCGTCGGCGGCAGGCCGAGGATCGAGTCAAGCACCACGTCCACCGGGCCCGACCCGTCGTCCACCGTGACCTGGTAGTGGCCGGCGAGGGTGGAAGAGTCGGTGACCAGCGCCGCCTGGATCCGGACGAGGTCGGCGTCTCGCAGCCCGCCGAGGGCGCCCGCCGCCTGCTGGGTCGTGACGGTGTCCGGGGCCGGCAGCGTCAGCCCGGGCTGCAGCAGCACGATCCGCGCCGCATCCAGCACCGGCTGGCCGGACCGCATCGCGACCGTGCCCAGCACCCGCACGGAGTCGCCGGGAGCCACGAAGTTGCCGACCAGCACTGCACTGCTGGTGAGCCGCAGGCTGCCGGACCCATCCCGGAGGAACGTGCTGCTGTCGGAGTTGCTCTGCCGTCCAGCGAGGACGATTCCCGAGGTGACCACCCGGCGTCCCGCGGCACTCCCGCGCACGCCGGTGATGTCATCGGTGGGGAATCCGAGCCGGATCGCGAAGATCTGGGTCGGCGTCCCGGCGGCAACCTGCACCGTGGCGGGGGTCAGGAAGGTGAACAGCGAGTCCCCGAGCGCCGGGACCGAGTCGACCGAGACGGCATAGCGGCCCAGCGGCGGGTTGGGGTAGGCCACCTGGCCGGCGGCATCGGTGGTGTCCACGGCGACGGTGTCGCCCTGCCCCCCCGCGACCAGCAGGTACACCCGCAACCCGGCGACCACGGTGTCCTGCACCGAGAAGACCCCGTTGAAGTCCCGGTCCACGAACAGCTGGGCGACGATGCCCTGGCTGGCCGGCAGCTTGATCCCCAGGCCATCCCCGGCGTTACCGCAGGCACCGGCGAGGGCCGCAAGGCCGAGCGGAAGAGCGCAGTGGAGCCGGAAGCGAAGAGAGCGGACCATGGCGGCCTCGATCAGTACGCGACGCGGAGCCCGAACCGCACCATCCGGGGCTCCGTGCGACGGCTCAGGAACTTGCCGAAGCGGGGGTTGGCGATGAGCGGCAGGGTGACGTTGCCCTGGGCATCGGCGACCAGGGTCCCGTTCGGGTCCACCAGCACCAGGGCCCGGTCCACCACGCCCTCCGGGGTGGATACCAGGTTGAGCACTTCCGCGGTGACCTCGAGCCGCCCGCCCAACGAGGCGACCGGCAGCCCCACCGCGGCGCTCAGGTCCAGCGCGTGGTTGGCGTCCTCCCGGCAGCTGTTCCGGGCCGCGAACTTCCCGGTCTGGCCCTGCAGGCAGGCGTGGCTGGAGATCAGCTGATCCACCCCGGGAATGGTGCGGTCCACGAAGGCGGGATCGTTCCGCCCGGAGCCGTCGCCGTTGGCGTCCACGCCGGGCAGGAAGCCCGGCGTGAACGGCAGCCCGGAGCGGAACCGGTACCGCGCCCCCACCGTGACCGGCGCGCGGCCGCCGGTGCTCCAGCTGGCCACCACTACCGCGCGGTGCGGGATGTCGTAGTCGGAGATGCCCTGGGCCCACTCATGGCCTGGCCGGTCGGCGGGGAACGGCGAAAGGGCATCGGTGGGGTCACCCGTCCAGCTCTGCAGCCAGTTGTCCCGGGTGCGCGAGAAGGTGTAGGACGCGGCAAAGGAGAGCCCGGCCGTCGCCTCACGGGAGAGGCTGAGCCCCGCCTCGTAGTAGTCCTGGAAGCCGGTCGACACCAGCCCCGACACCAGGTCAAAACCGGCGATCGCCCGATTGCTGCCCGGGGTCGCGGCCAGCAGTCCCCCCTCCTGCTCGAGCGTGCCGTAGACCGGCCGCCCCTCCTGGGTGTAGCCGGTGGGCCCGGGCAGGAGGTTGAGGTCGGTGCGGCGCAGCAGGAAGTCGGTATGGTGGTATCCGCCGTACAGCCGCACCGCGATCGAGGATGTGAGGGCGCGAGACAGCTCGGCGTCGGCCTTGAAGGTGCGCGGGTTCTTGTAGCCCTTGCGATTGGGGCTGAACAGGGTGATCTGCTGCCCGATCCGCGGGGCGATCGTGGTGTCTGGCAGCGACGGCCAGGTGCCGATGGCCCCGACGCCGCGGCGCACGGTCACCGCGCCGTCGTTGAGCCGGGCCTCCGCGTAGCTGGCCGGGTTGAGCGTGCCATACTGCCGCGAGAGCGCCAGGTTGGCATTCCATTCCCGGTTCCTGCCCCCTTCGTACATCAGCCCCAGGCGCGGCCCGAGGTTGTTGTTGTCATCCGGACTGAGGGCGTTGCTGAACCCGAAACTCTGGCGGAACAGCGCATTGGGCTTGATCGGGAGGTTCTTCTGCCGCGGGAACTTCTGCCGGTCGTACCGCAGGGCCGCGAGCAGCGATAGGTTCGGCGCCAGGCGGTACAGCACCTGCCCGTAGAGCGCCGCCTGCTCCATGCTGGTGCGGGTGTGCGTGTTGCCGGCCTCGGCCACATAGAACGCGCCGCGACCCGCGGCGAAGCCGTCGAGGTCGCCGAAGCTGTACATGCCCCGCTGGCCGTACAGGTAGTCCTGGTCCCAATGCCCGTTGGAGTACTGCACCCCAAGCTTGACCCGGTGCTCGAGCCCGCTCCCGAAGCTGTACTGGAAGGTCTCGGCGAAGTCCACCGAGGACTGCTCGAAGTCACCCGGCAGCGACGGGGAGGACCCGATCCCGGCCCCCTCGGCCACGAAGTAGCTGGTGGGGAGGCCGGCCGCGGACCAGTCGCGGGTGCTGCGCCTGATCCCGAAGCGGAACTCGTTGGCGGAGTGGTCGCCCAGCGTGCTGACCAGGGCGATGGTCGAGGAGAAGTCGCGCGAGTCGAGACCGCCGCCGGCGCCGTTGACGACCTCGCCCGGAGCCTCGGGGTTGTCCTCGGTGTAGCGGGCGAAGTTGGCCCGGGTCACGATCGCGTTGGTGGCATTGAGCCGCCAGTCCACCCGGAATCCGCCCGAGCCGCCCCGGGTGTGGCGCACCGTGGGCGCCACGAACCGGCCGACCGCCCGCCCGAAGCTGTCCTGCGCCACGGCGGCGATCGTGGGGCCCAGCGCGACCCCGCCGCCCTGGAAGCGGGCAAGGCTGTTGTCCCACGGGTTGGCCGTGGGCAGCTCCAGCGACTGATAATCGAAGCCGACGATGTAACGGGCGCGATCCGGGATCAGGGCGCCGGACACCGTGCCGCCCACCCGGACAGAGGTCAGCGAGGAGTCGCCGCCGTTCTGGATCGAGGGCACCCCGAGCCCGCCGCTCCAGCTGGCGTAGGGCGCGAAGTGGAACCCGCTCGACGACCGGCGGGAGACGGCGGTCATCATGCCGCCGTTGAGGCCCATCAGCTCGATGTCGGCAGGATGGGAATAGGCCTGGACCTCACCGAACAGGGCCTGGCTGTAGACCGGTGCGCCGCCGACGTCGTTGTCGAGGGCGGGGTGGCGGAACCAGTTCCCGGGCAGCCCGTCCACCAGGAGGCCGGAGTAGCGCTGCGGGAGCCCGCCGAAGGCGGTCGCGAAGCCGGGGGTCGTGTTGCGCGGGCCGGCCACGGCGGAGCCGTTACGGCCGACTTCGGTCAGGTTGGAGCGGGGGGTCAGCCCCGTCAGGGCATCCGGGGTGAGCACGCTCGCCACCGCCGGGGCGGAGCGCACGATGCGCTGCTCGGCGACGGCGGACTCCTCCACCTTGGTGATGGGCGGCGGCCGGCGGACCACCCGGAGCGTGAGCAGGGTGGCGGCATCCGCCACGACATCAATGCCGTGCTGGCGCAACGGCTGGTAGCCGCTCTTCTCCGCCAGGATCGTGTAGCGGCCCGGCGCCAGCTGGGGCAGCGAAAACCGCCCCCGAAAATCGCTGACGAACCGCCGCAGCGCGACCCCGGCCGCATCCTCCAGCGTCAGGCTGAAGGCGGACACGGGGGTGCCGTCGTCCAGGACCACCGTTCCCCGGAGGGCGCCCTCGGTGAGGCTCTGGGCGCGCACCCGTCCAGCCAGGCCGGCCAGCAGGACAAACGCCACCGTCAGCGCAACCCGCACGGTGCGCCCGGGACGGAGAGCAGGCATAAGGGGTCCGGGTAGAAAGGAAAAGGCGATCACTGTCGGGGTGAAGGATAGTGCAGTTATGATGCCACCGGCGCAAGCGGCCCGAGACGGGGAGGCGTGTGGCACCAAGTCGACGCTGGCAGAGGGAGTTCATGCTCACGCTGGCGGTCGCCGCGGCCATCGGCTGGTTCACCCTCCGCCCCTCCGAAGCCGACGCCGAGTCGGCCGCCCGGCTGCCCTGGACCTGCCTCGTGGCCTGCGACGACCAGGCCCTGCGCGACGCGCTGCTCAACATCGTGCTGTTCGTGCCGCTGGGCTGGGCGCTGGCCCGCTGGCTCCGCCCCCGCCACGCCCTGCTCCTGGTGGTGCTGGCCACGGTCAGCATCGAGTTCACCCAGTACCACTGGCTGCTCGGCCGTGATGCCAGCCTGCGGGATATCCTCACCAACGCGCTCGGGGGCGGGCTCGGGATCCTGCTCGCGACCCGCTGGCGCCGCCTGTTCCTCCCCACGCCCCGCGCCAGCCGGCGTCTCGGCACCCTGGCGCTCGCGGGCTGGCTGGGGCTGGTGGTGTCCACGGCGCTGCTGGTACGCCCCCGCCTTCCCGCCTCGGTGTACTGGGGCCAGTGGGCGCCGGAGCTGGGCCAGTTCGCCACCTGGCCGGGGCGGGTGCTCGGTGCGACCGTCGCCGGGCAGCGGCTGCCGTCCGGGCGCCTCGAGCAGTCGGCGGCGCTGCGCCGGGCGCTGCTCCAGGACTCGGTGCTGGTGACGGCCCGGGTGGTGGCGGGCGCACCGCCGCCGGACCTGGCGCCCATCGTGAGCGTGTTCGACAGCGAGCAGCGCGAGATCTTCCTGCTCGGCCAGCAGGGACGTGGACTCGTGTTCCGCCTGCGCAGCGGGGTCCGCGCGGTGCAGCTCGGCGACCTGAGCGCGTGGTTCCCGGCGCCGCCACCGTGGCAGGCGGGCGACACGCTGACCGTGACCGGCGGCGTGGTGCGCGGGGCCTGGGTGCTCGGGGTCGAGACGCCGAGAGCCTCCGCCTGGCGGCGGGTGCCCTACTCCTCCGGACTCCTCTGGGCCGGGCTCTGGCCCTGGCATCCGCTGATCGGCCCGGCCGCGGCGTGGCTGTCGGGACTGTGGCTCGGCGCGGCGCTGTTCCCGGCGGCGTACTGGCTGGCTCGCACCGGCGCGGGGTGGATCGGCGCCGCCGCCGGCGCGGTGCTGGCGCTGTACCTCGTCAGCCGCCTGGCCGGCCTGGCGCTGCCCACCCTGCCCGAGCCGGTGGGCGTCCTGGCCGGTGCGGGGCTGGGCGCGCTGGCCGCGCGATTCACCCGGCGGGTCCGGCCCGACCCTGTACATTAGGAGCGCCATGGCGCTTCCCTTCCGCCGCCGCATCCTCTTTGCCCTCGTGGCCCTCGGCACGGTCCCCACCACCGTCGCGGTGATCGGCTGGGCGCTCGCGGTGCGTCCCCCGGTGGGCGGGCTGGCGACCACGCGGGAGTCGGTCGAGTCGCTGCGCGAGACCGGCCGCGACCTGGTCCAGACCATCGACTCCACCCGGCTGACGGCGCGCGAGCGGCGGGCGCTCGCCGCCCACAGCGCCGCGCTCAACGAGGCGCTCTCCCGGGTGAAGCGGCAGGAGACCTACGCCACCTACTACAGCGCCATCTACGCCACGATCATCCTGGGGCTCGGCGCGCTGGTGCTGTACGCCTCGGTGCGGGTCGGCGGCTATCTCTCGCGCCAGCTGAGCCGCCCCATTGATGAACTGGTCGGCTGGACCGGCCGGATCCAGCGCGACGAGGCGCTCCCCGCCGACGAGACCGAGGGCGGGGCGCCCGAGTTCGCCGCGCTGCGCGGGGCCTTCCGCGAGATGGCCACCGGCCTGGCCGAGGCCAAGGCCCGCCAGCTCGAGGCGGAGCGCCTCGCGGCCTTCCGCGAGGTGGCGCGGCGGGTGGCGCACGAGATGAAGAATCCGCTCACCCCGATCCGCTTTGCCGTCAGCGCGCTGCGCCGCAGCGCGCACCCGGAGCAGCAGGAGTCGCTCGAGGTGCTGGCGGCGGAGTCCAACCGGCTGGAGCAGCTGGCGCGGGAGTTCACCGAGATGGGCCGCCTGCCCGAGGGGCCGATGGCGGAGGTGGACCTGGGCGAACTGGTCACCGAGCTGGTGCGGACCGCGGTCCCGGCCGACGTGCCGGTGCAGCTGCACGCCGACCCGGCGACCCCGCGCATCACCGGGCACTACGAGCCGCTGCGACGCGCCTTCAGCAACCTGCTGCGCAACGCGGTGGAGGCGGGCGGGGAGCGCGGTGGGCTGGAGGTCAGCGCCGCGCCGCTGGGCCAGAACGGCGCCGAGGTGCGCATTGCCGACCACGGGCCGGGGGTGCCGGAGGAGCTGCGCGAGCGGCTCTTCGACCCCTACGTCACCGCGGGAAAATCCAACGGGACCGGGCTGGGCCTCGCGCTGGTGCGGCAGACCATCGAGGCCCACGGCGGGCGGGTGCGGCACGAGCCCACGCCCGGCGGCGGGGCGACGTTCGTGGTGACGCTGCCCCGGGTCCGGCGCCCCGCGCCCTAGCCGCCGCGGGAGGCGCGGGGGCCCCACCCCGCCTACTTTTCCAGCATGCCCCACCGCATCCTCATCATTGACGACGAGCCCAACATCCGCCGCATGCTCGCGGCGCTGCTGCGGGCCGAGGGCTATTCGGTGGACGAGGCCGGCAGCGGCAACGCCGGGTTGCTCGCACTGGAGTCGCTCGACCCCGACGCCATCTTCCTCGACCTGATGATGCCCCCCGGCCCCGACGGGCTGGAGACCCTCACCCAGGTTCGCGCCCGGGGCATCGAAGCTCCGGTCATCATGATGAGCGGCAAGGCGCAGCTGGCCGATGCCGTCCGCGCCACCCAGCTCGGCGCGTTCCAGTTCCTGGAGAAGCCGCTCGGCCCCGAGGCGGTGCTGGTCACGCTGCGCTCCGCGGTGGAGCTGGGCCGCACCCGGCACCAGAACCGCGCCCTGCGTGAGGCGCTCGAGAGCCGCGAGGAGATGGTCGGCGCGAGCCCCGCGCTGGAGGAGGTGCGGCGGCTGGTGGCCCAGGTGGCGCCGACCGACGCCCGGGTGCTCATCACCGGCGAGTCCGGCACCGGCAAGGAACTCGTCGCGAGCGCCATCCACCGCGCCAGCCGCCGCGCCGGCGAGCCGTTCGTCACGGTGAACTGCGCCGCCATCCCGCGCGAGCTGGTGGAGTCGGAGATGTTCGGCCACGAGCGCGGCGCGTTCACCGGCGCCACCGAGCGCCGGCTGGGACGGTTCGAGCTGGCCGACGGCGGCACGCTCTTCCTGGACGAGGTGGGCGACCTCAACCTCGAGGCCCAGGCCAAGCTGCTCCGCACCCTCGAGACCGGGGTGCTGCAGCGGCTCGGGGCGGAGCAGCCCACGATGGTCAACGTGCGGGTGCTCGCCGCGACCAACCGCCGGCTGGACCAGGCGGTGGCGGCGGGGAGCTTCCGGGAGGACCTCTTCTTCCGCCTCAACATCTTCCCCATCCACCTGCCGCCGCTGCGCGAGCGCCCCGAGGACCTGGCGGCGCTGGTGGCGCACCTGGCGCGCCGCGCCCGGCCCGGACGGCCGCAGCAGTACGCGCCCGAGGCGCTCGCCCGCCTGCGCCAGCATGCCTGGCCCGGGAACATCCGCGAGCTGGCCAACGTGGTGGAACGGCTCGCGATCATCGGGAGCGACACCGTGGGCCCCGCGGAGGTGGCGCAGGTGCTCCCCGCGCCCCGCCGGGGTGACGCGTCGGCGGCCGCCCCGCGGGGAGAGGAGCCGGGCCGGGTGCTCCCCGGCACGCCGCTCACCGAGGCGCTCGATGCCTACGAGCGCGGGCTGATCGGCGCCGCGCTGGAGCAGGCGGGGGGCAACGTGGCCGAGGCAGCCCGGATGCTGGTCACCGACCGGGCCAATCTCTACCGCCGGATGAAGCGGCTCGGCCTCATCGCCCGGGCCGAACCGGCGGCGGAGGAGCGGTGAGCGGCCGGACCGGGCGCGCGGTCGGTGTGGGACTGGCGCTGCTGCTGGCGGTGGCGCGGGGCGCCGCGGCGCAGGACAGCGTGATCGTGATCAACCCCGACGAGCCCGCCGCCGACACCGGGCTCTCCGCCCTCCCCACCGAGGTGCTGCAGGAGCTGCTGCGCACCTGGAACGACAGCGGGACGGTGCGGCTGCCCGGCGGGCTCGCGCTGCCGGCCGGGGCGAGGCTGGCCGGGACCATCGCCAGCTTCCGCGGCGTCCTCGCCGTGGCGGGCGAGATCGCCGGGCCGGTGACGGTCATCAACGGCGACCTGCTGCTGCTGCCGGGCAGCTCCGTGACCGGCGACATCCTGGTGGTCGGCGGCCGGCTGAGCGTGGCCCCCGGGGCACTGCACGAGGGCCTCTCGCGGGTGTTCTGGGACGCGGCGCCGGTGACCCGCCAGTCGGATGGCACGCTGGCGCTGCGGGAGCGGCGGCGGCCGATCGGCGAGCTGGCCACCGCCCAGCGCACCTTCCGCTCCGGCCGCGTGGCGACCACCCTCCGGCTCACCACCACCCAGACCTACAACCGGATCGAGGGGCTCGGCATCGTGTTCGGGCCGGCGTTCACCTGGCGCCCCCGGCCCGACATGAGCGCCACCCTCGACCTGCGCGGCATCCTCCGCACCGCCCCCGACAACGGCCCCTTCCGCCGGGACCTGGGCTGGATCGTCCGCACCGACTGGCGCTTCCGGGGCAGCCGCGGCTTCGGCTTCGGGGCCCGGACCTACTCGGTCGTGGCCGGGATCGAGGAGCATACCCTGCCGCGGGACGAGGTCGGCTGGAACGCGTTCCTGTTCCAGCGGGACAACCGGGACTACTTCGCCAGCGAAGGCGTCGGCGGCAGCGCCTACGCCTACCTCACGCCGCGGCTCCGGGTGGACGGGCTGGTGCGCTACGAGAAGCAGGGCTCGGTGCGGGCCAACGACCCGTGGAGCCTGTTCCGCAACAGCGACCGCTGGCGGCCCAACCCGCTGGTGGATGACGGGCACTACACCATCGTGGGCCTCTCCGGATCGTACGACACCCGCAACGTGCGGGACGACCCGACCTCCGGCTGGTGGCTCCGCGGCAGCGTGGAGCACGCCGCCAGCAGCGACGTGGCGCCGGTGGCCCTGCCGACCACCATCCGCGGTGCGCTGCCCACCAGTGGCTACGGCTTCAACCGCTTCACGCTGGACCTGCGCCGGTACAACCGCCTCTCCCCCGAGGCCCAGCTCAACGTCCGCCTGTGGGCCGGCGGCTGGCTCTCGGGTGACCCGCTGCCGCTGCAGCGACGGGTGTCGCTGGGCGGCGTGGACCTGCTCCCCGGGTACCAGTTCCGCGCCCTGGACTGCGCCCCCGCCGGCTTCCACGACCCCGCCCAGCCGGCACTGTGCGACCGGGCGATGGTGACCCAGGTGGAGCTGCGCCACCGTCTCCGGGTGCGGGCCGGCTACACGGTGAAGGACCGCAACCACCGCGAGCTGGATCGGTTCCTCGGCATCGAGGACCCGATGCTGGTGGTCTTCGGCGACGCCGGGAGCGCCTGGCTGGCCGGGGACGGCCCGGGCCGGGTCCCCTCCAACCGGATCCGCTCGATCACCGAGTGGAAGGCGGATGTCGGTCTGGGGCTCGACGCGGGCAGCGTCGCCCTGTACCTGGCCAAGCCGGTGACCGACGGCGAGCCGGTGCGGGTCTTCGTGCGGCTCGACCGACGGTTCTAGGAGCGTGCACCGGGTGCTCCGCGGCATGGTCCCCCTGGTCCGTCAGGCGCTCCGCCGCCTCCGGCCCGGGATCGGCGCGTTGGCGCTGCTCACGGGAGCCGGGCCGCTCGCCGCCCAGGACACCACGGCCGTGGCGCTCGAGGTGCGGCTCACCCCGGGCCATGACCCGGTGGTGCGCACCCGCAACCTGCTCGAGGACACGCCGTGGCTCTCCGCCCTGCGCGAGGGCCTCCCGGTGCGGCTGCAGTACCGGCTGGAGACCTGGCGCTCCCGGGAGGCCTGGCCGGACGTGCTCGACCGCACCGTGGAATGGACGCTGGTGGTGCGGCACGAACCGCTGCTCGACCAGTTCAGCATCACCCGTCTCGGCCCCGGCAACTTCACCCAGACCCGCCGCGTCGCGACGCCGGGCGCCCTCGCCGACGTGCTGGGGCTGGGGTACGAGTTCCGCATCGCCCCGCGCACCGCGGGCCAGTACTACTACACCGCGAGCCTCGAGGTGGTGACGCTCTCGGAATCGGACCTGGACAAGTTCGAGCGGGTGCTGCGGGGAGAGCTGCAGAGCGAGAACGGCGGCACCTCCTTCGCGGAACGGGCCCGCCGGCTGCTGCTGCGGCTGGCGGGGCTGCCGCGCCTCAACCTGCAGGGGAGGACGGAGGGGTTCGAGGTGAAGTAGGACCCTGAAGGACTCCCTCGCGCCCGAGTCGCCGCGAAGCGGCACCTGTGGGGCGCTCGGTCGCGGTAGGGCGGTAGGACGGCGGAACCAAGACGGGTGGAGCATCTGCTCCACCCGTTTGGTGTTTCCGGTCGCCGGCCGGCTCAGCCGCCGAGGGCCTCGAGGGCGTCCTCGCCGTAGAAGAGGCGGATGTACTTGGACTGGGTGTTCGTCAGGCGGCGCACCGCCCAGGCCAGGTGCACGAAGTGGGGCTCGTGGGGCACCCCGTGCGGGTGCATGCCGCACTCGGAGGGGAGCCGGTTGCCCTTCCGCGTGTTGCAGGTGGAGCAGGCGGTGACCACGTTGGTCCACTCGTTGCCGCCGCCGCGCGAGATCGGCACCAGGTGATCGCGCGTGAGGCACTCCCGGCCGCGCAGGTCGGCCTGGGTGCGATCGCAGTACTGGCAGCGGTAGCCGTCGCGGGCGAACAGGAAGGTGTTGGTGACCTGGCGGCGGAAGCGGCGGGGGACGTGGACGAACTTGACGAGGCGAATGATCGCCGGTTTGGGAAGGACGAGGCGCTCACTGCGCACCACGTCCCGGCCCTCCGCTTCGACGATTTCCGCCTTGCCCTCGATCACCAGTCTCAGGGCCCGCCGCACGGGCACCATGGTCAGGGGCTCGAACGACGCATTGAGCGCCAGGCACCGCACCGGGAACAACTCCTGCTCCAGGGTATCATGGAATCGTAGCCCGGCCCGGCGGGGGCGCGCAAGCAACGATCGGATTACCGGGTCAGGCCCGCCAGCCGCTGCTCCACCACCTGCCGCAGGCGGGGGTTCTTCGCGATGATGAGGAGGGTGTCGTCGCCCGCGAGGGTGCCGATCACTTCCTTCCACCCCGCCTGGTCCAGCGCCGCGGCCACCGCCGGCGCGCCACCCGTCGCGGTCTTGATCACGATCAGCGGCCCGGTGGACTCCAGGCTCACCATCAGGGTGGGGAGGATCTGGCTGAGGTCGGGCCGGAGCGACCCTTCGTGCGGGTGGGCGTAGTAGGAGCCGCCCTGCGGATCCACCAGCTTGGCCAGCCCCAGTTCCCGGATGTCGCGGGAGAGGGTGGCCTGGGTGACGGAGATGGACTCGGCGGCCAGGGCCTCGCGCAGGCCATCCTGGCTCTCGATGCGGCGCTCGCGGACGATGCGGAGGATCGCCGCATGACGCTGGAGTTTCATCGGGCGGGCAACTCCCGGGAGGCTGTCAGCACGTCGCTGCAGCGGGTTGGAGTCAGCGATGGGTCCCGGGCGAGCCCGGGGGCCCACAGTTCAGCCGGCGGCTGATAGCTGACAGCACTCTGCTGTCACAGCCTCACCCGCGGTGCCGGACGCGACCCGCGAGGCTGGTCAAGATGACTTCTCCGGGGCCACGGGACAAGACGGCCTCGGGAAGCCGGTCGGCGGCGAGCTCCAGCGGGACCCGGAACGCCACGAGGTCACCCCAGCGCCCGGGGGTCAGCGCCCCCACCTCCGCCTCGAGCCCCAGCGCCCGCGCCGCCCCGGTGGTGACCAGCGCCAGCGCCGCCTCCGCCGGGCCCCCGGCGAGTTCCCGGGCCGCCCGCGCCTCCGCCAGGAGGTCGAGCGGCGCCACGCTCGCGACCGAGTCGGTACCCACGCCCAGCCGGAGCCCCGCCTCGAGCAATGCCGCCACCGGTGCCGCCCCATGGCCGTGACGCGCATTGGAACGGGGACAGTGGGCCACCGCGACCCCAGCCCGGCGGAGCCGGGGGAGGTCGGTGGCGCCGGCGCGCACCAGATGAATGCACAACGTGTCGGGCCCCAGCACGCCGTGCTCCTCCAGCCACGCCACCGGTGAGCGGCCCGGCATCGGGGGCAACGGAATGCCCCGCCCCTCCCATGCCCGCGCGAATCCGCCGGTGCCCCGCTCGAGGAGCAGCGACTCGTCCTCCGACTCCGCCAGGTGCACCGCCAGCGGCAGCCCGCGCTCCGCGGCGAGCCGCGCGACCCCGGCGTAGAGTGGCCCGCTCACGCTGTAGGGCGCGTGGGGCGAGAGCCCCAGCCGGACCCGCGGCCCGGTGAAGCGGGCCAGCTCATCGAGCCGGCGCGCCGCCGCCGCGAGCGCGTCGGGCGCCTGGTCGGGATGGGGGCCGAAGACCTCGTGATACGCGATGCCGCTGGCATCGGATTCCGCCAGCGCCTGCAGCACCGCGCCCGAGTCGCCGGTGTCGGCGACGGTCGTCACCCCGGTGGCCCAGCAGTCGGCGAGGCCCTGCCGCGCCGCGGCGAGGAACTGGACCGGGGTGCGGGCCGCCTTGAGCTGGATGATGTGCCGGATCCACGCCGGGAAGTCCTGCTCGGGCACCTGGGCGTCGAGCCCGGTCAGCTCGAGGTGGGTGTGAACATTGATCAGCCCCGGGAGCAGCACCGCGTCGGGCAGCAGCTCGGAGGGGGTATCCTCGGGCCGGGGCACCGACGCATCGGGGCCGACGGCGGCGATACGCCCGTCGGCCCCGACCAGCACCGCCCCCGCCGCGATCGGCGGGCCGTCCATCGGGAGCACCCAGCGGGCGGAGAACCGCCGGGGCCCCCTGGTCACTGCGAGTTGTTCTGCAGCGGGTTGGCGCCCGCGCCCCAGGGGTTGTGGATGGGGCAGAAGTCCTTGGGCTCGGTCCCGGCGAGGTACGACTCGACCGCCAGCGAGTCCTTGGGGCAGAAGGGGGTGAACTTCTTCCCGGTCTGCCGGTCCACCTCCACCGTCGTGAGCCCATCGGGCCGGGGCCATGCGGCCGGCCTGGGGCGGCGCTCGTAGATCTCCTTCATCATCATGGTCCAGGCCGGCGCCGCCAGGCGCCCGCCCTGGGCGTTGTCCATGATCTTCTGGGGCCGATCCATCCCCATCCAGACGCCGGCCACGAGGTCTGGCGTGAAGCCGATGAACCAGACGTCGGCGCCGTCGTTGGTGGTGCCGGTCTTGCCGCCGGCGGGGAGGTCCCCGATCTGGCCGCCGACGGTGCCGGCGGCGGTTCCCCGCCGCACCACGTCCCGCAGGCCGTCGAGCATGAGCCACGCCAGCGCCGAGTCCATCACCACCTCGGTCCGCGGGTGGGGCTGCCAGAGCACGTTGCCCCGGCGGTCTTCCACCCGCTCGATCGCCCAGGGCGCGACCCGGGTGCCGAGGGTCGCAAAGGGGCTGAAGGCGGAGACCATTTCGATCGGGATCACCGAGGCCGCGCCGATGTAGGTGGCGGGGTACGGCGGCACCGGGGTGCTGATCCCGAACCGCGCCGCCTCGCCCACCACCGCGGCCGGGCCGACCTCGTCACCCACCCGGATCGCGGGGATGTTGCGGCTCTGGTAGAACGCCTGCTTGAGCGACATGGGGCCGAGGAACCGGTTGTCGTAGTTCTGCGGCTCCCAGGGCGGCTCGTCCGGCGTCATCTGCATGCTGAGCGGCGTGTCTTCGATGATCTCCGACCAGACATGCCCGGCGCGCAGCGCCGCGGTGTAGACGATCGGCTTGAACGTCGAGCCCGGCTGCCGCACCGCCTGGACCGCGCGATTGTACTTGTTGTCGTTGAAGTCGCGCCCGCCCACCATCGCGAGCACCTTCCCGGTCTTCGCCTCCAGCACCACCGCCAGCCCCTGCAGGTAGGGCGACTCGGCCAAGGATTCGGCGTCGTCGGCCCGCTTCTCGAGGTAGTCGGCATACGTGGGCCGGGGGTACTTGCCGTAGCGCGCCGTGTTGCGCTCGATCTCATCCAGCTGCCGGGCCAGCGACCGCTCCGCCGCCTGCTGGATGTCGAGGTCCACGGTGGTGTAGATCCGCAGGCCGTCCTTGTAGAGCTGGGAGCCGAAGCGGGTCTGCAGCTGCTGCCGGACGTACTCGGTGAAGTACGGCGCCACCTCGGAGAAGTCGCTCCGGGTGGAGAGCTGCAGCGGGTAGGCCTTCCACCGCTCCGCCTCGCCCCGGGTGAGCACCCCTTCCTCGGCCATCACGTCGAGGATGAGGTTGCGGCGCTGCACCGAGAGGTCGGGGTTGCGCCGGGGGTTGTAGCGGGTGGGGGAACGCGGGATGCCGGCCAGGGTCGCCGCCTCGGCGACGTTGAGCTCGCGGGCGGTCTTGCCGAAGTAGCGCTCCGCCGCCGCCTCCACGCCGTAGGCGCCGTTCCCCAGGTTGATCTGGTTGAGGTACAGCTCGAGAATCTTGGACTTGTCGAAGTTCGACTCGATCTCGAACGCGACATGCATCTCCCGCAGCTTCCGCTTGATCGAGCGGTCGCGCCGGTTGATGTCCTCCGGGAAGAGGTTGCCGGCCAGCTGCATGGTGATGGTGGAGAAGCCCTGCATCTGGCCGATGCCGGTCAGCTTGTAGATCAGGGTGTGCCGCGCCGAGCCCATCGCGCGGATCCAGTCCACCCCGTGGTGCTCGTAGAACCGCTTGTCCTCCACCGAGACGAAAGCCGCGATGACCGCGGGCGAGATCTGGGGCAGCGCCACCACGGTGCGCCGCTCCGAGCCCAGGTCGGTGATCAGCCGGCCGTCGGCGGCGTAGACCTTGGATGCCTGGGCCGGGTCGTAAGTGCGGACCAGCGGGGCGATGGACGGGCAGGCGCTGTTGGCGCAGGCCCGGGTCCAGGCCGCCACCGCCACCCCGAGCCCCAGCATGCCGACCGCCAGGATCGCGGTGATGATGTTGCTGCGGATGCGCGGGGTGTACCACCACCGGCGGAGGGCGTTGAGGGGTCGGGAAGCCATGCCTGCAAGATAGGCGCCCCGCGCGGTGACGGGCACCACCATCCGCGGCCCCCACCGCTTGCTGCGGGCCGGGGGGGCGGCCTAGAATTGGCCTCCCATGACCACCCTCCTCGAGACGCTGACCGCCCGCGGCTTCGTGCAGGACGCGACGCCCGGCCTCGCCGCCCGCCTGGCCCGGGGGCCGGTGACCGGCTACGTCGGGTTCGACCCCACCGCGGACTCCCTCCACGTCGGCAACCTGGTGCCGGTGATGGGGCTGGCCTGGCTGCAGCGGCTGGGCGGCACGCCGATCGTCCTGGTGGGCGGCGGCACCGGCCTGGTGGGCGACCCGAGCGGCAAGCGGGCCGAGCGGCCGATGCTCGACGTGGCCCAGGTGGACCACAACGTGGCCCGGATCCGGGCCCAGCTGGAGCGATTCGTGGACTTCGGCGGGGCCAACGCCGCCCGGATGCGGGACAACGCCGACTGGCTGCGCCCGCTCCGGCTGATGGACTTCCTGCGCGACGTGGGCAAGCACTTCACCATCAACTACATGCTGCAGAAGGACTCGGTGAAGAGCCGGATGGAGACCGGGATCTCCTACACCGAGTTCACCTACATGCTGGTGCAGGCCTACGACTTCTGGCACCTGTGGCAGGCGGACCGGTGCGAGCTGCAGATGGGCGGCAGCGACCAGTGGGGCAACATCACCGCCGGTACCGAGCTGATCGGCCGCCGGGAGGGCGCGGAGGCCCACGGGCTGGTGTTCCCGCTGCTCACCAACGCCGCGGGCGGGAAGTTCGGCAAGAGCGAGTCGGGCAACGTCTGGCTCGACCCGGCGAAGACCTCGCCCTACCAGTTCTACCAGTTCTGGCTCAACACCGACGACCGGGACGTGGAGCGGCTGCTGCGGTTCTTCACCTTCCTGCCGCTGGACGAGATCGCCACGATCATGGCCGAGCAGGCGCAGGACCCGGGGAAGCGCGCCGCCCAGCGCCGGCTGGCGGAAGACATCACCACCCGGGTCCACGGCGCCGCCACCGCCCGGGGCGTGGTGCAGGCCAGCCGGCTGCTGTTCGGCGGGCTGGACCTGGCCGAGGCGGGGTCCGAGGTGTTCGAGGTGCTGGCCACGGAGATTCCGACCACCACGCTGCCACGGGCGGAGCTGGACGGCCTGTCACTGGTGGACGCGCTGGTGCGCGCCGGGCTGGCCGCCTCCAAGTCCGAGGCCCGGCGTGGCCTGGCCCAGAAGGGTTTCTCGCTCAACGCCCAGCCGATCGCCGACGCCGAGCGGCGCCTCGCCGCGGGCGACGTGCGTGCCGGCGGCTACCTCCTGCTGCAGAAGGGCAAGCGGAGCTACGCGCTCGTCACCTTGACCTGACACCCGGGCACGCACCATCCGCCCGACGGGCCGTGCCGCTCCCTCTGGCGCAGCTCGCCGGGCGGCGGGATATTCGCCCGCGACCGCCGCACGGAGGCGGCGCGCCTGCCGGACCACCCCCATCACGGAGCAGCCCATGCAAGGCGAGTTCATGAAGTTCCTGAAGGAGTACGGCGTGATCGGCCTGGCCATCGCCGTCATCATCGGTGGCAAGGCGGGCGAGCTGGTGAAGGCGATCGTGGACGGGCTGCTGATGCCGCTGGTGGGAATGGTCCTGCCGGAGGGTGGATGGCAGACGTGGGCGATCGGCCCGTTTCAGATCGGCTCGGTGCTCGGCGCCCTGCTCAACTTCGTGATCGTGGCGTGGCTGGTGTTCATGTTCTCCAAGAAGGTCCTCAAGGAAGAGACCGTCGCCAAGAAGTGACCTCACGGGAGGGAGCCGGGTCCGCCCGGCTCCCACCGCCTACCAGCGGGTCCGGCTGGTCCCGCGCGACGACTTCCCGCCCAGCAGGCCCCCCAGCACTCCCCGTACCAGCTCCCGGCCGACCGTTCGCGCCATGGTGGTACCCAACGCGCCCAGCACCGCGGCCCCGAGCTTGGCCCCGGTGGACATCCCCTGCTTCTTGGGCTTCTCGGCCGGGGCGGGGGCCGGGGCCGGCGCGGTGCCCGCGGGAGCGGCCGGGGCCGGCTTGCTGAGCCGGGCGGCGAGCATCTCGCGGGCGCTCTCCCGGTCCACCGCCTGGCCGTATTCCTTGAGCAGGTCGGACTGCTGGATATCCGCCGCGAGCTCCTCCGGCGTCAGCGGCGCCATGCGCGACGCCGGCGGGATAAGCCGCGCCGCGACCACCGGCGTGGGCACCCCGCGCGGATCGAGGGCGGTGACCACCGCCTCGCCGATGCCCAGCGAGGTGAGGGTCTCCTGCAGGTCGTAGAAGTCGGTCTTGGGAAAGGTGCGGACGGTGGCCTTGAGCGCCGCCTCGTCGTCCGGGGTGTGGGCCCGCAGCGCGTGCTGCACCCGGTTGCCCAGCTGGCCCAGGATGTCGGCCGGGACGTCCTTCGGGGTCTGGGTAACGAAGTACACCCCCACGCCCTTGGAGCGGATCAGCCGCACCACCTGCTCCACCTGCTCCAGGAAGGCCTTCGAGGCGTCGTTGAACAGCAGGTGTGCCTCGTCGAAGAAGAACACCAGCTTGGGCTTGTCGAGGTCGCCGGCCTCGGGCAGGGTGTGGTACAGCTCGGCCAGCAGCCACATCATGAACGTGGAGAAGAGCCGCGGCTTGTCCTGCACGTCGCTCAGCTCCAGGCAGGTGATGACGCCCTTCCCCTCCCGGGTGGTGACCAGCAGGTCGTGCACGTCGAACTCCGGCTCGCCGAAGAACTGCTCCGCCCCCTGCACCTCCAGCTCGATCATCTTGCGCAGCAGCACGCCCACCGTGGCGGATGACATCCCGCCGTAGCCTTCCAGCTGGCCCTTCCCGTCATCACTCGAGAGGTACTGCAGCACCGCGCGGAGGTCGCTGAAGTCGAGCAGCGGCAGCCGCTGGTCGTCGCAGTACTTGAAGACCAGGGTCAGCACGCTGGTCTGGGTCTCGTTGAGGCCCAGCACCTTGGCGAGCAGCAGCGGGCCGAAGCTCGAGACCGTGGCCCGGAGCTGCACCCCGAGCTTGCCGGTGAGGCTGACGAACTCCACGGGGAAGCCGGTCGGCGCCCAGTCCCAGCCCACCTGCTGGGACCGCTGGGTGATCCGGTCGCCCGGCTGGCCCGGCATGGCGAGGCCGGAGAGATCGCCCTTGATGTCGGCGACAAACACCGGGACGCCGTTGGCCGAGAGCTGCTCGGTGAGCAGCTGCAGGGTCTTGGTCTTGCCGGTGCCCGTCGCGCCGGCGACCAGCCCGTGGCGGTTGGTCATCGCGAGGGGGATACGGATCTTCGGCTCCTGGTGCACCGTGGCGCCCTCGAGGGCGGCGCCGAGGACGATGGACGGGGCGGTGAAGCCGTAGCCGGCAACGAGCTGGTCAGCGAGGGTGGGCATGGGCGGGTTGGGAAGCGGGAGACGGGAGACGGGCAACGGAACGAAGGGGAATGTTGGCCGGTCAGCCGCGGACGGCAATGGCCGGGCGGGCCGCGGGGCGGACGCCGCTGCCGAGCCGTACCGCCTTACCGGCCTACCGCCCGCTCCAGCACCTCGGTCACCCGCACCAGCTCCTCCACCGTCGTGTAGCAGTGCGGGCTGAGGCGGAGCGCCCCCTCGCGCAGGCTCAGGTACACCCGCGCCTCGCGCAGTGCGCGGTAGCACTCCTCGATGCGGGGCGGCGCCACGCAGATGATGCCCGAGCCATGGGCGCCGGTGGGCGAGGTGACCGGCACGCCGCGCCGGCGGGCCCAGTCGAGCACCGGCTGGTGCAGCGTCTGCAGGTGGGCGGCGATCTGGTCGATGCCCAGCTCCAGCAGCAGTCCCAGCGAGGTGAGCATGCCGTACATGTCCTGGAACGGCAGGCTGATGAGCTCGAACCGCCGGGCGTTGTCGCGCAGCGCGTCCTTGTAGGCGGTGAGGCGGGTGAGGTCGTCGGTGCCCTCGAACGCCATCCAGCCGGTGACCGACGGATCCAGCGACGGGATCAGCTCCCGCCGCACGTAGAGGAACCCGCTCCCCCACGGCGAGAGCAGCCACTTCTGCGCCCCGCAGGCGAGGATGTCCACCGGCGTCTCGGTCACATCCACCGGCAGCTGGCCCAGCGCCTGGATGGCGTCCACCACCAGGTACTTGCCCAGCGCGCGGGTGACCCGGGAGAGCCGGGCCAGGTCCACGGTGTAGCCGTTGGCGAACTGGGTGAGTGACACCGCGAGGCAGCGGACCCGGGGGTCCTCCAGCCGGGCCACCAGCGCCTCCTCGTCGGGCCAGCCTTCGGGCGTCGTGGGCACCAGCTCCAGCTGCACCTGCTTCTCGGCCAGCCGCTTCCAGGGATAGACGTTGGCGGGGAACTCCCGGTCGCTCACGACCACGATGTCGCCGGGGAGCCACGGCAGCGCGCGGGCGGCGATCCCCAGCCCGAAGCTGGTGTTGGTGGCGAGGGCGATCTCTTCCGGGGTGGCCCCGATCAGCCGGGCGGCCCGTTCCCGGGCCACCTGGAAGCCGCCGAACATGTCGTCGTGCCCCAGCTCGAAGGGGCGGGCCCGCTTGCCCAGGAACCGTTCCCCCGCCAGGCGGGTGCGCTCCGGCAGGGGGCCGATGGAGGCGTGATCGAGGTAGATGGTCTCCCCGGCCCACGGGAACTCCGCGGCGCGCAGGGCGGCGATGTCATAGCCCACTCTTCTCAACCCTCCGGTCTCCGGCGTACGTTACAGGGCGATGCCAACCGCGGACGACAGAAGCTAATGGGCTTGCGCGGTCCCTTCACGCTGGTGCTGAGCGGCGGCGGCCTCAAGGGCCTCGCCCATATCGGGGTCCTCCG
Source organism: uncultured Gemmatimonadaceae bacterium (assembly GCA_964647615.1). Taxonomy (GTDB): domain Bacteria; phylum Gemmatimonadota; class Gemmatimonadetes; order Gemmatimonadales; family GWC2-71-9; genus JADJOM01. The sequence continues at coordinate 19,733 of CAZYIV010000017.1, read as the reverse complement.
CGCGCTGGCCGAGCGGGGCCTGACCCCGGGACTGGTCGTCGGGAGCAGCATGGGCTCGCTGATCGCCGCCGCCTGGGCCACCGGCATGCCGCTGGACGAGATGATGGAGCGCGGCCTCGCGGTGCGCCGGAAGGACATCTTCCAGGTGGCCCACGTGGACATGGCGCTCAAGCGGATGCGCTCGCCGGCGGTGTATCGCCGGGAGCCGCTGGACGACCTGATCGAGAGTCTGGTCGGCGAGCGCACCTTCCACGACCTCCCCCGCCCGCTGCTCATCAACACCGTCGAGCTGAACTCCGGCATGCAGGTATTCTGGGGCCTCCCCGGGCTGCAGAACGCCCGGGTGGCGGACGCCGTCTTCGCCTCCTGCGCCCTGCCCGGGATCTTCCCCCCGCGGCAGATCGAGGGGCGGTGGTTCGTGGACGGCGCGGTCACCGAGAACATGCCGGTGCAGATCGCGGCGGCGCGGGGCGACGGGCCGGTGATCGCGGTGGACGTCGGGGCCAACAGCGCCCACCGCGCCAACGTGCAGGAAGAAGGATTTGCGGCGACGTACATCCGCGGGCTCGAGATCGTGATGCAGACCATGATGGAGAGCCGGCTGCGGCACTGGACCGCGCCGCCGCTGGTCCTGGTGCACCCGCGGGTGGAGCATGTGTCGCTGTTCGCCTTCGGGCACAACCGCGAGCTGATCGAGGAGGGACACCGCGCCACCCTCGACCTGCTGGACCAGCTGGAGGAGACCTTCGATCCCGAGGGCCACGGCATCCACCCGCAGCGCAAGGTGGAGATCCGGGTGGACCGGGACCGCTGCGTGGGCTGCGGCGCCTGCGTGATGCACGCCCCGTGGGTGTTCGAGCTGGACGAGAAGGGCCGCGCCCTGGTGCGGCAGCCGATCCAGTCCTGGTCGCCGCTGGACGGCGGGTACGTGCGCAACTGCCCCACCTACGCCATCAGCGCCCGGCTGGCCCCGCCCAGCCGCGGCTGAACTCCCCCGCGGCCGCGGCCAGGTCGGCGGCCACGCGCTCCCAGGTGAATTCCCGCAGCATCCGCGCCCGGCCGGCCGCGCCCAGCACCCCGGCCCGCGACGGGTCGCGCAGCAGGGCTTCCACCAGGGGCCGGGCCGCGAGGTCGCTGCGGGGATCGGTGAGGAACCCGGTGACGCCGTGGTGCACCGCATCCTCGGTGCCCCCCGACCGCCCCGCCACCACCGGCACCCCGCTCGCCTGCGCCTCCAGCAGCGACAGCCCGAACCCCTCGACCTCCTCCCCCTCCTGCCGTGACAGGCCGAGGTACACCGTCGCCGACGCGTAGAGGGCGGGGAGGTCCGCTTCGGGGACCCGCCCCAGCCAGCGCACCCGATCCGCCAGGTCCATTCGCGCGGCCCGCGCCCGGAGCGCCTCGGCGTCCGGTCCCTCACCCGCCACCGCGTAGCCCACATCCAGGCCGGCGGCCGCCAGAGCCTGCACCACGCGGAGCGCGGTATCGATGCCCTTGTGCCACTTGAGCCGGGCTACCGTGAGCAGCCAGGGCCGCTGGTCCAGCCCGAGGCGCGCGCGGACACCCGCATCGGCGGCCCCCGGGTGAAAGCGGTGCGCGTCCACCCCCAGTGGCACCACCCGCACCCGCGCCCCGGCCCGCTCCACGCCGAGCTCCGCCGCGAGCGCCGTGAAGCGCCGAGCCGTCCAGTGGCTGATCGCCACGGTACCCGCCGCCTCCCACAGCAGCTCCGCGGCCCGGCGGTGCTTGACCGGGTCGGCGGCGGCCTGCCGCGCCAGCCGTTCCAGGTCGTGGCCATAGACCACCAGGCCGTACGGAATGCCGCGGCGGCGCCCCAGCCAGCGCGCCACGTGGCCCGCCGGCTTCACGTTGCCCGCCCACAGGAAGGCCGGCCGCTGCCGCCGCGCCAGCCGATCGGCCCGCCAGCCCCAGCGGAGCAGGCCGGTGAGGGTGCGGAGCCGCTCCACCGGCACCCCGACCCGGTCCACCGGCACCGGACAGGCAGCATCCCACCCCTCGGCGTCCGGCACGCTGCCGGTGGAGACTGCGAAGCGCGCAGGATCGGCATGCCGGGCCAGCTCGCCGAGGGCCCGCGCGATCCCGCCGCCCTCGGGGGGAAAGTCCCGGGTGAGCAGGAGGGTGTTCACCGGCCCAGTACCTCGCGGTACATCGCGATGGTCCGGTTGAGGGTCGTCTCGAGGGAGAAATCCACCCGGGCACGGTGGCGCGCCGCCGCGCCGATCATCGCCCTCCGCGCCGGGTCGGCGAGGAGTGCGTCGATCGCCCGGGCCCACGCCGTGGGATCGGTGGGCGGCACCAGCACGCCTTCCGCCTCATTCCGGATGATGAACGCGTTGCCGGTCGCGTCGGAGGCGATCACCGGCTTCCCCAGCGCCATCGCCTCCAGCACCGCCTGCGGCAGCGCGTCCCAGCGCGAGGGGTGCAGGGCAACGTCCACCAGTTCGTAGAGCGGGCGGATCGCCGGCCGGAACGGCAGCCGCACGACCCGGTGCCGCTCCGGGATCGGGGGCAGCGGGGCCGCGAGCGCCGCTGCATCGAGGCCCGCCAGCACCAGGCGCACCGGACGCTGCACCCGCGGCAGCGCGGCGAGCACCACCGCCTGGTCTTTCGGCCGCGCCACCACCGCCAGCACCGGCCGCTCGGCGTCCCACGCGATGCGCTCGCGCCACTCCTCGACCTCGTGCGCCTCGACCGGCCGGTCGATCCGGTCCAGCAGCACCCCGTTGGGGATGATGTGCAGCTTCCGTCGCGGGATGCCCGTCGCCATGAGGCGTTCCGCCACCGGCGGGCTCAGCGCCACCACCCGGGCCGCCACCCGCCCGGCGAGCCAGTTCTCCAACCGTGCCGTGCGGGGCCAGGAGCGGCGGGTGAAGACCGCCGGCACCGGCAGCCGGCGGGTGAGGCCCAGCCAGGTGTAGGCCTCACGATCGCGGGAGCCGTGCGCATCGACCAGGTCCACCGGGTGCTCCGCGAGCAGGGCGGCGAGGGCCGAGGCATTCCGCCAGCGCGATCCGCGGGCGAGCGGCAGCGGGTGCACCACCAGCCCGCCGGCGCGCGCCTCCGCCTCGACCGGCGAATCGGGCGGGCAGACGAAGCCGACCTCCAGCCCCCGCCGCGCCAGGCCGAGCGCGTTGCGCACCACCGAGTTCACCGAGCCGGCCCCGCCGCCCTGGTGCAGCGACACCAGGACGCGGATCGGCGCTTCCGCCGGGCGCGGCATGGGGTCAGCTTTCGCGCGAACCATGCGGATCCTCATCGTCGGCGCCGGCGGGCGCGAGCGGAGCGAGGCGTCGATCGCCCGGGCGGCACATGCGCTCGGCCACGAGGCGCAGGTGCTCGATGCCCTGGGCTGGCGCCGCCGCCTGGGCGAGGCGAGCCGCGCCGTCCTGCGCTGGCAGGGCGAGCGCTTCGACGCCGAGCTGGTGCTCTGCACCCGGCACGCGGTCGCGGCGGGGGAACGCGCCCTGCGCGACCTGGTGCGCGGGCGGCGCAGCGCCTTCTGGTATTTCGACGCGGTGACCCCGCTGCCCGAGCGGGTAGTGGCGCTGGCCCGGCAGGTGGACGAGGTGTACGCCACCTACGGCTACCAGGCCGAGGCCTTCCACGCCCTGCGGCTCAAGTCGGCGTTCCTGCCCCAGGGCGCCGATCCGGAACTGGACCAGCCGGTGGCGTCGGCCCCGCCGGAGTATGCCTGCGACATCGCCTTTGTCGGGTCGGGCCAGTACGCGCGGCGTCACGCCCTGCTCGCGGACCTGGCGCGCGCGTTCCGGGTGCAGGTGCGCGGCCCCGGGTGGGAGGCGCAGCGCGCGGCGCTGCCGGTGGCGGGAGGCGTGGTGCGCGCGGCGGAGTTCGCCCGGGTGGCGCGCGGCGCGGCGCTCATGCTCGGCATCGATGCGCTGGAGGCCCAGCGCGCCGAGCTGCGCGGCGGCACCTCCAACCGGCTGTGGCGGGTGCTGGCGGCCGGCGGCTGCTTCCTTGGTGAGTACGTGGACAACGTCGAGGGATTCGTGCGGCACGGGGTGCATGCGCTGTGGTATCGCCACCCGGCGGACGCCGTGGAGCTGGCACGGCGCGCCCTCGCCGACCCGACGGAGCGCGCCCGGCTGGCGGAGGCAGGCCGGGCGCACGTCCTGGCCCACCACACCTGGGCCCACCGGCTGGAGCGGCTGCTGGCGGGCCAGGGTTACAGCTCCACGTAGCCGGCGCGCTCGAACGGCCGCCATCCGGTGAGCCGTTCGACCCCGAGCGAGGCGAGCAGCGCCACGCGGCGGAGGTCCCAGCGCCGCGGCGAGAAGCCCGGCGACATCGCCGCCCGCCGCGCACCGATCCACGGCTGCATCTCCGCCGGGTGGGTGCCGCCGAAGCGCCGGAGCCCCACGTCCCACGGCAGCGAGTCGCCGACGGCGGCGCGCCGCGGCGCGCCGCCGTAGTGCAGCAGGTTGTCGGCCTCGCGCTTGGCGGCCAGCGCGGCGAGCGGCCGCGCCCACCCGTAATGGAAGTAGGTGGCGCCGGCGCGGCGGACCCGCAGGGGCCGTTCCTGGGGTGCCACCCGGAAACCCTGGGCATCGCCCACGCTGACGATCCCGCGCCCGGGACGCACCACCCGCACCTCGCGGCGGTACCACTGGCGCCCGCCGGCCTCCCAGTCGGTGCTGCCGTACAGGTGCACGAAGTCCACCAGCAGCCCCTCGACCGCCGGATCGGCGCGATGGCGCTCCAGGGCGTCCCGCAGCGGGACGAGGCCCGCCTCGTGCAGCACCTCGTCGGCCTGGATGTAGATTGCCCAGTCCCCGTCGCAGGCATCGAGCGCGCGCTGGGTCTCGACGGCCAGCATGTGGCCGCCGGCCGCGGTGTCCCAGCGGCCCTCGAGCAGCCGCAGGCGGGGTTCGCCGAGCCCGGTGAGCAGCTCGCGGGTGCCGTCGTCGGACGGGCCCACGTTGACCACCAGCTCGTCCACCAGGGGCAGGATGGAACGGAGGGCCTCGCGGACCGGGAAGTCGAGCCGCACGGCCTGAGAGACGAGACTGAAGCCGACTACGCGCATCGCGGCCTGTTCGCGCGGGGAAGGGACGGCGGAAAGATATGCACGTCACGCTGGTGCATCACACGCGGCTGCCGGTGAAGGGCTACGGCGGCACGGAGCGCGTCGTGGTGGCGCTCGCGCGGGGGCTGGCGGCGCTGGGGCACCGGGTGAGCCTGGTGGCTCCGACCGGCACCCGGCTGCCGGAGGCGGAGGTGATCCCGCTGCCGCCGGGCCGCTTCGGCGAGGCGGGCTTCGACCTCACCCCGCACCTGCCCGCGGGGACCGACATCCTGCACGCGTTCTACCCGCTGCGCACATCGCCGGCGCTGCCCTGGGTGTGGACCCTCGAGGGCACGACGCGTCCCGGCACCGTGCGCCCGCCCAACACCATCTACGTCAGCGCCGACCACGCCGCGCGGCACGGCGCCACCGCCTTCGTGTACAACGGGCTCGATCCTGCCGACCACACCTTCCGCCGCGACAAGGGCGACTACGACCTGTTCCTCGGCCGGCTGCACTCGAGCAAGGGCTACCAGTGGGCCATCGCCGGGGCGCGCCAGGCGGAACGCCGGCTGGTGGTGGCGGGGGGCTGGCGGCCGTCGCTCTCGCGCTACGTGAAGTTCGTGGGCGAGGTGGACGGCGCCGCCAAGGCGGAATGGCTGGCGGGGGCGCGGCTGCTGTGGATGCCGGCCCAGTGGGACGAACCGTTCGGGCTCACCCTGATCGAGGCGCTCTTCAGCGGGACCCCCGTGCTGGGCACCCGGCGCGGGGCGCTGCCGGAGGTGCTGGCGCCGGAGGTCGCGGAGTTCGGCGACTCGGTCGAGGCGCTGGTGGCGCGGCTGCCCGCCATGGCCGGGAAGGACCCGGCGGCGTGCCGCGCACGGGCGGAGCGGTGGTTCACCCACACCGCGATGGCGGCGGCGTACCTGCGGATGTACGAGGCCTACCTGCTGACGGGCGGGCTGCCGGAGGGGGTGCGGACGGACGGGTAGCGCCCGGGCTACTTCGCGCCGGTGACCGCCTCGAGCAGCGCGGTCATCCGGTGCATGTAGGTGTGCTGCCGCAGCGCGCGCTGCCGGGCATTGGTGGAGAGCCGTTCGCGGTACTTGTCCTCGTGCATCGCGCGCTTGACCTGGCCCTTGAGCTGGTCGGGCGTCTCGTAGACCAGCAGGTCCGGCCCGTCGTCGAAGTAGCCGGAGAGGTCGGCCCGGGCGTCCACCACCTGCGCGGTGCCGATGGCGGCGAGCTCGAACAGCCGCCGGTTGCAGGCGGTGCCGCTGCCGGTGCGGTCGCCGGCCTCGGCCCGGTGGATGTTCACCGCGACCGTGGCTCCCGCGTAGGCCCGCACGAAGTCCTCGGTGGTGGGCAGCTCCCCACGGCAGTAGTCCTTGAGCGAGGTCTTCCGCCAGCCGGCCCCCCACACCGCCAGCCCGAACTCCAGCAGCTCGCCCAGGAACCGCTCCCGCCGGGGCGTCGCCGCGCCGGCGAAGACCACGTTGGCCCGGAACGGACCGCGCGCGCTCAGTGGCCGGTGCACCGACGGGTCGCAGCCCACCGGCAGCAGGTGGGTGTGCTTCACCCCCATCCGGTCGAACGCCTCCAGGATGCCGCTCCCCGGGACGAACACGTCGTCGTAGGCCATCGCCTCGCGGGTGGCGGTGTCGAGGTCGGTCACGTCCTCGCCCAGCACCAGCGCCCAGCGGGCCTTCTGCGCCGGGCGCAGCATGTCCACCACCGGGGCCGGCACCGTGCCCTGCCCCGAGACCAGCACCACGTCCGGCACCAGCTCCTTGAGCATGGTGCCGATGCGGCGGTCCAGGTCGCGGCGGATGAGGCGGTCGAGCCAGCCCGCGTGCTCGGGGTCGAGATGCACGAGGGTGGTGCCCAGCCGCTCGAGCGCGCGGCGCCGGAGCCCGTTGTGGGCCAGGCGGCCGTCGTCCACCGGGGCGATGTAGAGCAGGCGGAGGCCGGAGAAGGGCGTCGTCATGGGTGCGTCGAACAATGTAGTGCGGGCCGCCGGGCTCACCTAGCCCCGCGGGGTCCCGGATCAGCGGGCCGCCGCGGGCTCCGCGGCCACGCCGAACTGGCCGTCGCACAGGCGGCGGTAGCGGCCGCCGCGGGCGTAGAGTTCGTCGTGCGTGCCGCGCTCCACGATGCGGCCGCCGTCCAGCACCAGGATCCGGTCGGCGTGCCGCACCGTGGCCAGCCGGTGCGCGATCACCAGCACCGTGCGGCCCGCCAGCAGCCGCTCGATCGCCTCCTGCACCAGCCGCTCCGACTCGGTGTCGAGCGCGCTGGTGGCCTCGTCGAGGATGAGGATCGGCGGGTCGCGCAGGATGGCGCGGGCCAGCGCGATCCGCTGCCGCTCCCCGCCCGAGAGCCGGGTGCCGCGCTCGCCCAGGCGGGTGGCGTAGCCGGCGGGGAGCCGGCGGATGAAGTCGTGGGCATTGGCCGCGCGGGCCGCGGCCTCGAGCTGCGCCTCCGTGGCGCCGGGGCGGCCGTAGCCGATGTTGGCGGCGACGGTGTCGTTGAAGATCACCGTCTCCTGGCTCACCACCGCGAGCAGCGCCCGGAGTGAGGCGCGGCCCACCGACGCGAGCGGCACGCCGTCGAGCAGGATCCGGCCCTCGGTCGGTTCCCGGAGCCGCGGCACCAGCTCCGCCAGCGTGGTCTTCCCGGCGCCGGAGGGCCCCACCAGCGCCACGGTCTCGCCCCGGCCCAGGGTGAAGTCCACGCCGGCCAGCACCAGCGGCCCGTCGGGTGCATGCCGGAACCCCACTCCCTCGAACCGCACCTCGTGCTCGAAGCGGGCCGCCGGCAGGCCCGCCGGCTCCCGCTCCGCCGCCGGCAGGTCCAGCACGTCGAACACCCTTTCCGCCCCCGCCAGCGCCAGCGCCATCTGGCTGGGGAACTGGGTGATCGCCTTCAGCGGCGCCATGACCCGGAGCGCCGCGACGATGAACACCAGCAGCCCCTCGGGGGAGAGCTGCCCGCCGCGGAAGGCCGGCGAGGCCCCGGCCGCGATCAGCAGCACCAGCAGCAGCCCGCCGAACAGCTCGCTCACCGGGCTGGTGAGCGTGGCGAACTGCTGGGTCCGCACCACCGAGCGGCGATAGCGGTCGGCCTGGGCCCGGAACCGGGCCCCCTCCTCCTCTTCCGCCCCCGACAGCCGCACCAGCTTCACCGCCGCGAGCCGCTCGGCCAGGGTCGCGGTCATCTCCCCCGCCTCCTCCGCCCGCGCCCGCGCATGCCGCTTGAGCCGGCGGAGCAGCGCCCGCACCCCCACCAGCAGCACCGGCGCCGCGGCCAGCGTGAGCAGGGTCAGGCGCAGCGAGAGCTGGGACAGCACCACCAGGGTGGTGAGGATCAGCACCGCGTTCTGGAAGAACGACGCCAGCCCGGCGCTCACCACCCCCCTGGCGTCGTTGGCATCGGTCATCACCCGGGCCACCGCCTGCCCGCCGCGGGTGCGCTCCAGCCAGCCGAGGTCGAGCCGCAGCAGGTGCTCGAAGAGCGCCCCGCGCAGGTCGCGCACCAGCCCCTCCTGCACCCGCACGCTCGCGAGCCCGGCGAAGTAGGCGAGGCCGTTCTTGAGCAGCAGCGTGCCCCACAGCATCGCCACCAGGCGGACCGTGATGCCGGCGGGACTCGCGCCCGCGAGCAGCGGGCCGAGCAGCCGGTCCACCAGCTGCTCCAGCCCGCTGGGCCCGGCCAGCGCCCCCGCGGAGCCGAAGAGGTGCCGCAGCAGCGGGATCAGGAAGACCAGGGTCGCGCCGTCCAGCACCGAGGCGAGCGTGGTCGCGCCGATGCCGAGCACCATCCGGCCCCGGTAGGGGCGGAGCCAGCCCAGCAGCCGCCGCTGGGTGGAGCGGGGATCAGCCACTGCGGCGGGCGGTCAGCAGCGCGATGGGGAGGATCATCTCCTCCGGCGTCACGCCGCCGTGCAGGAAGGCGCCGCGGTAGCGGGCCTGGTACTCGCGCAGCTTGGTGGGATAGACGAAGAACCGGTCGCCGGTGGCGAGCAGCAGCCGGGTGCCGGGCCCGCGCGGGGGCAGCCCCCAGCCGCCGAGGTCGTCCACCGAGATGGCGGCCTCGCGCTCCTGGGTGCGCAGGTCCTCGCCGAACTTGTAGCGCAGGTTCTGGGTCGCGTCGCGCCGGGCGAAGATCGTCGCCGGGGTGTGGCAGTGGATCGAGCCGTGGTCGGTGGTCAGCAGCACCGGCACGTTGCGCCGCTCCGCCTCCCGCAGCGCCCCCCACAGCGGCGAGCGCTCGAACCAGGTGCGGGTGAGGCTCCGGAGCGCCGGGGTGTCGCGGGCCACCTCGAACAGGGTCGAGTTCTCGGTGCGGCCGTGGGTCAGCTGGTCGATGAAGTTGAACACCAGCGCGGTCACGCCCTCGGCGGCGAGCTGCGCGGGGAGCCGCGACAGCAGCTGCTCGCCGTCGGCGGCGGTGAACACCTTCTCGTACCGCACCGGCACCACCCGGCCGTAGCGCGCCTCCAGCTGGGCGGAGAGCAACTCGTACTCGTGGGCGTTGAGGCTGGTCTCGTCCTGGTCCCGCCACCACGCCGGGTGCTGCCGGGCCAGGTCGCGCGGGAGCAGACCGCTGAAGATCGCGTTCCGCGCGAACGGCGTGGCGGTGGGCACGATCGAGAAGTAGTACGCCGTCTCGATGTCGAACCGGGTGCTGATCAGCGGGCGGATCGCCTCCCACTGGTCCAGGCGCAGGCAGTCCACCACCACCAGCAACGCCTTGCCATGCTGCCGGAACGCCGGCTCCACGAACTCCGGCACGATGTCCACGCTGAGCGGCGGCCGGTCGGCGCGGCTCCCGGCGAGCCACGCGGCGTAGTGCCGCTCGATGAACCGGGCGAACTCCGCCCGCAGGCTCTCCTGCAGGGTGCGCAGCGCCTCCGACAGGCCGGGCTCGTCGGCCTGGCCCAGGCGCACCTCCCACTCCGCCAGCTCCACCACCAGCTCGGTCCACTCGCGCCAGTTCATGTCGGGGCGGCGGCTCGCCTCCAGCTCGCGGAACCGGGTCGCGAAGTCGCGCGAGAGCCGCTGCTGCCGGATCCGGTCGCCCTCGAGCAGCCGGGTCACGACCGACAGCACCTGGCGCGGGTTGACCGGCTTCACCAGGTAGTCGGAGATCTCCGCCCCGATGGCGTCCTTGAGGGTGGCCGGCTCCTCGCTCTTGGTGACCATCACCACCGGCATGGTGGTGTCGATCTCCCGGATGGCGCGGAACAGCTCGAGCCCCCGGCGCCCCGGCATCTGCTCGTCGAGCAGCACCACGCCGTACGGCTGCCGCTGCAGCAGCACCAGGGCGTCGTCGCCGTGGGCCGCCTTCTCGACGCTGAAGCCCTGCTCCTCGAGGAACAGGATGTGGGACGAGAGGCTCTCGACCTCGTCGTCCACCCAGAGGATGCTGCGCGGGCGGGGCATGGACGGAAGATAGGCGGTATCTTCCGGCCGTGTCCTCCCCCCGCATCCTCCTGGTCCGGTTCAGTTCCCTCGGCGACGTGGTCCTGACCACGCCCCTCATCCGGGCCTTGCGCGCGGCCCATCCGGCCGCCACCCTCACCGCACTGACCAAGCAGGGCTGGGCCCCGCTGCTCTCCGCCAACCCGCACCTCGACGAGGTGGTGACGGTGGCGCCGGGCCAGTCGCTGGTGCCGCTCGCCCGGGCGCTGCGCGCGGCGCGCTACACCCACCTGCTCGACCTGCACGGCAGTGTCCGCACCCGGGTGCTCAAGCTGCTGGTCCCGGGACCATGGACCGGCTACAACGCGCGCCGGGGCCCGCGCCAGCGCCTCATCCGCCAGCGCGAGGACCGCTACCCGGACCGGGTCCCGGTGCCGGAACGCTACTTCGAGGCGGCGGCCTCGCTCGAGGTGCAGCCCGATGGCGGGCCGGCGGAGCTGTTCGTGAGTCCCGCGGCAGAGGCCCGGGCCGAGGCGTGGCTGCTCCGCGCCGGGCTCGACGGCAACGGCCCGCTCGCCGCGCTGGTGCCGGGTGCCGCCCATGCCACCAAGCGCTGGCCGCTCCGCCACTGGCGGCGGCTCGCCTCCGACCTGGCCCGCCAGGGCTGGCGGGTCGCGCTGCTGGGCGGCGGCGGCGACCGGGTGATCGCCGCCGAGATCGCGACCGTCGCGGGACGGCGCGCCGCGAGCGCCGCCGGCGAGCTCGACCTGCAGGCCAGCGGCGCGCTGCTCCGTCGGGCGCAGGTCGCGGTGAGCGGCGACACCGGGCCGATGCACCTCGCCAGCGCGGTAGGCACTCCGGTGGTGGCGCTCTACGGCCCGACGGTGCAGCAGTTCGGCTTCTTCCCCTACCGCGCGCGCGCCGTGGTGCTGGAACGCGCGCTCCCCTGCCGCCCCTGCAGCAGCAAGGGCGGCCCCCGCTGCCCGCTCGGGCACCACCGGTGCCTGGAGGAGATCTTGCCCGACCAGGTGCTGGCCCGCGTGCTGGAGCTCTCTGCATGACCCCGCGCGAGGACGCCCAGGCCACGCTGCTGGAGCTGTTGCCCCGGGCCGCGCGCGGCCCGCGGCGGGACGGGGGCTTCGCGCTGTGGCTCACCCTGCGGGTGGCGGAAGACCTGCGGCTCGAGCCGCCGCTCGCCGACCGGGCCTGCCGCCGCCGGCTGCAGGCTCTGGAGCGGCGGCTGTCGAGCCTGACCCTCCCGCCCCCGCTCCGCCGGGCGCTGGTCGGGGCACTGGCCGAGCTCCGGGGCGGCGGGGCGGAGGTGGTGCCGCTGGTGCTGGGCGGACTGGTCGCCCCGGCGCGCGAGACCCTGGGCCACGAGGTCGCCGACGCCGTGCAGCGGGCCGCCCGGGGCAGCCGGGCGGTGACGCCCGGCCTGTCCCGCTAGCCGCCCCCGTTCCTATCTTTGGGGGACATGTCCACCCCCCGTCCCAGCAAGCCACGCAGCATCTCCCCCGCCGAGGCCCTCGTGGCCCGGCTGGACGCCCAGGCGTCGAGCGGCGACCGGGGCGACACGGTGCCCACCGGCTTCGGCTCACTCGACCGGCAGCTCGGGGGCGGCCTGCGCCGCCAGGACCTCGTGGTGCTCGCGGGCGACGTGGGGGCGGGCAAGTCCTGCTTTGCGCTGGGGATCGCGCTGCGCACCGCGGCGGCGGGCGTGCCGGTGACCTACCTGTCGGGGGAAATGTCCGAGGCGCGGCTGCTGGAACGGGGCCTCGCCCAGCTGGCGCGGGTGCCGGTGGACGCGCTGCGCGCCGGCGAGCTGGACGACGTGAGCCGCGCCGCGGTCGGCGCCGCGGCGCTCCGCATGCGCGACCTGCCGCTCCACATCCGCGCCATGGGCGGGGAGCGCTTCGAGGAGGTGCCGGAGGCGCTCGACACCGTGCCCCGCCGCGGCCTGCTGGTGGTGGACGACCTGCAGCTCGCCCCCAGCCCGATCGCGGCGACCCAGGGCGAGGAGCGCACCGCCGCCACCAGCCGCGCCCTCAAGAACCTGGCCCTCGAGCGCGACGTGGCGCTGCTCGCCGTGGCCCAGCTCCCGCGCTTCCGCGCCGGGCGCAAGGACCCCCGCCCCACCCTCGATGACCTCGGCGGGCAGGGGGTGGTGAAGCAGGTGGCGGATGTGGTGCTGGCGATCTACCGGGAGGAGATGTACCGCCCCGCGCCGGGGGTGGAGGGCGCGGTCGAACTGATCGTGGGGAAGAACCGCAACGGCGCCACCGGCTACCTCGACTTCTACTTCTACCGCCACTGGCTCCGGTTCGAGGACATGCTCGACCCGGACCGCTGATCGCCCCGCCCTACTGCGTCTTCGCGCCGGACAGGTCCACCAGGCTGCCGCCGCCGGCCGCATCGGTCCGGATCTGCACCCACAGCGGCTGCCCGCCCTGCTGCTCCGCATACAGCGCTACCCCGCCGCTGTCGGTCGGCGTGTCGCTCACCAGGGACCAACCGCTCTTGCTGAAGATCTCGCGGTAGTACCGGGCCACCTCGTCCACCGTGGCCTGGGACCGGAAGCGCAGCTTGACCGCTTCCTCCCCGCCCTCCCGGGAGAGCATGTCCGCCTTGGGCGGGAGCGGCAGTGCGGGGAAGGCCTCGGAAATCTTGGCCTCGGGACGGGGCGTTTCCTGGCACGCGGTGGCCAGCAGGAAGCCGAGGAACAGGGCAGTGCGTCGCATAGGGCGGGGAGCTTAGCCCCCCCGCCGGGGGTGGGGCAAGGGAGCGCGGGACGCTGCGTGGCCAGCCCGTTCCCCTTCCCTTATCTTCCTGCCCCGTACCACGTCACGGAGTGCATCATGGCCGGTCACAGCAAGTGGAAGCAGATCAAGCGGAAGAAGGCGCTCACCGACGCCCGCCGCGGCGCCTCCTGGACCAAGGTGATCCGCGAGATCACCGTCGCGGCCAAGGCCGGCGGGGGGGATCCCGGCGGCAACCCGCGTCTGCGCACCGCCATTGATGCCGCGAAGGCCGTGAACATGCCCGCCGACAACATCGAGCGGGCCATCAAGAAGGGCACCGGGGAGCTGGAAGGGGCCACCTACGAGGAGGTCACCTACGAGGGCTACGGCCCGGGCGGCGCCGCGGTGATCATCGAGGCCACCACCGACAACTCCACCCGCACCGTCGCCGAGGTGCGCCACGCCTTCAGCCGCAACGGCGGCAATCTCGGCGCCAGCAACTCGGTGGCGTGGATGTTCGACCGCAAGGGGCAGATCTTCCTCGACGCCGGCAAGTCGGCCGAGGATGCCACCCTCGAGGCGGCGCTGGAGGCCGGGGCCGAGGACTTCGCCCGCGACGGCGACCAGTACCTCATCTCCACCACCGTGCCGACCTTCCATGCGGTGCAGGAGGGGCTCAAGGCGGCGGGGCTGGAGGTCGAGTCGGCCGAAATCGCGATGGTGCCCAAGACCACCGTGAAGGTGGAAGGCAAGCAGGCGGAGCAGATGATCAAGCTGGTCGAGGCGCTGGAGGAGCTGGACGACGTGTCGAAGGTCTTCAGCAACTTCGACATCGACGCGAGCGAGCTGGCGGAGGCCTCCTGAGCGGCGCCCGCCGGTGAAGGTGCTGGGGGTGGACCCCGGCACCGCCGCCACCGGCTACGGCGTGGTGGAGGCCACCGGGCGGGGACAGTACCGGCTGCTGGAATGCGGGGTGATCCGCCCCGACCGCGGCGGCACCCTGGCGCTCCGGCTGCGGCAGATCCATGAGGGGCTCCGCGGGGTGCTCGCACGGCACGCCCCGGCGGTGCTGGCGGTGGAGGAGGCCTTCCACGCGCGCAACGTGCGCACCACGCTGGTGCTGGGCCACGCCCGCGGGGTGATCCTGCTCGCGGGCGCGGAGGCGGGACTCACCATCGCGGAATACTCTCCGGCGGAGATCAAGAAGACCGTGACCGGCGCGGGCCAGGCGCTGAAGCCGCAGGTGGGCTACATGGTGGCGCAGCTGCTGCGGCTCACCGCCGTGCCGCGCCCCGCCGACGCGGCGGACGGCTGCGCGGTCGCGCTCACGCACCTGCTCCGGGCGCGCCTGCCGGCGCGCCGCGCCGCCCGATGATCGCCTTCGTCACCGGCACCCTGCGGGACCTCACCGGCGACACCGCGCTCATCGAGACCGCCGGCGGGGTGGGCTACGCGGTGACGGTGCCGCTGGGCGTGCTGGAGCGGCTCCCCGCACCCGGCAGCCGGGTCAGCCTGCACACCGAGCTGGTGGTGCGGGAGGACGGCTGGGCGCTCTACGGCTTCGACGCCCCCGCCGAGCGCACCGTCTTCCAGCGGCTGCTCGGCGCCAGCGGCGTGGGCCCCAAGCTGGCCCTGGCGGTGCTCTCCACGCTGGGGCCGGAGCGTGCGGTGCGGAGCCTCAAGGAGCGCGACATCGCCGCGCTCGCCACGGTGCCCGGCATCGGCCGCAAGAAGGCGGAGAAGCTGGTGGTGGAGATCGGCGACCGCTTCGAGGGCGCCCCCGCCGGTCTCCCCGCGCCGAGTGGCGCCGGGGCCGAAGCGGTGCAGGCCCTGGTGCGGCTGGGCTACGCCGCGCCGGGCGCCGAGGACGCGGTGCGGAAGGTGCTCGCGGAGGGAATCACCGACACCGCACCGGTGATCCGCCAGGCGCTGCAGCTGCTCTCGAAGTCACGCTAGGCCCCGTTGTCCGTCGTTGACCTGACAGGAGTCGCCCGATGACCGTCCCCGCCACCACCGCCGAGTGGCTCTGCACCCGCTGCGGCAGCACCAACCGGATGCTCGTGGCCCAGACCACCGCGCGGATCGTGGACCGCTGCAACCACTGCCACGCGAAGCACATCCTCGAGCCGGGCCAGCGCCCGGTGCGCTGGGACGCGCGGCTCCAGGACTGACGTGGCGCGGCTCGAGATCACCACCCCCGACTCCCTGCCCGAGGAGGTCGGCGCCGAGGCGGCGCTCCGGCCCGGGCAGCTGGAGGAGTTCGTGGGGCAGGGCCAGGTGAAGGCCTCGCTCCGGATCGCGATCGACGCGGCCCGGGCGCGGAAGGAGCCGCTCGACCACCTGCTCTTCTTCGGCCCGCCGGGCCTCGGCAAGACCACCCTCGCCATGCTGCTCGCACGGGAGATGGGCGTGGAACTCCGCACCACCAGCGGCCCGGTGCTGGAGAAGCCCGGCGACCTGGTGGGGCTGCTCACCACCCTCAAGCCGGGCGACATCCTGTTCATCGACGAGATCCACCGCATGCGGCCCGCGCTGGAGGAGTTCCTCTATCCCGCGATGGAGGACTTCCGGGTGGACGTGCGCATCGCCGACGGGCCCAATGCGCAGACCATTCCGATGACCGTCGAGCGCTTCACCCTGATCGGCGCGACCACCCGTTTCGGGCTGCTCACCCCGCCCATGCGGGCCCGCTTCGGGATGGTGGAGCGGCTGCACTTCTACCCCGCCGAAGACCTGGCCCACATCGTCGCCCGGTCGGCGGGGATCCTGGGCGTCACCGCCGACGCCGAGGGCACCGGCGAGATCGCGCGGCGGAGCCGCGGCACGCCGCGGGTCGCCAACCGGCTGCTGCGCCGGGTGCGCGACTACGCCCAGGTCCGGGCCGACGGCGTGATCACCGGGCCGGTCGCCCGCGAGGCGCTGGGCCGGCTCAATGTGGACGAGTTCGGCCTCGACGACATGGACGCGCGCATCCTCCGCACCATCATCGAGAAGTTCGGCGGCGGGCCCGTCGGCCTCAACACCGTCGCGGTCGCCGTGGGCGAGGACGCCGGCACCCTCGAGGATGTGTACGAGCCGTACCTCATCCAGCAGGGCTTCCTGGAGCGCACGCCGCGAGGCCGGGTTGCCACGCCGCACGCCTGGCAGCGGTTCGGCCTGACGCCGCCGCCCGGCAGCCAGCGGACGATCTTCGAGCGCGACGGCTAGAGATTCCCCCCGCGTGGCGCCACCGTACCGCACCAGCGACTTCGACTACGACCTCCCCCCCGAGCTGATCGCGCAGGAACCCATCGCCGAGCGGGGCGGGAGCCGGCTGCTGGCGATCACCGCCGACCGCCCCGGCGCCGATCCCGCCGCGCCACCCTGGCGCGACCTGCGGTTCACCGACCTTCCGTCGCTCATCCCCGCCGGCGACCTGCTGGTCCTCAACACCACCCGGGTGCGCCACGCCCGGTTCCTCGGCACCCGCCCGAGCGGCGCGCCCGCCGAGGTGCTGTTGATCCACCCCGCCACCGGGGACCGCTGGATCGCGATCGGCAAGCCCGGCTCCGCGCTGCGGCCCGGCAAGCGCATTGCCATCGGGCCCGGGGCGTGGATCGAGACCGTGGCGGTCCTGGACGAGGGCTTCCGCGAGGTGCGCTTCGTCGGGATCACCGCGGAGGCGGCGATGCAGGCGGCCGGCCGGCTGCCACTCCCGCCCTACATCGAGCGCGATCCGACCGACGCGGATGAGGAGCGCTACCAGACCGTCTTCGCCGAGCGCGAGGGCAGCGTCGCTGCGCCGACCGCCGGGCTCCACTTCACCCCGGCGCTGCTGGGTGGACTGGAGCGGCAAGGGGTGGGCATCGCGCGGCTGGACCTGGAGGTGGGGCCCGGGACCTTCAAGCCGGTGGAGGTCGAGGATCCCGGGACCCACCCGATGCACCGCGAGGTGTTCGAGATCCCCCCGGCGACCGCGGAGGCGATCGCCGCCCTGCGCGCGCGTGGTGGCCGGCTCTGGGCGGTGGGCACCACGGTGGTGCGCGCGCTGGAGAGCGCCGCGCAGGACGACGGGACCGTCACCCCCGGCCGGCAGGAGACCCGCCTGCTCATCACCCCCGGCTGCCGGTTCCGGGTGGTGGACCGACTGGTCACCAACTTCCACCTGCCCCGCTCCACCCTGCTGATGCTGGTCGCGGCCTTCGGCGGCTACGACCGGGTGCGCGCCGCCTACGCCCACGCGGTCGCAGCGCGCTACCGCTTCTACTCCTACGGCGACGCGATGGTGCTGCTGTGAGCTCCGCTGCCCGTGGCGCGCGGGCCCGGCCGCGCTTACGATCTGCCCATGTTTGAGTACCAGCTGGAGGCCACCGAGGGCGCCGCGCGCGCCGGCCGCCTGACGCTGCCCCACGGCGAGGTCGAGACGCCGGCGTTCATGCCGGTGGGCACCCACGGCGCGGTGCGCGGCCTCCACCCCGAGGAGGTGCGGCGCGCCGGGGCGCAGATCATCCTGGGCAACACCTACCACCTGCACCTCCGGCCGGGCGAGACCGTGGTCGCCGCGCTCGGCGGGCTGCACCGGTTCACCACCTGGGACCGGCCGATGCTGACCGATTCCGGCGGGTTCCAGGTGTTCTCCCTCGAGGGGCTGCGCAAGATCAGCGAGCACGGGGTGGAGTTCACCAGCCACATCGACGGCTCGGCGCGGACCATCACGCCCGAGTCCTCGATGGAGATCCAGTGGGCCCTCGGCGCTGACGTGGCGATGGTGTTTGACCATGTGGTGCCGGGCCAGGCGCCGTGGGAACTGGCCGAGGAGGGGATGGAGCGCACCCTCCGCTGGCTGGACCGGTGCCGTACCCGCCATGCGGAGCTGACCGCTGGAGCCGCCGGACGGCAGACCCTGTGGCCCATCGTGCAGGGCGGGACCCATGCGGACCTGCGGCAACGCTCGCTGGAGGGGACGCTGGCCCGCGGCCCATGGACCGGGCTCGCGATCGGCGGGCTGTCGGTGGGCGAGCCCAAGCCGGTCATGCACCGCGTGCTGGAGGAACTGGGGCCCGGCCTGCCGGTCGGGGTGCCCCGTTATCTTATGGGCGTCGGGTTCCCGGACGATCTGCTGGAGGGCATCGCCCGGGGCGTGGACCTCTTCGACTGCGTGGCCGCGACGCGCAATGGCCGGCACGGCAGCGCCTGGACCAGCACCGGGAAGGTCAACATCCGCGCGGCGCACCTCAAGCTGAGCGAGGCGCCGCTCGACGCCGACTGCGACTGCGAGGGCTGTTCCCGGTTCTCGCGGGGCTACCTGCGGCACCTGTTCATGGCGGAGGAGATGCTGGGCCTCCGGCTGGTGTCGATCCACAATGTGCGGTTCCTGGTGCGCCTCGCCGAGCAGGCCCGCGCGGCGATCCTCCAGGGCAGCTTCGATCACTTCCGCCGCGCCTGGCTGGCGCGCTACCACAGTCGAGGAGACTCGTGACCCTGTCCCTGCTCGCCCTCATGGCCCCGGCCGGCGACGGCTCGTCCGCCGGCCTCACGATGCTGCTGCTGCAGATCGGCGCCATCGCCCTGGTGTTCTACTTCCTCATCCTGCGCCCGCAGCAGCAGGCCCGGAAGAAGCACGAGGACCTGCTCAAGAACCTCAAGAAGGGCGACGAGATCGTCACCGTCGGCGGGATCATGGGCAAGGTGAAGGACATCAAGGAGGACCGGATCACCATCGAGAGCGGCAGCGCCAGCCTGGTGGTGGACCGCGGCCGGATCGTGAAGGTGGGCGACCAGAGCGCCCAGGGAGCAATGGGATGAGCCTGCTCGACCTCCACCTCCTCGGCTCGCCGGTGCTCCGGCAGCAGAGTGCCCCGGTGGCGGAGGTGACCGACGAGGTCCGCCGCTTCGTGGCCGACCTGTTCGAGACCATGCACGCCGCCAAGGGCGTCGGGCTGGCCGCGAACCAGGTGGGCGCCGCGACCCGCGTCGCGGTGGTGGAGGCGGACGACCACCGCCTGGTGCTCATCAATCCCCGGATCGTGGAGGCCTCGGGCAAGGAGACCGGCGAGGAGGGCTGCCTTTCGATCCCGGACCTCTACGCTGATGTCACCCGGCCCGACCGCATCGTGCTGGAGGCCACTGACGAGCAGGGCCAGCCCTACCGGGTGGAGCTCGAGGGCCTGCCGGCCCGCGCGGTGCAGCACGAGATCGATCACCTCGACGGCATCCTGTTCCTCGACCACCTGAGCCTGCTCAAGCGGCAGCGGCTGCTGGGCCGGTGGAAGAAGGAGCACGCCGACGACACCAGCTACGTCCGCCCCGTGAAGCCGGCGGCCGCCGGCTCCAGCTGATGCGGGTCGTCTTCTTCGGCACCCCGGCGTTCGCGGTCCCGTCGCTCCGGGCGCTGCTCGAGGAAGGCTTCGATGTCCGGCTGGTGGTGAGCCAGCCGGACCGGCCGCAGGGCCGTTCCCGCAGTACCCTCGTCCCGCCCCCGGTGAAGCTCGCCGCCCTGGAGGAAGGCCTGCCGGTGCTGCAGCCGGAGCGGCCGGTGGGGCCCTTCGC
>CAZYIV010000016.1:0-54009 GCA_964647615.1 uncultured Gemmatimonadaceae bacterium | reverse complement strand
CGGAGCTCGTGCTCCACGTTGAAGGTGTACTCGAAGGCCGCGCCCTCGCAGGTGCACATCCCGTGGCCCATCCCGATCACCAGCACCTGCTTCTGGCCCGCCTTGAGCCGCTCCACCACCTGCTCCAGCGCGCGGGCGGCCTCCTCGGCGTGGCCATAGGTGCAGACCGACCAGGAGTGGCCGGTGGGCCCGAGGCCGGGCGTGGCGCCGAAGTTGAGCTTCGGTCCGGTGGCGTTCACCAGGTAGTCGTAGCTGAGCCGCTGCCGCTGGCCCGCCGTATCCGTGGCGGTGGACTCCACCTCCACCTGCGGGGTGGCGTCGGCGCCGTCACCCTCCGGGTAGAGGGTGACGGCCTTGGCCTGGATGAAGGTGATCCCCTGCCGGGCATAGACCGGCGCCAGGGGAAAGGTCACGTCCGCCGCCGCCATGCGGCCCACGCCGACCCAGATATTGGAAGGAATCCAGTTCCACTGGGCATTGGGGGAGACGACGACCACCTCGTGGTCGCTGCCCAGCAGCCGCCTGAGGTGCAGCGCGGCGGTGTGGCCGGAGATGCCGGCGCCGAGGATCACGGTGCGAGCCATGCCAGCTCCCGGGTGGGGTTCGTGAAGCAATATATAACGATATAGTCATATATATATTGCGGCCGGCGCCCCGGAAACGCAAGCGGGGCGGGAGACCACCGGCCTCCCGCCCCGCTCCCACCCCTCCCCACCCCACCCCTACTTCCGCGCGGTGGTCCCGCCCCGGATCTCGGTCAGGAACCGCTCCACCTCCGACTGCAGCTTCTCCCCCATGCGGGAGAGCTCCGCCGCGGCCGACTCCATCTGGCCCGCCGCCTCGCTGGTCTCCTGGGTGGCGCGGGTGACACCGGTGACGCTTTCTGACACCGACCGGGTGGCCTCGGCGGCCTGGTGCACGTTGCGGCTGATCTCGTTGGTGGCCAGCCGCTGCTCCGCGACGGCCGTCGCGATGGTCTCGGCGATGCCATCCACCTTGCGGATGCTCTCGCCGATCCCGGTGATGGCCTGGGTGGCGTTGGCCGCGGCCTGCTGGATCGCCTCCACCTGCTGCCCGATCCGCTCGGTGGCCTCCGCGGTCTGGCTGGCGAGGTTCTTCACCTCGGAGGCCACGACGGCGAAGCCCTTCCCCGCCTCGCCGGCCCGCGCCGCCTCGATGGTGGCGTTGAGCGCCAGCAACCGGGTCTGGTTGGCGACGTGGGTGATGACGGTGATGACCTGGCCGATCTGCCGGCTGGCCTCGTTGAGCCCCTGCACCGTCCCCGTGGCCCGCTCGGTCTCCGCGACGGCGCCCTCCGCCGCCTGGCTGGAGGCCGACACCTGGCGCTCGATCTCCGCCACGGTGCTGGACAGCTCCTCCTGCGCCCCCGCGACGCTGGTCACGCCGGACGACGCCTGCTCCGCCGCCTGGGCCACCTCCTGCGCCCGGCGGGCGGTGTGGTCCGACGACTGGGCCAGGCCCGCCGCGGTAGCGCGCATCTCGGTGGAGGCGGAGGCGACATGCTCCGCCACCGACTTCACCAGCTGCTCGAAGTCATTCGCCAGCTCCTGCCGCCGCCCCTCGGCCCGGGTCAGCTCCTCCGCCTGCGCCGCCATCGCGTGGTTGGCGCGGTTGATCGTGGTGGCCCCGTGGCGGAACGAGCCCAGCATGCCCCGCTCCAGCACCCGGCGGTAGAACTTCCCCTCGCTCGCGTGGGTCAGCGAGGCGCCGGCCTCGCGCACGAAGGCGTCCACCAGGTCCAGCAGGTGGTTGATGCCGCGGCGCATCTCGTCCACGTCCGGCCCCAGCTCCAGGTCCCGCAGGCGCGGTTCCAGGTCGCCGTGGGCCGCGCCCCGGCACACCTTCAGCATCTGCCGCATCCCCTCGCGGTAGCGGTCCAGCTGCTCGCGTGCCTCGGCCAGCTCGGCCTCGAGGCGAGCGGTTCCGGTCTCGTGCGCCCCGACGGGCGCGGTCGTGGCGGTCATGCGACCCCCGAGGGAATGGTGCTGTTGGTGAGCGACCAGACGAACTCGTCATAGGTCATCCCGGCGCCCGCCAGGGTATCGGTCAGGACCTTCGTCGAGGCCCGGATGGCGTCCGCCTTGCGCTCGTGCTTCGCTTCCTCCGCGCAGAGCGCGCGGTAGATGGGGACGATCTTGGCGACCGCCTCCCGCGCCGGCACCCGCCGGTTGGAGTGATAGCCGATGACCCGGCCGTCCGGCCCGAAGGTGGGCGTGACGTGCGCCAGCACCCAGTAGTGCTCGCCCATGGCGGCCAGGTTCACCACGTAGGCGAAGATCTCCCGCCCCGCCTCGATGGTGTCCCACAGCAGCTGGAAGACGCAGCGCGGCATGTCGGGGTGGCGGATGATGCTGTGGGGCGCGCCGATGAGCTCGCCCTCCTGGTACCCCGCCACCCGGATGAACACGTCGTTGGTGTAGGTGATGATGCCCTTCAGGTCGGTCTTGCTGACGATGATCTCGTCCTCGGCGAAGAACCGCTCCTTGCCGTTCGGCTTGACCTGGCGGAAACCCATGCGTCCCTGCCTCCTCCCCAATGCCGCCGCATCGCCCGACGCCGGGGGGACGGCCGGCGAGCGCTGCATGAGCAGTTATCGGCGGGGGCGGGCGGAAATTTCGTGAAGAAGATTTCGTGACGTTGTCAGGCGACCCTGGCGCCTCGCGCGGGCCAGGCGATGCGCGCATAATCGGACATCAAGTGCGTAATAATCGGTCCCCGGCGGCGCCACGCCCGTGGCAGCCCGCCCTCTGGTGCGTGGCGCGGCGGCGGGGAACCTTTCCCTCCGGCCCGCCGTTCCCCCGCACGAGGACCCGATGCTTTCCTATCCTGTCGCCACCTGGCTGGTCCGGTTCGCCGGCCTGTACCTCCTTGCGGGGGCGGTGTTTGCGCCGCTGTTCGCCTTCCGCTGGGTGAACCGGCTCGACCCGGTCGCCGCGCACGGCACCTGGGGCTTCCGGCTGCTGCTGCTGCCGGGCGCCGCGCTGCTGTGGCCGGCGCTGGCGCGCCGGGTGCTGCGCGGAGCGGCGGCATGATCCGCCGCCTTCGCGACCGTCACCCGCGCCTGGTGCTGGCGGTGCTGCTCGTGACCTTGCTCGCGGTGCTCTGGGCCCTCACCGGGATGGCCGCGTGAGCGCCTTCTACCGCGCGGTCAACTGGAACCGGCAGAAGTACATCTTCGATGGCGTGCTGCTGGCGGGCATCGTGGGCTACCTCGCGCTGTTCACCGGGGTGTCGCTGGCGCGGGACCCGCAGGCCACCCTCGAGACCGCGCTGATCCGCGGCCTCGGCACCGCGGCGCTGGTGCTGCTCACCCTGATCCTGGTGCTGGGCCCGCTCTCCCGGCGCGACCCCCGCTGGCTCCCGCTGCTCTACAACCGGCGCCATCTCGGCGTGGCGATGTGCCTGCTCGGGCTGGCGCACGCCAGCTTCGCGGTGATCCAGTTCCACGCGCTGGGCGACGTGAACCCGTTCGTGAGCCTGCTGACCGCGGCGGCGTGGCCCCGGCCCGACGCCTTCCCCTTCGAGCTGCTGGGGCTGGCCGCCCTGCTCATCCTCCTGCTCATGGCCGCGACCAGCCACGACTTCTGGCTGTCGTTCCTGTCGCCACCGTGGTGGAAGGCGCTGCACATGCTGGTGTACGTCGCCTACGGGCTGCTGGCGGCGCACGTGGCGCTAGGCAGCCTGCAGCAGGGTGCCGACCTGCCGGGGGTGGCGCTGGTCCTGCTGGCGGTGCCCGGGGTGTTCCTGCTGCAGCTGGTGGCCGGGCTGCGCGAGCGCCGGCGCGACCGGGTGGAGGCGCCGCGGGTCCCGGACGGCTGGGTGGACGTGGGCCCGGTGGATACCATCGCGGAGGGCCGGGCGCGGATGGCGGTGGTGGGCGGCGAGCGGATCGCGGTGTTCCGCTATGACGGCAAGGTCTCCTGCGTCTCCAACGTCTGCCGGCACCAGAACGGGCCGCTGGCGGAGGGGCGCATCGTGGATGGCTGCATCACCTGCCCCTGGCACGGCTACCAGTACCTGCCCGACAGCGGCAGCTCGCCACCGCCGTTCACCGAAACGATCCCCACCTACGACGTGCGGGTGAGCGCCGGCCGGGTGCTGGTGAACCCGGAGCCGCATCCCCCCGGCACCCGGGTGGAACCGGCGCGCATCACGCCCGACGTACCGGCGCCGGCCGACGACGAGCCGTTCTACGTGGGCTATCACCCGATGGCGCCGGGTCCGCTGGGCCGCGCGGTACGGGCCCGGGTGCTGGGCGTCCTCGCCCTCCTCGCGGCGGTGGCGGTGCTGCTCGCCGCCTCACAAGAGAAGGCGGGCCCGGGCGTCTTCGAGTATGGCCACCCGCGGGCGGTGGCGGGGGAGCTGCGCCTGCGCCCCTACCCGGCGCTGTACGTACCCGCCACCGGCGGCGATGCGCGGGAGCGGGCCTACACCCGGTACCTGCTGGTGGCGGCGGGCAAGCATGGCGCCGACGCGCTGGTGCAGGGACACGACGGCGCCTGGGTGGAGCTCAGCGGTACCCGCATCGCGCGGGCGGGGCTCGAGATGCTGGAGGTGGAGGCGGGGAGCGTGCACGATGCGCCCGCAGCGGGCCCCGGCCTGGCCTCGCTGCTGCCGCCGCCGGCCGCACCGGTGGAGGCCACGCTCACCGGCGAGATCGTGGACGCGAAGTGCTGGCTCGGGGTGATGAAGCCGGCGCGGCACACGGTGCACCGCGGCTGCGCCACCCGCTGCGTCAGCGGCGGCATCCCGCCGCTGCTGATGGTGACGGACGACGACGGCAACGTCTCCCATGTCCTGCTGACCGGCGCGGACGGCGGCCCCGCCCCGGTGTGGTTCCGGGAGCTGGTGGGGATCCGGGTGCGGCTGACGGGATCGCTGGTGGGGGACCCGGACCTGCCGCGCCTCGCGGTGCGCGAGGCGGTGGTGGCGGGCGATGCGGCGGCGGCGGAGCCGGCGCCGCCGGAGACGGCGCTACTGGGCGGGCGCTGAGGGCGCGGGCGCCGGGAGCGCCGGGGCGGCCGGCGCCGCGGGCGTGGCGACCACCGCGACGCTGTCCACGTAGTAACGGGTATCGCCGAAGCAGGTGGTGGGCACGCCGCGGTGCTCGGTGTAGTGCACCCGCACCGTCTGGCCGACGAGCGTATCGAGCTGGCGGGCGATCCGGTCGTCCCGCACGGTGAACTCCCAGATGTTCGGCGCCACGTTGGCCACCACCGACTGCCACAGCTCGCCCTCGTGCGTCTTGCAGAGCCATCCCTTGCGCGAGAACTTCTGCAGCATCCCGCTCCGGAAGCCGTTGGAGTAGTCCCAGTGCACCGCCAGCCAGGTGTACAGCGCAAGCACCAGCACCGGCAGCAGGAAGGCCAGTGCCACGTAGCGCTTCCAGGCCCGGCGGGGCCGGGCGGGCGCGGAGTCGGGCGTCTCAGGCGAGGTCATGGCCGCAATGATACCCGTGGGTGGGCGGGGCGCCAGCCGGGGGGCTAGAGCCCGCGCGGGGTGGTGTTGAAGGTCAGGCCCGAGGCGATCACGAAGACCCAGCCGGCCTTTTCCTGGTCGTTCTTGAAGCGGTAGGCCAGGTCGAGGCGGGTCTGGTTGGCGTCGGCCACGCGCGAGGGGCCGAGCCGGATCCCGAGGCCGAGATTGGTGCCGGTGCGGCGCTTGGCGCCGGCGTACCAGGCGCCGCCGTGGTCCACGAAGCCGGCCACGCCGATCGCCAGGGTCTTCAGCACCTCGTTGGCCAGGATCACCCGGTACTCGGCGGTGCTGAAGTAGGTCCGGTCGCCGGTGAAGGCATGGATGGGGAAGCCGCGCGGCCCCACCGCGAAGCCGAGGTCGAACTCGGTGCCCGGGAGCGGGTTCTTGATCCAGCCGATGTCGGCGTGCCCGATCGCCAGCTGGCCGCGCGCCGGCTTGAGCACCACGGTGCTGCCCAGCACCACCGAGCCGGAGTCGAGGCCGGCCGAGGTGACCACGCCGTTGACCCGGCCATCCAGCCACATGAAGCCGCCGCGCGCCAGCTGGGTGCCGAGCCGCACCTGGGCCAGGCCGCCGAGCCCGTCCTTGCGGTAGCCGAACGCCTCGGGCGCGGCCATGAGCTGGATCCGCGCGAAGGTGCTCAGGTCCACGTCCTCGTCCTGGCCCACCCGGGCGAAGCCGCTGGTGACGGCGAAGTTGGCGCGGCGCCACTCGAGGAACGGCCCCACCGTGCCGGTGATGTCGCGGCTGATGGTGTTGGAGGGCCAGGCGTTGTAGTCGTCGCGCCGGACCTGGGCGGTGAGGCCCACCCGCAGGTAGCCCTTGGGGCTGGCGTACACCGCGTGCGCCGCCTCCACCCGGCCGAGCGCAAAGCGCCGGCGGAGTGAGTCGGAGGGATCGCCGACGCCGTCGCGGAACTGGAGCACCCGCTCGTTGCGCGCGTCGAACAGGGTGGTGATCCCGTTGCGATCGGACAGGCTGAAGAAGGGCCGCTCGACGGCCACCTGTCCCCGGTCGCCGTCGGAGCGGGTCTCGTAGCGCACCCCCAGCGAGACCGTCTTCGCCAGTAGCCGCGGCTGCAGGAACTGGAAATTCAGCGAGTTGCGGTCGGGGGTGTGGCGGTACTTGGTGGCGAAACGGGTGCCGGTACCGAGCAGGTTGCGCTCGATCAGCGCGAGCTGCCAGTCGGTCTGGCTGCCGGCGCTGCGGAAGCGCACATCGGCCTGGGTGCTCCAGCCGTCCTTGGTGATCACCCGCAGCACCACGCCGGAGTCCGTGGGCACGGTGTCCACCTCCACCTTCCGGAACAGCCCGCGGGCGCGGAGGTTGCGCGCCATCTCGGCGGCCTTCACCGAGTCGTACGGCTCGCCCACCTTGAACAGCACCTCCTGCGCGATGATCCCCTCGTGGGTCATGATGTGCAGGCCGTTGCCGATCTTGCCGTACCACTTGTGGGCATCCGCGCCGTCGAAGACGTCGTCCCGGACGATCCGAATCTTGCGGATGATGCGGGGCCCGGTGTCCACCACCACGCCCACCGGCCCGAATGCCGAGTCCCGCCCGAGCGGCGGACCGCCGATCGGCGGGGTCGCCGAGTCGCGCGGGGCGGGGGGAATGCTGTCCTGGGCGTGGAGCGCCGCCGGCGCGGCGGCCAGCAGGCAGACAACAAGCAGGCGGAACGACAGGGGCGGACTCCCGGTACGGTGCGGCGGAATACTAAGGGGGGGCGCAGCCCGGCGGTACGGGCGCGCCGGGCGTGGCGGGCCCTTCCCGCCGGCACTACCTTCCGCCGCAGTCGGCCCCACGATTTCCCCAGTCCTCCCATCCACCGGCTCCCGCAGGCGGCGCGCCGGGACCTCCCCCCGGGCGGAGCGGCCATGCCCGATGCGGTGGCACTGTTCAGCACCAGGTTCCTGCCCTACTCGCAGACGTTCGTCTACGAGGAGATCCGGCATCACGCCCGCTACGAGGTGGAGGTGTTCTGCCGCCGCCGGCTGCTCGCCGAGCGGTTCCCGTTCGCGCCGGTGCATGTGGGCGGGCTCCTGTATCCGGCCTTCTGCCGGGATGCACGGTTCGACGCCCGCTTCCGGGCGCGGACGTTTGCGGTGGTGCACGCCCACTTCGGCCTGGGGGCGGTGTATGCCCGTCCCTTCGCCCGGCGTCACCGGCTGCCGCTGGTGGTGACCTTCCACGGATACGACGTGCCACTGCTCGCGAGCCCGCGACGGTTCCTGCCGCAGCACCTGCGCTACGCCTGGCAGGGGCCGAAGGTCCTGGCCGGGATGACGCTCGGGCTCTGTGCCTCGGATGAGCTGCGGACGCTGCTGGTCGCACAGGGGGTGCCCGCCGAGCGGCTCCGGGTGCACCGCCTGGGGGTGGACCTCGCCGCCTTCCAGCCGGGAACGAAGCCTGCCGCGCCGCTCCGGGTGGTGATGATCGGGCGCTTTGTGGAGAAGAAGGGCTTCGAGTACGGGCTCGAGGCGTTCGCGCAGGTAGCGGCGCGGCACCCCGCATTGGAGCTGGTGATCGTGGGCGACGGGGAGCGCGGCCCTGCCCTCCGGCGGATGGCCGTCGCCCACGGCGTCGGCGACCGGGTGCGGTTCCCGGGGCCGCAGGCGCCCGCGGCGGTGGCGGCACGGCTGGCGGAGAGCCACGTGCTGCTGGCGCCGAGCGTGGTGGACCGCGCCGGCAACCGGGAGTCGGGCCTGATCGTGGTGAAGGAGGCGAGTGCCGCGGAGGTGGTCCCCATCGGCACCCGGCACGGCGGCATCCCCGAGATCATCGACGACGGCGTGACCGGCTTCCTGGTCCCCGAGCGCGACGTGGCCACGCTGGCGGAACGGCTGGAGCGGGTCGTCACCGACGCCGCGCTCCGCGCCCGGCTGGGCGCGGCCGCGCGCCAGAAGATGCTGCGGGAGTACGACGTGCGCGCCCGGGTCGCGGCGCTCGAGGTGCTGTACGACGAGGCCCGCGCCCTGGGACCGCGATGACCGCGATGACCGCGCCGCTCCGGGTGTGCATCTGGTCCAGCGGCTTCCAGGCCGATACCCAGGCGCTGGCGCTGGCGCTCGCCGCCGAGCCGGACATTGCGCTGACGGTGGCGCTGCCGGAGCCGGCGCGCTACCTCGCGGAGCCGGTCAACCGGTTCCTGCCGCTGGACGCGCGTCTGGTGGACCGGGCCACCCCGGGGCTGGCCCGGACGCTGGCGCGCGAGGGCTTCGACCTGCTGATCGTGGACAACCACCTGCCGGACACCGCGATCGCGCCGCGGCTCCTGGTGCTGTGGCACGGCTTCGGCTGGCGGATCGACGATCTCTCCACCATGCGCCGGGAGCTGGGCAAGCTGGTCGGCGACGTGACCCGGCCCAACCCGCGCTTCCGCTGGCAGGCGGTTGGCGCGTGGGATCGCGACTACCGCATCCGCCACTCCGGCCTGGCACCGGAAAACGTGGTGGCACTCGGCTCCGCCTACAGCGACCTGCTGCGGCCGGGGCACCAGCCCCTCGACCGCGCCGCGCTGGCGGCGCTGGCCGCCGACCGCTACACCGTGGACCTCACCCGGCCGCTGGTGCTGCTCGGCCTGACGTGGCACCACGGCGCGGCGCTGGCGCAGTGGGGCGACGATGCCGCGCTGCTGGCCCGGCTCTTTGCCGAGGTGGAGGCGCGCGGCGCGGGCGTGCTGCTCCGCATGCACGACCGGCACCGCTTCGAGCCCGCCTACCTGCGGCAGCTGGAGGCGGCGATCGCCGGGCGGCCGGGGGTGCAGCTCCGCTTCAAGGACGAGCACCCCGACTCGCTGGTGGACCTGCTGCTGGCCGACGTGCTGGTCTCCAACTACTCCTCGCTGCTCAACGCCTGGTACCACACCGGCAAGCCGTCGGTGCACCTGGACCCGCATGCCCCGGGGCAGGCGGTGTACCAGTACCGCCGCTGGAAGGGAGGGCGATTGCGGGCGGAGACCCGCAAGCGAGCCGAGGAGGTGTGGAAGCTGGACCCGGGCGAGATCGGCGGCCTGCGGGCCCGGTCGTTCGAGGAGGCGCTGGCGCAGGTGGCGCGCGGCCTGGCGGAGCCCGGCTGCTGCGCCGCGGCGGCCCGCGGCTTCACCGACCGCTACGTGCTCGGCGCCGACGGCGGCACCCGGGCGCGGATGCTCCAATTCCTGCGGGAGTGGCTGGCGGCGCGTTAGGCGGGGTTGGGGCGGCTCGGCGCCAGGTCGGAGAGCCGGAGTCCCATCGCCACACGCAGGTAGAGCGTGTAGCCCACCGCCAGGCAGGCCACCAGCAGCGCCAGCGAGAGCGCCGGCGCCCCCACCAGCGCCCGCGCCCGCGAGACCACCGCCAGCAGCAGCGAGACCAGCACTATGCCCAGGGCAGGCCGCGCCAGGGCGCCCGCCATGCCGCGGGCGGTGATCGGGGCGCAGTCGCGCGCCAGGCGGAAGTGCACTGCCAGCGGGAGCGGGTAGGAGAGCAGCCAGACCCACGCCACCCAGAGCGCGCCGCTCTCCGGCGGCGCCAGCCACAGCGCCAGCGAGAAGCCGGCCAGCAGCGTGAGCCCGGTGACCAGGCTGTCGATGACCGAGTAGCCGGGATAGCCCGCCGCGTTGTAGAGCTGGGGGAAGAGCTGGGAGAGGCCGCGCAGCAGGCTGGCCCACACCAGCACCTGGATCATGGGCACCGCGGCGAGCCACTTGCCGCCGGAGATGAGCGCCAGGATGTCGGCGCTGCCGAAGCAGATCAGCGCCGCCACCGGGCCCAGGATGAGCAGCAGCGAGCGGGCACTGCGGTTGAAGGCCTGCACCAGTTCGTCGCGGTGGTCGCGCAGCCGGGCGTAGATGGGGTACTGCACCCGGTTCACCAGCTGCAGCACGATCTCCAGCGGCGTCATCCCCAGGTCGAACGCCACCCGGTAGATGCCCACCACCCGGCTGCCGAGCACCCGCCCGATCAGCAGGAAGTCGAGGTTGCGGTAGACGTTGTAGAGGATGCTGGCGGTCGCCACCCGGAGCCCGAAGCGCACCGCGGCGCGGGTGGCGCGGTCGGCGGCGGTGCGGAGCGGCCGGAACGGCGCCAGCCGCCACAGCGCCAGGCAGAGGAACACGCCCCGCGAGACGTTGGCCAGCACCAGCCCCCAGGCCCCGAACCCCGCGGCGACCAGGACCACCTTGGTCGTCGCCTCGCCGAGGGTGGCGAGGGTCTGCGCCGCGCCGGCGGTGCGGAAGTCGAGGTCGCGGGTGAGCAGCTGCAGCGGGACCACCGCCGCGCCGACGAAGATCAGCTTGGCCGCGCTCACGACGATCATCGGGCCCAGTCGCGGATCGGAGTAGAACAGGGCCAGGAATGGCGCCACCGGCGCCATCACCGCCACCGCGGCCACCCCGAGCAGGGTGCAGAACCAGAACAGCCCCGACAGCTCCGCGTGGGTCAGCTCCCGCTGCCGCACCACCACCTGCCCCACCCCGAGGCCGTTGAACGCCTCCAGCGCCACGCTGAAACTCCACGCCAGCGTGGCGAGGCCCATCTCCGCCGGCCCGAGGAAGCGCAGTGCCAGCAGGGTCCCGCCGACATCGAGCAGGCGCATGGCGAGGGTGGCCCCGCCCATCCACCACAGGCCGCGCTTCAGCTCGTGCTTCGCGTCGATCGGGCCGTCGGTCACGGGGCTCCCTTACTGGCGGAGGGCGGTTCGGAATCCTAGCTTGCCCGGCTTGAACATCCTCTACAGCTTCGACACCCCGGTGCCCGGCACCGGCGCCGACACCGAGCAGGTGGTCAACACCGTGGCCGCGCTGGCCCGCCGCGGCCTGGACCTGACACTGCTGGTCCCCGGCGACCGCACCGGTCCCGGCGACCCCGCTCCCCTCCGCGAGTATTACCAGGTCGGCGGCGACTTCCGGGTGGAGCACCTGCGGCTGCGCTACCGCGGGCTCCGCGGCCCCGAGAAGTGGTCGCATGCGCTGCGCGCGCGGCACCACCCCGCCGCGCAGGCGGCCGACCTCTGCTACACCCGGAACCTGCCCGGCGCGTGGGCCATGCTCGGCGCCGGGCGGCGGGTGGTGTACGAGCACTTCCGTCCCTGGGGGGACCAGTTTCCCCCGCTGCAGCCGCTGCTGCGCCACATCCTGCGGCACCCCAACCTGGTCGGCGCCGTCTTCCACTCCGCCCATGCCGAGGCGAGCTACCTTCGGCTCGGCATCCCCGCCGCCGCCACCCTGGTGGCGCACAACGGCTGGGACCCGGCACGGATGGAGCCCCGTCTCTCTCGCGCCGAGGCCCGGCAGCGGCTGGGCCACCCGGCCGACCGCTTCACGGTCGTGTACAGCGGGCGGGTGAATGCCCGCAAGGGACTCGAGCTGCTGCTCGAGGCGGCGCGGCAGATGCCGGAGCTGTCGCTGGTGCTGGTCGGCTCCGAGTCGGAGGGGCCGGTCGAGCGGGCGGCGCGGGCGCTGCCCAACGTGACCGTGGTGCCCTGGCTCCGGTTCCGGGAGCTGGCGCCGTGGCTCTACGCCGCCGACGTGCTCATCGTGCCGCCCAGCCTGGCCCCGCTCGAGCGCCACGGCAACACCGTGCTCCCGATCAAGCTGTTCCTGTACCTGGCCGCGGGGCGGGTGCTGGTGGCCCCGCGCGCGCCTGACACCGCGGAGCTGCTGCGCGACGGCGAGAACGCCGCCCTGGTCCCCCCGGGCGACGTCGCGGCCACCGTGGCCACGCTGCGGCGGCTCGCCGCCGACCCGGCTGAGGCGTCACGGCTCTCCGCCGGCGCCCTCGCCACCGCCCGCGACCTCACCTGGGATGCCCGCGCCGCGCGGATTGCGGACTTCCTCGCGGCGCGCCTCGCCAGCGGCCACGCGCCGCGACCCTCTCCGGATCCCTGGCGAACTGCTGCATGGCTGGGCGAGTGCGCCCGCTGGGCGGTCGGCCGGTAGGGGCCCGCCCCGCCTCCTTCATGAAGGTGTAACTGACCCGCAGGCGCAGAACCTGCTGCAAGAGCTACGCTTCCGAAACCGGCTCGTGACCATCCCGCCCGGTCCGCCCTCGTTGTGTGCTGGCAAGTAGTTGTCGTAAAACACCTTATGGGGATGAGTGCCGCTGGAGTTCCGGCCCCTCCCCGGAGTGACCTTGCGTGATGAAAGCACACGCCGCGCTGGACAACCTGACACGTGCGGTCCGGCCTGCGGTCGAGCCCGTCCTGGCGGTCCCGGTGCTGGAGCCGGCGGCCGAGGAGGTCGTCCTCCTCTGCCCGGGTCCCTGCAGCACCTCGCCGAGGGTCAAGGCGGCGCTGGCGGCGCCTGACATCTCCCATCGCGAGGAGGCCTTCGTCACCCTGCTCGGCCGGGTGGTGGAGCGGCTCAAGGCCATCGTGGGCGCGACCAACCACGACGTGCTGCTGACGGGCAGCGGCGCCACCGGCGCGACCGAGGCCACGCTGGCCACCTTCGTGGGCCCGGACGAGCGGCTGCTGGTGGTGTCCAACGGCGCCTTCGGCGAGCGCATCGCGGAGATGGCGCAGTGCCTCGGCATCCCGATGAGCCACCTGCGCTACGACTGGGGCGAGCCGATCGTGCTGGAGCAGCTGCAGGGGATGCTGGACCACGACCCCCGCATCCGCGCGGTGGCGATGGTGCACCACGAGACCAGCGTGGCCCGGATGAACCCGGTCAACGAGGTCGGGCGGCTGCTGGCGCCGCGGCACATCCGCTACTTCGTGGACGTCGTCTCCAGCGTCGGGGCCGAAGACTTCGACATGGCCCGGAGCCGGGCCTCGGTGGCGATCGGCTCGGCCAACAAGTGCCTGCACGGCGTGGCCGGCGCCTCGTTCGTGGTGGTGCGCCCGGAGCTGTGGCAGGAGACGGCGCACATCCGGCCCCGCTCGATGTTCCTCGATCTGCGCCGCTACCGGGCCTCGTTCCAGGAGAACGGGCAGACCCCGTTCACCCCGCCGGTGCCGGCGGTGGCCGCGCTGGACGCGGCGCTGGCCGAGCTGGTGGAGCAGGGCGGCGTCGCGGGGCGGCGGGCGCACTATCAGGTCCTCAACGCGCGGCTCCGCGCCGGGCTGCTGGGGCTGGGCCTCCGGCTGCGGTACGACGGGCCCGGCAGCGCGCTCTCGCTCACGGTGGCGCAGCTGCCCCCGGGGCTCAGCTTCGACTCCTTCAACACCGACCTGCGGGCCCGCGGCTTCCGGGTGTACCGCGGCAAGGGCCCGGTGAGCCACGACAGCTTCCTGGTGGCCAACATGGGCCACCTCGACCTCGCGACCATCGACCGCTTCCTCGAGGCGGTCGCCGCGATCGCCGGCCTCCCCGTCTGACCCTCGAGGGGCGGCCCCGCCGGGCCGCCCCGTCCCCCGCATGGACCTCACCGCGATCATCCTCGCCGCGGGGCTTGGCTCGCGCCTCCGCCCGCTCACCGACGAGACGCCCAAGCCGCTGCTCGACGTGGGCGGCCGCACCATCCTCGACCGGCAGCTGGAGCGGATCGCCGCCGCGGGCATCGCCCGCGCGGTGGTGGTGACCGGCTACCGCGCCGCGCAGGTGGCGGCCCACCTGGAGCGCTGCCCGCCGCCGGTGCCGGTGCGGCTGGCGGCCAACGACGCCTACGCCACCACCGGCAACTGCATGAGCGTGCTCGCCGCGCGGGAGGCGGCGGGGGCGAGCGGCATCGTGATCTGCGACGGCGACGTGGTGCTGACGGGCGACGCCCTCGCGCGGCTGGTGGCCGACCCCGCCCCCGCCACCCTGCTGCTGGACACCGAGACGCTGCTGGGCGGCGAGGAGATGAAGGCCCAGCTGGACGCCACCGGCGCGGTGCGCCGCCTGGCCAAGCCGCTCGACCCCGCGAGCTGCGCCGGCGAGTCCATCGGGATCCAGAAGGTAGCCGGGCTGGCGCTGCCGATCTTCTGGGCCACCCTCGAGGCGATGCGCGACGCCGGCGACACCCAGGGCTACTACGAGGACGCCTTCCAGCGGATGATCCATGCGGGAGTTACCTTCCGGACCGTTCCGATCGGCCACCACGAATGGACCGAGATTGATGACCTCGCCGACCTCGAGGATGCCCGGGCCCGCTTCACCGGCTGAGGCGCGGCCGGCCAAGCCGCCGGAAGTGGAGGAGTGGGTGGATGAGCGCATCCACCGGCCCCTCGCCCGCCGGGTGGTGGCGCTCCTGGTCCGCACCCCCATCACGCCCAACCAGGTCACCCTGCTCTCCGCCTTCGTCGGCGTCGCCGCCGGCGTGGTGGCCGCGAACGCCGTGGCCCGCCCCGCGTGGCGGGTGGGCGCGGGCCTGCTGCTGTTCGCCTCCGTGGTGCTCGACTGCTGCGACGGCCAGCTGGCGCGGGCCAGGGGCATCTCCTCGACCTACGGCGCCATCCTCGACGGCGTCGCGGACTACGTGGTGGGCATCGCCATCGGCACCGGCGCCGGGGCCCTGATCGTGGGCCTGGCCGGCAACCGCTGGCTGTGGCTGCTGGCGCTCGCCGGCGTGGTGAGCTCGGCGGTGCAGTCGGCGCTGTTCGACCACACCAAGACCCGGTACATCGCCCGGGTGGGCGCCGGCTATCGCGAGCGGGAGGAGGACCTGGGCCTGCTCGAGGCCCAGCGCGCCGCCGCGTGGCGCGCGCATCGCTGGCGCGAGGCGCTGCTGCTCGCGGTGTACCTGCAGTACAGCCGGGCCCAGCACGCCGCGCTGGCCATCCCGCCGGTGGCCGATCCCGCCGCCTTCCGTGCCCGCCACGCCGGCCGCATGCGCGCCTGGACCCTGCAGGGCATCGGGACCCACTTCGCGCTCGGCTACCTGCTGCTGGCGGCGAGTGCCTGGTGGCCGCCGGCGCTGGCGATGTACTTCGTCATCTGCGCCACGGTGCTCAACCTCTACCTGCTGGCCCTGCTGCGGCGCGAGCCGCGGGGCGCCGCGGCATGACCGCGCGTGCGCTGCTCCGCCCCGCCACCGCCGGCGACCCGCTCACCCGCGTCGCCGGCCTGAGTGTGCTGCTGCGGCAGCTGCTGTCGCTGCAGGACGCGGGGATCACCGAGGTGGCGCTGCCGGCCGAGCTGCTCGCGCGGCTGGCCCCCGACGGCCGGCTGGCGCTGGCCCTCGTCCCCGACACCGTGCCGGGGCCGGCCCCGGTCCTCACCGCGCGGGCCGGCCTGGTGTGGCACCGGATGCTGCCGCGCCGGCTGCGGCGGGCCGGCTGGCAGGGCGATCTCGAGCAGGCCCCGCGCGATCCCGACGACTTCGTCGTCGCGGTGCACGACGCGGCCAGCGCCCGCGCCGCCGAGGACCAGCTGTTCGCCGCGCTGCTCAAGGCCACCGACGGGCTGGTGAGCCGGACGATCAACCGGCCGGTCTCGCTCCGCATCACCCGGCTGCTGGTGAACACCCCGCTCACCCCCAACCAGATGACGCTGATTGCGCTGGTGTTCGGCCTCGCGGCGATCGGACTGGTGGCGTGGGGCGGCGCGGCGATGCTGCTCCCCGGCGCGGTGCTGCTGCAGGTGCAGTCCATCCTCGACGGCTGCGACGGCGAGATCTCGCGGCTCAAGTACATCCGCTCCCGCCTGGGCGAATGGCTGGACCAGGTGGGCGACGACGTGGTGAACGTGGGGTTCTTCGCGGTGGCGGGCTGGGCCCTGTGGCGCGACGGCTCTGCCGCGGCCGGCTGGATGGCCGCCATCGGCGCCCCGCTGCACGTGGTGTATCAGGTGGCGCTCTACGCGGCCCTGGTGCTGCGCGGCGGCGGCAGTGGCAGCGTCACCAGCATCCGCTGGCGGGGCCAGGCCGATCCCGCCCCCATCGCCTCCGGAAGCCGCCGCGGCCCCTGGCGGGCCTTCAAGGAGACGGTGGAGATGGCCGGCCGGCGGGACTTCTTCACCTTCCTGTACCTGCCTGCCGCGCTGCTGGGGCTCACCGAGGTGGCCCTGGCCTGGTGCGCGGTGATCTTCAGCGTCTCCGGGGTCACCGCGGTGGTGCAGTGGCTGCTCTTCGGCGGCCCCGAGCCCGCCCCGCGCGGATCCTGATCCCCCGAAAACCAGCGCGGGCGACCCCGAAGGGTCGCCCGCGGTGCGGTGCGATGCCGGACGCGGGTGCGCGTCAGGCGGCCACGGTGGCGCCCCGCTCCAGGCTGCGGCGCCGCAGCGCCCCGAGCAGCAGCTCGGCCTTGGCGTAGTCCTCGGGGGTATCCACGTCGGTCCAGCGCACGCCGGTGAGCGGCACCGCCGCGAAGCGGCCCGCGGCGATCAGCCGCCGCATCCCGAGCGTCACCGAGGGCGGCTCGTGCCGGGCCACCTCGGTCAGGGCCGCGAAGATCTCGGGCTCCAGCCGGAAGCAGCCGGTGTCCACCGCGTCGTAGGGATAGACATCCTTGCCGATGGCGGTGATGGCGTTGCCGGTGGTGCAGACCTTGGTGGCGTCGTCCTCGTCCAGGTTCACCGGGTGGTAGTCCACCAGCAGCCGGCTGTGACCCGCCGCCACCCCTTCGGCGGCGTCGAGGACGCGCAGCACCGGGTGGGCGAAGACGTGGTCGGCCATCTGCAGGTAGAACGCGCCGGTGATGTGCGGGGCCGCGGCCAGCAGCGAGACCCCGTTGGGCTCGTGGTAGCGCGGGTTGTGCACCACGGTGATCCGGAGCGGCAGGTCCACGGTCTCCAGGTGGGCCCGCATCTGGTCGGCGGCGTTGCCGGTGACGATGACCGCCTCTTCCACCCCGGCGGCGACCGCCTGGTCGAGCGCGTGCTCGATCAGGGTGCGTCCCGCGACGCGGACCAGCGGCTTGGGCAGGTTCCCGCGCGAGGCCGAGAGCCGCGAGCCATTGCCCGCGGCGAGAATCACCGTCTGCCGAGTGCCGACCAGGATATCGCTCATTCGAGACCGCCTGCCGTGTTGAGTCGTGAAGGACGCCGCGCCTGTAGCGGCAACAGTCGGGCCGGACAGGCGGGGGCAGGCGGGCGCGCGCAGGCGGGGCGGGGGCCGGCCCGCATCGACACCACAAATCATTGTCCTTCATGAACTTGTGATGCTTCGCCGAGCCGCCCATCCCGGGGTCAGGATTGCCGTACGCTCCGGGGCACCGGCCCAGAACTGGCTCGATCGTGTCGTTCAGATACGTGTCACTCGTACTGCCGGGGGCGTTTGCCTTGCCCGGGGCTCCAAGGTGAAATTCCGGCCATGCTGCTGCCCCTCGTCACCGCGCTGACCCTCGCCGGCGCGCTGCCCGCCGACTCGCTGGTGCGATCCATCCCCACCGCGCCGGCCGAGACGCTCACCGTCACGATCATGGGGCCCGACAGCGGTCCGCCGGTGGTGATCATCCCCGGGCTGGTGAGCCCGGCGTTCGCCTTCCGCCGGGTGCTGCCGGAACTGGCCGCCGCGGGCATCCGCGCGATCGTGATCGAGCCGCTCGGCGTGGGCCATTCGGGCCATCCCGGGGGCAAGGCCGACTACTCGCTGCACGCGCAGGCCACCCGC
Source organism: uncultured Gemmatimonadaceae bacterium (assembly GCA_964647615.1). Lineage (GTDB taxonomy): Bacteria > Gemmatimonadota > Gemmatimonadetes > Gemmatimonadales > GWC2-71-9 > JADJOM01. The sequence goes on along the minus strand of CAZYIV010000016.1, from coordinate 36,055 downwards.
ATCGGGGCGGTGATGGACTCGCTGGGCGCGCAGCACGCGGTGGTGATGGGGCACGCCGTCGGCACCGCGATGGCGCTGCGGCTGGCGTGGCTGCGGCCCGACCTGGTGCGGCGGGTGCTGCTGGTGGAGGGAGCCAACCTGGAGACCGCCGCCGTCGGCGGGGTGCAGCAGGCGCTGCGCTTCGCCTGGCTGATCAAGCTGTTCGGCGGGCGGGGGCGGGTGCGGAAGGAGCTGCGGAAGGGGCTGATCGGGTCGTCGGTGGACAGCACCTGGGTCACCGACAGCGTGATCAACGGCTACACCACCGGGACCGCCGGCGACCTCGGCGCGGTGCTGCGCGCGCTCAAGGGGATGCAGAACAGCGTGGAACCCGAGTCCTTCCGGCCGCGGCTCTACGAGATCCGGCAGCCGGTACGCCTGCTGCTGGCGGGCGGGCCCCGGCTCGATGGCGGGCAGGGTCTCGGGGTGGGCCGGGTGCAGACCCTGCAGCAGCGGATACCCGACTTCTCGGCGGAGACGATCTGGGGCACCGGGCTGCACATGCAGGAGGAGAAGCCGGAGGTGCTGGTGCGCGAGCTGATCCACCTCGCGCTCGATCCCGAGCCGTGAGCGGCCGGGTCGGCTAGCGGCGCACCGGGACCGGCGGCCCGACGGTCCGCTCCAGCAGCCCGCGGAACGCCTGCAGCGCGGAGTCCCGCCCGGCGGAGCCCGCGAGGTTGCTGCCCTGCCACGGGTCGCTGAGGACGTCGAACAGCTCCTCGTGGCCGTCCGCCTCCCGCACGTACAGGTCCGCGCCCGCCACCGCCCCGTTCAGGTCCCCCTTCGACGTCGGATACCAGTCGGCCCGGTTGGCGGCATAGCGGGACCCCACCAGCAGCGAGTCGGGGCCGATGGGCGCGGCGCCCTCCCAGTAGCGGGCCAGCGAGTGCCCGGGGAAGGGCGCGGGCCCGCGGCGCAGCGCCAGTTCCAGCACCGTGGCGGGGAGGTCGCGCAGGCTGACCGCGGCCGGCACCTCCGGCGGCGCGGAGTCCAGCCCCGGGCCCAGCACCAGCAGCGGCACCTGCAGCCCCGGCGTGTAGAGCGTGTGGCCGTGCCCGTACATGCCGTGCTCCCCGAATTCCTCCCCGTGGTCCGCCGTCACGATCACCACCGTCTGCTCCAGCTCGCCGCGCGCCCGCAGCGCGGCGAGCAGCTGCCCGATTTCGTGGTCGATGGTGGCGATGGCCTGGTCGTACTCCCGCATGGGGCGCGGGTTTTCCTTGGGGTCGGTGCCGCCGTGGCGGGGCACCGGCGGCGGCGGGTAGGCGGGGCTGCTGAAGCTGGTGTCGAACGGCGCCGCCGGCAGGTAGCCGTGGTGCGCGTCGAAGTAGTTGAGGAAGGCGAAGAAGGGCCGGCCCGGCGTGGCATCGAGCCAGTCGAGGAACAGCGCGTTCACCTCGCGCACCGTCTTGCGCCGGTAGTCCTCCCGCATCGGGGGGAGGATCCGCGCCATGCCGGGCCAGTTGGTGACCCAGGTGGTCATCGCCGCGCTGCGCAGTACCTGGATCACCCCGGCCTGGTGCCCGACGTAGCGGGCGAAGCCCCGGTCGATCCCCATGTTGCGGCCGAGGTACGCCAGGTTGGCGACGAACCCGCCGGTGCGGTAGCCGGCCCGGTCCAGCACCTCGGCGAGGGTGCTGTCGGCGTCGTCGAGGGGCACCTGCCAGTCGGCGGAGAGCTCGTGCTCCCAGTGGCCGGTCATGATGCTGGCGTGGGAGGGGAGGGTCCAGGGCGCGGTGGCGTAGGCGCGGTCGAAGCGTACCGCCCCGTGTTGCGCCAGCGAATCGAGCACCGGCGTGGTGGCGCGGTCGTAGCCGTAGAGGCTCAGGTTCATCGAGCGCACCGTGTCCAGCACCAGCAGCAGCACGTTGCGGGCGCCGGCCACCGGCGCGGGCAGCGCGGCCATCGCGCTCCGCTCCAGGCGCCGGTAGCGCCACTCGACGCCGACCGCCAGCAGCACCACGAGCAGCAGCAGGGCCGGCCCGGCGGTCGCGGCGGCCCGGCGCAGCCCGGCGAGCCGGGGGCCCAGGCGCTGGGCCGCCTGCACCCCGATGCCCGCGGCCAGCAGGTCCACCGTCACCAGGCCGAGCACCCGGTCGAAGCGGAGCAGCGGGGCGAGGGCGGCGAGGGCCACCAGCACGCCGACCATGCGCGCGGGGGTGACGCCACGGGGCCAGGCGCGGTGCAGCCCCCACAGCAGCAGGGCCACGACCGCCAGCAGGGCCGCGTCGGCGGCGGCCGGCATCCAGAGGAGGTAGGCGCCGAGCGGGATGCGGGCGCCGAAGAAGCGGTGGTACACCAGGTGCGACGCGGACTCCAGCAGCCCGCCGGCGGCGCCGAGGGTCAGGGCCGCGAGCAGCTGGTCGCGGAGGCGCCAGTCGGGCACGCTCAGTAGCGTCCCAGGTAGGTCCGGACTTCCCACTCCGTCACCTCGCGGTTGAACAGCGCCACTTCCTCGCGCTTGGCCTCGAGGAAGCGCTCCGTGAGGTGTTCCCCCAGCGCCGCCTTGATCACGTCGTCCTTCTCGAACCGGTCCAGCGCCTCGTGCAGGTCTCGGGGCAGGTCGTCGATCTGGTACTTCCGCCGGTCCCGGTAGCTCATCCGGAAGATGTTCCGGTTGACCGGCTCGCGGCACTCGAGCTTGCGCTCCACGCCGTCGAGGCCGGCCGCCAGCTGCACGGCCAGCGAGAGGTACGGGTTGGCCGAGGGGTCCGGCATCCGGAGCTCGCACCGGGTGCCGTCCTCGCGCCGCTCCGGGATGCGCACCAGCGGGGAGCGGTTCCGCATGCTCCACGCGACGTTGACCGGCGCCTCGTAGCCCGGCACCAGCCGCTTGTAGCTGTTGATCAGCGGGTTGGTGATGGCGCAGAACCCGCGCGCGTGCTGCAGCAGCCCCTCCACGTAGGCCAGCGCCACCGCCGAGAGCTGGTGCTCGGTCTTCCGGTCGTAGAAGGCGTTGTCCTTGCCGCGGAACAGGCTCTGGTGGGTGTGCATGCCGCTGCCGGCCTGGCCCATGATCGGCTTGGGCATGAACGACGCGACGAAGCCGTGGCGGTTGGCCAGGCTCCGCACCACGAACTTGAAGGTCGCGATGTTGTCCGCGGTGGTGAGCGCGTCGGCGTAGCGGAAGTCCACCTCGTGCTGCCCCGGCGCCACCTCGTGGTGCGCCGCCTCCACCTCGAAGCCCATCAGCTCGAGGTCGCGCACGATCAGCCGCCGGAGCTCCTCGCCCCGGTCCACCGGGGTCAGGTCGAAGTAGCTCCCCGCGTCGTGGGTGACCGTGGTGGGGTTGCCCTGGCTGTCCTTCTCGAACAGGAAGAACTCCACCTCGCAGCCGGCCATCATGTTGAAGCCCAGCGCGGCGGCCCGCCCGATCTGCCGCTTGAGCGTCAGCCGCGGGCAGCCGGCGAAGGGCTCGTGGTCGGGGGTGTGGATGTCGCACAGGAGCCGCGCCACCCGGCCGCCCTCGTCGTCCATCGGCAGGATGCGGAAGGTGTCGAGGTCGGGGACGAGGAGCATGTCGCTCTCCTCGATCCGCGCGAAGCCCTCGATCGAGGAGCCGTCGAACATCAGCTCGCCGTCCAGTGCCTTGGCGAACTGGCTCCGCGGCACCTCCACGTTCTTGTTGATGCCCTGGATGTCGGTGAACTGGAGCCGGAGGAAATCCACCTGGAACTCGGTGGCCAGCTCGAGGATGTCGGCGCGGGAGGCCCCCCGCAGCTGGGTGGGGAAGTCGGTGACGGCGGGTCGCGGAGGGGTCATCCCAGGCTTTCGAGGATCTTCCACAGCTCGATGGGGCTGAACTCGTTGAACCGGTCGTGGATGTCCCGCTCGGTCCACTCCCGGAAGATCCAGCCCGAGGTCTTGTGCCGGGAGCCCTCGACGAAGTGCAGCCGGCCGTGGGCCATGGTGCCCACCGTGCGGGTCTCGAGGTACACCCCCCAGCGCGTCTGGCTCCGGGCGAGGTCGCCGAGATGCCGCGCGGTGGGAGCGTTGGGCAGGGGAACCGGCGGTGGCTGCTGCGGCTGGGCCATGGAACCTCCGGGTTGGCTGCACATTAACGATGGCCGGGGGGAGGGGACAAGGCGGACGGTAAGGCGGTAGGGCGGTAGGGCGGTAGGGTGGTCGGCAATCCGGGCGTACCGCCGGGGACGGGGCGGGCGTAGATTCCCCCGCCTATGACGAATCCCGCCGCCTGCCCCGCCTGCCACGCTCCGCTGGTCCCCACCGCCCGCTACTGCCATCGCTGCGGGCGCGCCATCACCGGGGGCGCGGGGGAGCAGGCGCCCTGGATCATGGCCTGGGTGCTGGTGTTGGTGGCGCTGGGCGGGATCACCTGGTTCGTGCGCACCAAGGACACCCGCGCCGCCGCGCCGGACATGGCCAACGCCGGCAACGAGGCGCCCTTCGCCGCGGCCGGCGCCGGAGGTGGTGGCGGCGGCGGCACCCCGCCCGACATCAGCCAGATGACCCCGCGGGAGCGCTTCCTCCGGCTCTACGACCGCATCATGACCATGGCCGGCAGCGGGGACACCGCCGGCGCGCTGCGCTTTGCGCCCATGGCGATCCAGGCCTACGGCATGCTCGACCAGGTGGACGCCGACGCCCGCTACCACGCCGGCGCCATCTACATCCAGCTGGCCGACTATCCCTCCGCCGAGGCCCTGGCCGACACCATCCAGGCCGCGGCGCCGACGCACCTCTTCGCCAGCCTGCTGCGGCTGGAAGTCGCCCAGGCGCGCGGCGACGGCCCGGCCGCCGCCGAGGCCCGCGGCGCGTTCCTGAAGAACTTCGACCGCGAGATCAAGAGCGGCCGCCCGGAGTACACCGAGCACCGCGAGATGCTCGACAGCCTGCGGCAGCAGCTGCAGGGCGCGAACTGAGCCCGCCCCGCCACCGCCTTCCCCAGCCGATGCCTGCCATGCCCCGGACCATTCACGTCGCCCATTCGCCCGACTCCGACGACGCCTTCATGTTCTACGCGCTCGCCGAGGGGAAGATCGACACCGGCGACCTGCGCTACGCGCACGAGCTCTCCGACATCGAGTCGCTCAACCGCCGCGCCCTCTCGGGGGAGCTGGAGGTGACCGCGGTCTCGATCCACGCCTACGCCTACCTGGCCGACCGCTACGCCCTGCTCAACAGCGGCTCCTCGATGGGCGACCGCTACGGCCCCCGGCTGGTCTCGACCAGCGCCCGCCCCGCCGACCCGCGTGCCGCGGCCCGCGGCCGCCGCATCGCGATCCCCGGCACCCTGACGACCGCGTACCTGGCGCTCAAGCTCTTCCAGCCGGAGTTCGAGGCGGTGGTGGTGCCGTTCGACCAGATCGAGGACGCGGTGCTGGAGGGGACGGTGGACCTGGGCCTGCTGATCCACGAGGGCCAGCTCACCTACCACGAGCGCGGCCTGCACCTGTGGACCGACCTCGGCGAGTGGTGGTATGGCGAGACCGGCCTGCCGCTCCCGCTCGGCGGCAACGTGGTGCGCCGCGACCTCGGCCCGGCGGTGGTGGCCCAGGTGGCGCGGGACCTCAAGGACAGCATCGTCTACGCCCTGGAGCATCGCCGCCCGGCGCTGGAACACGCCAAGCAGTTCAACCGGGGCATCGGGGACGAGAAGACTGACCGGTTCGTCGGGATGTACGTGAATGAATGGACGGTGGACTACGGCGACCGGGGCCGGGAGGCGGTCCGGGAGCTGCTCCGGCGGGGCCACGCCGCCGGGATCATCCCCCACCCGGTCCAGGTGGAATTCGTCGGCTGACCGGGCGGGCGGCCCGGGGATGGCGGAACGGCGCCACCCCGGCAGCCCCTTCCCCCTCCCCCCTTCCCTAGTATAATCTTCCGGGGCAAAGGTTTAGGCGTTCCCGAAGACCACTTCCCCCGGGAGATTCGGTGCCCCTGGCCGACGCCCCGATCAGCGTCCTCGTGGTGGACGACGAGGAGCCGATCCGGAATGCGCTCAAGAAATTCCTGAACCAGCAGGGGTACGACGTCGTGACCGCGGCGTCGGGGGACGAGGCGTTGCGGGTGTTGCAACGCCAGAAGGTCTCCGTGGTGCTGCTCGACGTCCGGATGCCCGGCAAGAGCGGCATCGACCTGGTGCCGCAGGTGCTGGAGATCGAGCCCACGGTGGCGGTCCTGATGCTCACCGCCGTCAATGACGCCACCACCGCCGCGCTCTGCATGCAGCGCGGCGCGATGGACTACCTCACCAAGCCGATTGACCTCTCCGACCTGGCCCGCGCCATCCTGCGGGCCATCCGCCGCCGCGACAGCCAGATCGAACAGGCCAACCTCAACCAGTGGCTCAAGGAAGAGGTGGCGGTCCGCACCGCCGAGCTGCGGCGGGAGCGGGCCAAGCTCGAGCGCCTGTCGGTGGCCACCCTCGAGGCGCTGGTGAATGCGCTGGAGGCCAAGGACCCGTTCATCCGGGGCCACTCCGCCCGGGTGGCGGACATGGGCGCGATGGTCGCCGCCGAGCTGGGCCTGGGTGACGAGCAGGTGGAGCAGGTGCGCATGGCGGGGCGGCTGCACGACATCGGCAAGATCGGCATCCGCGAGGACATCCTGAGCAAGGAAGGCCCGCTCACCACCGAGGAGTACGAGCAGGTCAAGCAGCACGTGGTGATCGGCTCCCAGATCCTGGCGCCGCTGGCGCACCTGGGCGAGGTGATCGCCTTCGTGCGCAACCATCACGAGCGGTGGGACGGCCAGGGCTACCCCGACCACCTGCGCGGGGAGGAGATCAGCCTGGGCGCCCGGATCCTGGCGGCGGCCGAGATCTACGACGCCCTCACCACCGCGCGCCCCTACCAGGAGAAGATGCCCCCGGACACCGCGGTGGAGCGCATGCGCGACCTGGCCGATAGTGTCCTGGACCCCGCGGTGTACCACGCGCTCGAGGCGGCGGTGCGCCGCCGCCAGGCCCTGGTCTTCCTGGATGATGCCCGATCCTAGGGCAACCCGCGGTCCGCTGCCCGACATTCGGAAGGCCGCCGGCACCGCGGCCTTCTGTCGTTTTTGTGATGTGGACACCTCACGGAGCCGCCGGTGACCCAGCGCGTCCTGGTGATTGACGACGACCCCGATCAGCGCCGGCTCCTCGGGCGGATGCTCGAGGCCGCCGGCTGGCGGGTCGAGACCGCGGCCGACGGCGAGGCCGGCCTGCGGCTCGCCACCGAGCGGGCGCCGGCGGTGATCATCCTCGACGTCATGATGCCGCGGCTCAACGGCTACCAGACCTGCCGCCAGCTCAAGGCGGCCCCCGCCACCGCCGCGATCCCGGTGGTGATGGTCACCGCCAAGGACCAGCCGGCCGACGAGTTCTGGGCCCGCGAGGTCGGCGCCGACGCCTACGTCGCCAAGCCGGTGGACATCACCGCGCTGGCGGCGCTGCTCGAGCGGCTGGCGGGACCGGCATGACGCTGCTCCGCATCATCCTGATCTTCGCCGCCACCGTGGTGGGGCTGGGCCTGCTCGGCATCGTGAGCTGGCTCATCTACGCCGCCTGGCTGGCGCGGGTCGAGCGCGGGCTGGCGCGGCGGAAGGGCCTCTACCGCGACGTGGTGGCGGGGCTGGCCCAGCGGGAGAAGGCGCTGCTCGAGCCGGAGCTGCACCAGCTCCGCACCCTGCGCGACTTCGAGGCCCTCGAGGCGCTCCTCGAGGAGCAGGCCCGCGGCCACACCGCCCGCCCCGCCTGGCTGCTCGACACCTACGACCGGCTGGGCCTGGTCGAGAAGTACATCGACCGGCTGCGCACCGCGCGCGAGTGGCGGGAGCGGGCCTTCGCCGCCGAGCTGCTGGGCCGGGTGGGCAACGCCAAGGCGGTGCCGGCGCTGCTCGAGACCATCCAGGCCACCCGCACCGAGGACGCCGACGTGCGGGAGATCGCGCTGCGGGCCATCGCCCGCATCGGCGATCCCCGCGCGGTGGAGCCGCTGGTCGGCGCGCTCAAGCAGGCGGAGAACTGGCTCGCGCCGCGCATCGCCGACATCCTGGTCCGCCACGGCGACGCCGTGGTGGAGCCGATGCTCGCCTTCCTGCGCGACCCCACCCGCCATCCCGCCCGCGCCTGGGCCGCCAACATCCTCGGCGAGCTCAAGGTGGAGCGCGCCTTCCCGGTGCTGATCGCCGGCCTCAAGGACATGGACGACGAGGTGCGCGCCAAGGCGGCCGGGGCGCTGGGCAAGCTGGGCGACCGGCGCGCCGTCACCTACCTGCTCGATCACCTGCTCTCCGACCCCGCGCCGTTCGTCCGGGCCCGCATCGCGGGTGCGCTGGGCCAGTTCGCCGACGGCGAGGTGATCGACCGGCTGGTGCGCGCCCTGGGCGACCCGGCGTGGTGGGTGCGCATGCGGAGCGTCGAAGCGCTGGAACAGATCGGCCCCAGCGCGGAGGCCCCGCTCTCGGTGGCGCTCGACGATCCCGACCCCGAGATCCGGATCCGCGCCGCGGTGGCGCTGGAGCGGCTGGGCGTGCCGGGCCGCCTGGTGGCCACCATCGAGCGGGGTGAGGCCACCGAGGACACCCAGGCGATGCTGGTGAAGTTCGGCATCGCGGGCGCGCGCGAGCTGCTGGCCGAGCACCTGCACCACGATGCGCCGGTGGTGCGCCGCGCGGTGGTGGCGGCGGTGCGCCAGGCCGAGCGCCGCGACCTTGACGCGGAGCTGGTGGAGCGGGTGCGCGAGGACCCCGATCCCGGGCTCCGGGCCGATGCGCTGGAGGCGCTCCACGCCCTCGGCATCCGCGAGGCGGTGCCCGCCGCGCTCGACGCCCTGGGCGACAGCGACGACCGGGTGCGCGCCGCGGCCACCAGCCTCATCGGCGACCTCGGCGGGCGGGAGCTGGCGGGCGTCATCCTGCCCCGCTCCGCCGACCGCGAGCCGTTGGTGCGCGCCGCGGCGGCCCGGGCGCTGGGCCTGATCCACGCCGCCGGCGCCGAACGCGAATTCTCCCGGCTGCTGCGCGACCCGGAGGCGGTGGTGCGGAGCGCCGCCGCGGAGGGCGTGGCGGAGGCCGGCTGGACGGGCGCGCTGCCCCTGCTGGTGGAACTCCTGGGCGACGACACCGACGCGGTCCGCATCGCCGCCGCGCGCGCCCTGGGCGAGCTGGGCGATCCCGCGGCGGTGGCGCCGCTGGTGCGCAGCTACCGTGACGCGGGGCCCGACTTCGCCGACGCCATCACCGGCGCGGTGGCGCGCATCGACCGGCTGCAGCTCGACGCGATCATCGACATCCTGCTCGAGCGGGACGACGCCGCCGGCCGCGCCCGGCTGGTGCGCACCGTGGGCGGGCTCCGGGCACCGCACCCGATCCCGCTGCTCACCTCGCTGTTCCGCGATCGCGCCCCCGAGGTCCGCGCCGCCGCCGCCGAGGTGCTGGGCCGCACTGGCGCGGCGGACGCGGCGACGCTCCTGCTCGACGGGCTGCTCGATCCCGATAACACGGTGCGGGCCCACTCCGTGGACGGGCTGGTGCGGCTGGGCACCGAGAGCGCCTCGCTCCGGCTGCTCACCCTGCTGCGCGAGGATCCGGACCCGCTGGTGCGGGAGCGCGCCGCGCTCGCGGCCGGGATCTTCCGGCCGCCCGCGGGCGAGGTGGCGCTGCTCGCGATCTGCCACCAGGAGCAGCCGGTGGGGGTCCGCGCGGCGGCGGTGCTGGCGCTCGGCGCCTACGACCAGGAGAGCCTGGTGGCGCGGGTGGTGGAGATGGCCGACGAGACGGAGCTGCGCGAGGTGCTGCGCGAGCGGCTCAAGCAGGACGCCGAGTTCCGGCTGCTCGGGCTCCGGCTGCGCGAGGCGCGGCACGTGGAGCTGCGGGCGCTCGGCAGCAGCAGCCGGGAGCAGATGGAGCAGACCCTCGCGGAGGGGATGCGCGGGGTGCTCTCCCCCGAGCAGCGGGTGCGGCTGGTGGCCGGCCTGCGGGTGTTCCAGGGCGAGCGCAGCCGCAGCGCGCTGCTCAGCGTGGTGCGCAGCGACCCCAGCCCCGAGGTGCGCGCCGCGGCGCTCACCGCCGTCGGCGGGATGCTCGACGTGGACGAGTTGCAGCTGACGGCCACCCGCGCGCTGGCCGACCCCAACCGCGCCGTGCGCCACGCGGCGGTGGCGCTGTTCCAGAAGGTGGCCCCGGAGAAGGGCCTTCCCGGCCTGGTGCGGCTGCTCCGCTCCGAGGAGGACCCCGTCGTCCTCAAGGCGGTGGCCGAACAGGCCGAGGCGGCCTTCCCCGCCTTCCTCGACCTGGCGCTGGGCCTCGACCGCGACGGCCAGGAGGCGGTGCTGCTCGCCCGCATCGCGCGGCACATGCACCACCCCGACCTGCGCCGGGTCCTGGCGGTGGTGGGACGGAGCCAGGCCCCCGCGGTGCGCGAGGCGGTGGGCGAGCTGTGGGCGGTGCGGCCGGACCTGCTGGACGAGCCGGGCCTCGAGGCGCTCACGGTGGACCCGGCGGTGTCCGTGCGGCGCCGCGCCGTGGGCGCCTGGGCCGCCGTGCGCCGCTTCGACCGGCTGGCCGGGATGCTCGGCGACCCCGACCCGGGGGTGCGGCAGGAGATCGCGCTCGGCTTCCGGGATGCCCCCGGCACCGACCCACTGGAGCCGTTCTTCCTCGACCCCGACGAGATGGTGCGGGCCACGCTGTTCGCGGTCCGGCTGCTGCGCGGGGAGTGGACCGAGCCGCCGGCGCCGTTCGCCATCAGCCGCGCGGCGGCCGCCACCGCCATCCGGCGCGCCACCGACGTCGAGGCGCTGCGCGAGGTGGCCCGCGCCGACCAGGACGCCGACCGCCGGCTCCCCGCCGCGCTGGCCCTCGCGGTACTCGGCGACGACGCCGCCTACGCCGTGATGCGCACCGACCCGCAGTGGGCGGTGCGCGACCGGGTCGGGCGGATGCTCGCCGCCTGGCGCGAGCCGCCCGACTCCCGCCACACGGCATGAGCGGCGCCACCCTGACCGCCATCGCCTCGGCGATCGGGCTGGTACTCCAGCCGGTCTTCCTGGGCTACTTCCTGCTGTACAACGGCTACATGCTGCTGCTGATCCTGCTCTCGGCGCGGCAGGTGCGGCGGCGGGTGGCGGGGCACTTCGTCGAGGACCTGGACCTCATCGACGACAGCGACTACACCAAGCCGCTCACCATGGTGGTGCCCGCGTTCAACGAGGAAGTGACGATCGTGGACAGCGTCACCAACCTGGTGTACTGCGACTACCCGCGGTTCGAGGTGGTGGTGGTGAACGACGGCTCGTCCGACCGGACGCTGGAGGTGCTGAAGCAGGCCTTCAAGCTGCGCCGCACCGACCTCCCCTACCGCGAGGCGATCGGCACCGCGCGGGTCCGGGCGATGTACATCGCCAGCGCGCCGCTCCCGGCCAACGTCTCGCAGCTGATCGTCATCGACAAGGAGAACGCCGGCAAGGCGGACGCGCTCAACGCCGGCATCAACGTCTCCACCGCGCCCTACTTCGTGAGCCTCGACGCCGACAGCATCCTGGACCAGCGCGCGCTCAAGGAGCTGATGCGCATGGTGCAGGAGGATCCGCGCATCGTGGCGGTCGGCGGCCAGGTGGCGATCGCCAACGGCTGCACTATCCGCGGGGGCCGGGTGGTGAGCGTGGGCCTGCCGAGCCACCCCTGGGCCCGGTTCCAGATGGTGGAATACCTGCGCTCGTTCACCACCGGCCGCACCGGGCTCGACCGGCTGGACGCGGTGCTGATCCTGTCCGGCGTGTTCGCGGTGTTCGAGAAGGAATCGGTGATCCGCGCCGGCGGCTACCTCACCCCGCTGGTGCAGCACCGGCTGGTGGGCGAGTACGTCGGCGACCGCGCCGGCACGGTGTGCGAGGACATGGAGGTGATCGTCCGGCTGCACCGCTTCGTGCGCGACAAGCTGCGCACCCGCCGGGTCGCGTTCCTGCCCCATCCGGTGGCCTGGACCGAGGTCCCCGAGCAGCTGGCCTCGCTGCGCAAGCAGCGCGGCCGCTGGTACCGCGGGCTGCGCGAGTCGCTGTTCTACCACCGCGACATGCTGTTCCGCCGGAAGTACGGGCGGATCGGGTGGTTCGCCCTGCCCACCTTCTGGCTGTTCGAGTACTATGGCCCGATGATCGAGGCCATCGGCTACCTCTTCGTCGTGGCGTTCCTGCTCATGGAATGGGTGTTCCACGTGCCCATCCTCAACGAGCAGTACGCGGTGGCCTTCCTGCTGGCCTCCCTCGGCTGGGGCACGCTGGTGAACATCTTTGCCGTGCTGGTGGGCGCCTGGCGCTTCCGCTACGGGCTGGCCGACCGGCTGCAGCGCGGGCTGCTGCCCTTCAACCGCCGCCGCGACGTGCTGATCCTGCTGGGCTACGCGGTGCTGGAGAACTTCTTCTGGCGCCCGCTCACGCTCTACTGGCGGCTGCGCGGGCTGTGGGATGCGTGGCGCGGGAAGAGCGGCTGGGAGAAGTTCGCCCGCCAGGGCTTCCAGAAGCATCCCGAGGTGCCGCGTGCCGCCTGAGGCCCGTGCCCTCCGCGTCCTCCTGGTGGACGACGATCCCGACTTCATCCGCCTGCTCACGATGGTGCTAAGCGGCCTCGGACTCGGCCCGCCGGCGGTGGCGGGCCGCCTCGCCGCCGCCCTCGAGGCGGCGCCCGACGCGGACCTGATCCTGCTCGACCACCAGCTCCCCGACGGCGAGGGCCTCACCGCCCTGCCCGCGCTCCGGGCCCTGCCCCACCGGCCGTCGGTCATCCTGGTGACCGCCCACGGCGACGAGTCGCTTGCCGCGCGCGCCCTGCGGGCCGGCGCCGACGACTACCTCATCAAGGACGCGGCGCTCCCCGGGCTGCTCTCCGAGGTGATCGAGCGGCAGCGCCGCCACCGCGCCCTGCGCGACGCCCTCGCCGCCGCCGAGCGCGACCTGGTGCACGCCGAGCGGCTCGCGGCCATCGGGCAGCTCAACGTGACCCTGCACCACACCATCAACAACCCGCTCATGGCGGCCTACACCGAGCTGGCGCTCCTGCTGGACGACCCGACGCTGCCCGAGGCCCACCGCGGCCCGGTGCGCGCGGTGCGGGAGCAGCTGGAGCGGATCCGCGAGACCCTGGAGCGGGTGGGGACGCTGCGGCACGACCGCACCACGCCCTACCTCGACCATGTCCCGATGATCGACCTGTCGCGCCGCACCCAGCAGATCCCGATCTACATCGGGGAAGCGGTGCTGCACCTGCCCGAGCCGGACACCGAGCGGGTGGTCGCCATGCTGCTCCGGCACGCCGGCTTCGGCGTCACCCGGATCACCGGGATCACCGAGCTGGCGGGCCGCGCCTCGGAGGCCGGCGTGGTCGTGGTGCTGGTGCAGGGCAGCGGGGCGCCGGGGACCCCGCCCCTGGGCGGCTTCCACGCGCCGCGCGACCGCAGCTACCGGGTGGTGGCCCTGGTCCAGGGGGACCCGGGGCCCGCTCTCGCCGCCGGCGCCGACCGGGTGATCGGCCTCCCCTTCGACCCGGGCACCCTGACAGACGAGGTGCTCGCCACCCTGCGCGGCGGGGGTCCCTCCCGCTAGCTTCCCCCGTCCGCCCGCAGGCCCCCCCGTCACGGAACCCCGGTGCCGTTCAGCTCGCTCCAGCTCGATCCCGCCCTGCTCCGCGCCATCAAGGAGCTCGGGTTCACCCGCCCGACCCCGATCCAGGCCGAGGCCATTCCCCCCGGGCTCGCCGGGCGCGACCTCCTCGCCTGTGCCAGCACCGGCAGCGGCAAGACCGCCGCCTTCCTGCTGCCCATCCTGCACCGGCTGCTGGGCCGGCCGCGGCGCACCACCCGCGCGCTGGTGCTCACCCCCACCCGGGAGCTGGCGGCGCAGATCCTCGAGGACCTCAACGACCTCGCGGTGCACACCCCGCTCACCGCCGCCGCGGTGTTCGGCGGGGTGGGGATGCTGCCCCAGGAGCACGCCTTCCGCACCGGGGTGGACGTGCTCATCGCCACCCCGGGCCGGCTGCTGGACCACCTGAGCCGGCCCTACGCCAGCCTCTCCACGCTGGAGTACCTGGTGCTGGACGAGGCCGACCGGATGCTCGACATGGGCTTCCTCCCCGACATCCGGAAGGTGCTGCGCCACGTCCCCGCCAAGCGGCAGACGCTGTTCTTCAGCGCCACCATGCCGGCCCCGATCGTGGGGCTGACCCGGGAGATGCTGCACAACCCGGTGACCATCAACGTGGAGCGGCAGGCGGCACCGGCGGTGGGGATCACCCAGGCGGTGTACCCGGTGGCGCAGGAGCTCAAGGCGGCGCTGTTCCTGGCCCTGCTCCAGCGGGGCGAGATGCGCGAGGCCCTGGTCTTCACCCGCACCAAGCACCGCGCCGACCGGCTGTGGAAGTACCTGACGAAGCAGGGCATCGCCGCCGAGCGGATCCACGGCAACCGCTCGCAGGGGCAGCGGACCCAGGCGCTCGACGGCTTCAAGACCGGCAAGTACCGGGTGCTGGTGGCGACCGACATCGTGGCGCGGGGCATCGACGTGACCGCGCTGGGCCACGTGGTGAACTTCGACGTGCCGGCGGCGCCGGAGGACTACATCCACCGCGTGGGGCGGACGGCGCGCGCGGAGCTGACGGGCGAGGCCTTCACCTTCGTGGCCCCGGACGAGGAGGGCGACCTGCGCGCCATCGAGCGCGCCATCGGCAAGCGGCTGCCGCGGGTCACCGTGCCGGACTTCGACTACCGGGCGCGGACCGAGGCGCTGGAGGTGCCGCACGCGGAACGGATCGCGCAGATCCGGGCGCGGAAGGCGGAGGACCGGCAGCGGGCCAAGGCGAATGCGGAACGCCGGGCGGCGGCCCAGGCGGCGCGGGAGGAGGCGGAGCGGCGGAAGGCGTCGCGACCCGCGCCCCCGGCGGGAGGGGCGCGGCCGGCGGGAGGCGGGCGGCCCGGCGGGAGCGGCGGCCGGGGGCGGTCACGCCGGCGCGGGCCGCGGCGCGGCGGCCCGGGCGGGGGCGGCCCTCAGCGATAGCTGCCGCTGGTCCGGGCCGGCGGGGGCCGGTCGCGGAACGAGCCGGCCACGCTGCCCGGCGGCACGTCGATCGGCGGCTCGCCGGCGCGGAACACCCGCATCGGGTGCGGCCCGTGCAGTTCCACCCCGCCGTCCTCCACCCGGAGCCAGCTCCCCTCGCGCAGCGCCACCACCGTCGCGGCGGGGTTGAGCGCGCTGAACTCCACCAGCCGGTCGTAGCGGCTCTCCCCGCCGAAGTTGGGCAGCACCTCGTCGGTGTAGTGCGGGTTGACCTGGAACGGCACCAGCGCCAGGGCCGCCAGCGAGGGCACCTCCACCACGGGCATGTCGTTGGTGGTCCGGATGGTGGGACAGGCCAGGTTGGCGCCGGCGCTCCACCCGATGTACGGCGCGCCATGCAGCACCTTGTGCCGGAGCCGCTTGAGCAGGTCCAGGTGGTACATCTGCTCCAGCAGCCGGAAGGTGTTCCCCCCGCCCACCAGGATCCCGTTGGACTCCCGCAGCACCTCGACCGGATCCCCCTCGTGCAGCGACTCGATGGTGTGTCCCAGTGGGGCGAGCGCCGCGCGCACCCGCCGGGCGTACTCGTTGTAGGAGAGCGTCACGGCCGCGTAGGGCACGAACGCCAGCCGCCGGGGGTCGGGCCCCAGGTGCCGGGCGATCGCGTCGAGGGCGTGGGTGAGGTAGCCCCCGCCGGGATTGCGGGAATTGGACAGCAGCAGGAGTCGGGGCATCGGCTCGGGGGTGGTCGGGGACGGGGGGCGCGGCTCAGCGCCGGCGCACGATCGGCAGTTCCCGCGTGATGATATCCATTTCTTCCCGGGTCGCCAGTCGGGGGAGGGTCCCGTCCGGTTCCGCCGCGGGGGAGAAGTGCAGCACCAGCTCGGGCGGGAGCAGGTGCCGGAGCGAGTTGGCGTAGTACTCGAGCAGCGGCCGCTCCCGGGGCAGGATCACCAGCGCCCCGCCCTGGGCCACGACCAGCCGCCGCAGCGACAGCATCAGCCAGGCCCGGGTCCACACCTCGGTGATCGGCAGCTCCCCCCGAACGATCGTCGCGCCGCCCGTCCGCAGCCGGTCCCGGAGCTCGTCCATCCGCTCCAGCACCTGGTCCTTCGGCACCACGCTGGCCCCGAAGGAGAGCAGTGCCGCCGCCGCCAGCGGCACCGGCGTCACCGGCACCACCGCCCCGATCCGGGTGAGCGCCTCCTCCGCCAGCCGCTGCACATGGGGCAGCCGCTCCTCCCTGGGCAGCGCCAGCACCCCCGCCGGCTGCGTGGCCAGCCAGCCGCGCACCGAGAGCGGCTCCCCGAAGGCCACCGCGACCCGGCCGTAGCGGCGGAGCTGCCCGGTCACCAGCCGCAGCGTGTTGCCTGCCAGGTAGCTGAGTACCGTGCCCAGCTGGCGCCAGCGCGGCGGCCGGCTGCCGCCTACGATGCGCTCCCGGATCAGCGAGCGGTCCTCCAGCACCCGGTCGTAATTGATGCCCACCGGGACCAGCCAGATGTCGCGGTCGAACGCCGGGTCGTCCAGCGTACGCACGATGTAGTCGAGCAGCCCCAGCTTCACCGGGCGGAGCGCGCCGTCGCGGGTGAGTCCCCCCTCGGGAAAGATCCCCTGGGTCACCCCGTTGCGGGTGATCAGCTGGACGTAGCGCTCCAGCACCGTGTGATACAGCGGCTCCCGGAAGCGGCGCCGGATGAAGTAGCTGCCGAAGCTCTTGAACACGAACTCCAGCGGCCACACCCGGGCCCACTCCCCCACCGCGTAACTGATGCTCACCATCCGCGCCATCACGTAGGCCAGCACCACGTAATCGGCGTTGCTGCGGTGGTTCATCAGGTACACCACCACGTCCCGGCGCGGGATCCGGTCGAGGGCGGCGGAGTCGCGGTAGACCACCCCCGCCTTGTACAGCAGGTTGATCAGCAGCCGCGAGAGGTTGTAGCCGAGGCGGTAGTAGGAGAGGACGTTGAAGAAGGGGACGATCTCGTCCACGTACTGGTTGACCCGGAGCCGCACCTGCGCCTCGGGCATCCCGTGGGCCGCGGCGTGGACCGCGATCGCCTCCTGCACGCCCGGGTCGGCGAGGAGCGCTTCCCGGATCCGGTCGCGCTCGACCAGCTTGTAGCGGTCCACCCGGGAGCGGAACTGCCACAGCGTGGTGCGGGCCCAGCGGCGCAGCCGCCGGCGCAGCACCGCGCGGGTGGCCAGCAGCACCACGGCGCTGCCGAGCGCCGCGAACAGGAACAGGCCGAGGACGATCCACCAGGCGGGGAGGGGCACGGCAGATAGGTTACACCCCGCCGGTCGGCCCGCCAGCGGTCAGGCCGGGCCGGCCGCCTGCTTGGCCGCCTGGTACCCCATGCCGCGCAGCCGGATGATCCGCTGCTTGATCGGGGGGTGGCTGGCGAAGACGTCGCCCAGGAAGCCCTCGCGGGCGGAGAGGTGGCTGGCGGTGGGGTCCACGATGCAGAGGTGGGCCGCGCCGCGGGTGATGCTCTTGGTGGGCTCGCTCGCGGCGTCGAGCTTTTCCAGGGCGCTCGCCAGCGCCATCGGGTTGCGGGTGAACTGCGCCGCGGTGGCGTCGGCCAGGTATTCCCGCTTGCGGCTCACCGCCATCGCCAGCAGCCGGGTCACCGCCGGCGCCACCAGCAGCGAGAGCAGCCACAGCACCAGCACGATCAGCGCCAGCGCGCCGCCACCACCGTCCCGGCCGCCGCCCCGGGCCCGCCGTCCCCCGCCGCCGCCGAACCGGAGCCCCCCGCGCAGCATCCGGCCCATGCCATCGGACATGAGCGCCACGGCCCCCACCATCGCGGCCAGCAGGGTCATCAGCCGGGTGTCGAAGTTGCGGACGTGGGAGAGCTCGTGCGCCACCACGCCCTGCAGCTCCTCGCGGTCGAGCCGCGCCAGCAGCCCCCGGGTCACGGCGATCGCCGCGTGCGCCGGGTCGAGCCCGGTGGCGAAGGCGTTGGGGTCGTCGTCGGGCACCACGAAGATGCGCGGCCGCGGCAGCCCGCTCGCGATCGCCATCTCCTCGACCACGTTCACCAGCCGGCGCTCCTGGTCGTCCGCGGGCTCCAGGATCTCGGTGGCGCCGGTGGACCAGAGCACCCGCTCGGGGCCCTTCTTCCAGGAGTACCAGCAGATCCCGCCGGCGATCGCCGTCGCCACGATCCCGATGCCGGGGATGACGTGCGCCTGCGGGGTGCCGGCGGTGGCGAGGTAGAGCGCCAGGTCGCCGCCGAAGCCGATCCAGGCGAAGAACAGCACGAAGCCCGTCACCAGCCAGAACGAGCGCCGGCGGTTGGCCTCCTGCTGCGCGAAGAGGTTTGCGTCGGGGGGCATGAGAGGCGGTCAGGCGGTAGGGCGGTAGGGCGGTAACGGGCGTCCCTACCGCCCTACCGCCTTACCGCCCCACCGCCCGTTACCCCAGGTCCACCTTCGGCACCGCGCGCTCCGCCTCGTCGGTGATGGCCCACAGCTCCGCGGGCGCGGCGCGGGCCACGCCGGCCATCAGGTTGGTGGGGAACTGCTGCTGCGCGGTGTTGTAGCTGGTGGCGAAGTCGTTGTACGCCTGCCGGGCGAAGCCCACCTTGTTCTCCGTGCTGGTGAGCTCCTCCTGCAGCTGCTGGATGTTGGCCGTCGCCTTGAGCTGCGGGTAGTTCTCCGACAGCGCGAACAGCCGCCCCAGCGCCTGGGTCAGCTCGCCCTCCGCCTGCGCCACCTGGGCCACGCCGGTCGCGGCAACCGCCTTGTTGCGGGCCGAGATCACCGCCTCGAGGGTGGACTTCTCGAAGTCCATCGCGCCCTTCACGGCGTTGACCAGGTTGGGGATCAGGTCGTGCCGCCGCTTGAGCTGCACGTCGATCTGCTTCCAGGCGTTGGCCACCTGGTTCTTGAGCGCGATGAGCCGGTTGTAGGCGGAGATCGCCCAGAACGCGAGCGCCACGACGACGACCAGCAGCACGATGCCCATGCCCGATCCTTGTGGGGGTCGGGCAGAAGTCTAGGGCCGGCGGGGTGGCGGGGCTACTGGGCGCGGGGAGGCGCCTGCTCGATCGCGTGGCGCAGCGCCGCGACGATGGCGTCGTCGTCCAGCGACTCGAACAGCGGGTGGCGTTCGTCGAGCAGCAGCTCGGCGCCGGGGCCGAGGGACACCCGGCGGAGCAGCTGCCCGCGGCCGCGGCGGGTGGCCCCGCCGCCGTCGGCGCTGGTCCACGCCGCGAGCGCCCGGCCGACCTTGCCGCGGGGCGCCCCCTCGGGGACGGTGAGCGGGAGCTGGTCGGGCGGCGGGAGCCGCGGGCCCAGCGCCGCGGCGACCCGGCGCTCCACGACGTCGCCGGCCATGCCGGCCATCTCGCGCACCAGCTGCTCCAGGGTGGCGCCTTCCATCTGCTGCAGCTTGATCGCGAGCACCTGCAGCAGGTGGCGGTAGCCGTAGGTGGCGGCGGTGCCGCGCCCCTCGGGCGGGCTGACCAGCTTGCGGGTGACGTAGAACCGGATGGTCCGCTCGCTGGGCCGCGCGCTGGCGGCGGCGTTGACCGGGTAGATCGCCGAGGTCTCGAGGATCGCGCCCGCCAGCGCGGAGAGATCGCGCAGGCTCCAGGGCGCCAGGGCAGCATACTGGCGCAGCGTGGTCAGGGCGTCGGCGGGCGCGCTGAGGGCGGCAACGGTCACGAGGGTTCCGGTCGGTCTGGGGTGAGGAGGGGCTAGTATGCGCCGCCGCCGCCCGGAGGGCAAGGTCGCCCGTCACCGCGTTGTTACGTGCCGCGCCGCGTCACCGCGCTGACACGGGGTGGCGCCGGCGCGACTAGCGTGGCCCCATGCGCCGCGGCACCACACTCCCCGAACTGCTCCTCGTCCTGCTGCTCGCGGGCGTGCTGCTCGCGCTGGCGCTCCCGGCGCTCGCCGCGCTGCACGACCGGCTCGCCACCGACCTCGCGGCACGGGCGCTGGTGGCCGCCCACGCGCGGGCGCGGCTGGTCGCCCGGGTGGAGCAGCGCGCCGTCGTGCTGGACGCCGACAGCGCCCGGCTGCGGCTCTGGAGCATCGAGTCGGTGGTGGATACGGTCCTGCGGTGGGAGAGCGGCGGGCCGGCGGCGGAGGGGGTGCGGGCCGCGGGGCTGCCGCATCGCATGGTCTACGGCCCGGCGGGCAACGCGCTCGGCCTGGCCAACGTCACCATCACGCTCCAGCGGGGTGGCGCGCTCCGGCGGGTGATCGTCTCGCGCTACGGCCGGGTGCGGCTGCAATAGCCGGGGTCGGAAGGCGAGGGGGAACGCCGTCCGCCCGGCCCGACGGCTACTCCTCGCCCGCGGCCTCGCCCGCGCCCTGGTCCAGCCCGTACTTCCGGACCTTGGCCAGCAGCGTGGACCGCGCGATCCCCAGCAGGTGCGCCGCCCGCCGCTTGTTGCCGCGGGTGAACGCCAGGGTGCGCGCAATGTGGCGCCGCTCCACGTCGTCCAGCGGTTCCGGCTCCACCGGGTCCGTCGGGGAGAGCGCCTGCCGCAGGTGGGTCAGGTCGAGCCCGGGAGCCGCCAGCGCCAGGTACGCCGCATCGAGGCCGGGCACGGTGAGCGCCCGCGCGGCCTCGGAGGTGCTTGCGACCACCACGGGCTGGTGTCCGGCTCCGCGGAGCGACTGCACCAGTTCGTCGCGCCGGTCCGACTCGGTGTCGAGCACCAGGATATGAGAGGACTTCATCGCTGCCTCCGCTCCGGGTTGTGTTCTGGTCCGGTAGACCGGGAGCGGTACCCCAACGCCCGGCTCGCCGCCTCGGGACGGTGCGCCACCCGCGGGCTGACACCGTCCGCCTTCACCCCTACCTTTGGCCTCAACGGAGGCCACCGCCGCAATGTCCCAACCCGACCTCACCACCCTGCCCATCGGCGCCCGGCTGCAGGACCCGCTGCTCGTCCTCGACGTGGACGCGCGTGGCGGGGACCATCCCCACACCCTGCTGACCTTCGGCAACGCGAGCGGGCGCCTGCAGAGCGCGCCCTTCTGGCCCACCGAGAGCCACAAGATCTCGGGCATCGGCCGCGGGGCGGTGGTGCAGGTGATCGGCACCGTGGCCAGCTACCGCGACCGCCGCCAGCTCGCCGTGGACTCCATCCGCGTGCTCCCGCGGGAGCAGGTGGACTGGCGGGCCCTGATGCCTTCGATCGGCGACCCGACCCGCTGGTGGAAGCGCCTCGACGAGTGGCGGGCCCGGCTGCGCGGCCCGCGACTGGCCGCCACCGTGGGCCTGTTCTACGACGACCCCGCCTTCCGTGCCCGCTACGAGGAATGCCCGGCCAGCACCACCGGACACCACGCCGCGCTCGGCGGCCTGCTGAAGCACACCGTGGAGGTGGCGCACATCGGCCTCGCCACCGCCCGGCTTCATCCCGGCGCGGACGCCGACCTGGTCCTCGCCGGCGCCCTGCTGCACGACATCGGCAAGCTCGAGAGCTACTCCTGGGACGGCGTGTTCGAGTTCACCGTCCCCGGCGCCACCCTCGGGCATGTCGCCCTGGGCGCGCTGCTGCTCGACCGCCGCGTCCGGGCGGTCACCCCGGCACCGTGCACCGACACCGAGCTCCTGCTGCTGCAGCACCTCGTGCTGTCCCACCACGGCAAGCTCGAATTCGGCGCCGCCGTGCCGCCCATGACCCTCGAGGCCGAGATCCTGCACTACGCCGACAACGCCAGCGCCAAGGCCGCCAGCATGGCGGAGGCACTCGCCGATGATGACAACTTCCCGGCCGGCGAGGCGGTGAGCCCGCGCACCGTCTGGCAACTCGACCGCCGCCGCGTCTGGCGCGGCCAGAGCGACTGGGGCGCCACTGCGGACGATCCCCCCGCCGAACCGGACTGAGGAAGCGCAAACGGGCGGCCCAGGGGGCCGCCCGTCAGGTCTCTTCCGACCGCCGCCGCCCCAGCCCCGTTGCCACCCCAACCACCGTCAGGCCTGCCGCCAGGAACGGGAGCCCCGCGGGCGGCCCCTCGCGTGCCCCGCGCACCGGACACAGGCCGGGCAGGCACCCCGGGGGTGGTGCAACCACCGCCTTCGGTTCTGGTGCGCTTCCGGACACCACCAGCGTAAAAAGAAGCATGCCCATAATGCAAGCTTATGGACTCGGAACCCGACTCGTCAAGTAGGAAAAACAGAACGGCCACCGGGCTCGGGGGCCCGGTGGCCGTTCCTCACGCTGACCGGCAGGGGGCGGGGCCCGAAGGCCGCCGTTCTTCTTCAGGTCACCTCCACCAGTGATAGTCCGGTGGGTGGATGACGCGAGCCCCAGTCGTTGATCCCCAGCCTGGATGGCCATCCCTGCTGGTTCGACAACGCGAGCGCTGCGAGTCGGGCCGGGTCGCGGACCAGCCCTTCGCACTGCACCCCGAGGCGCCAGATCGGGGCGGATGAGGCACGCGACTGGCCTCACCTGCCTGGGCCGGTGCGATCGCCAGGATCCCGGACCACCGTAGCCCTTGCCGACGCCGGTTGGTCTCCCCTGAACTCCCGCCCAGACTCGCCAGCGGCTGCCGAACGGAACCGGGGGTCCCGTCACATCTCCGCCTGCGGTGCCCCTAATCTAGAGACGTGGACAAACGCCGCAAGCGCCTGTCTTTCTTCGGGTTACGCCACCATTGTCGACGCCGTTGTGGATACGTAAGGGCCGCCTCCAACACAACCTGCGGCCCCTCTCCACAGCATGTGGAGATGTGTATCCACATTGGTCCACACCGGAGGTCACAACCCGGGAGCGCGTCCGGTGGGTTCGGGGACGCCACCCCGCATGGCGGGCATGTAACGCACACCCAGCGCAACCTTGAAATACGTCACGACGGCGGGCTGGTACTGGTGGGATGCCCCCCGGACTTTCGCCCCCCGGCCCACGCCGTAGTCGCGCAGCTCCGCTGCCTTGTCCGGTGTGGCCAGTCCCTCGAAGTCGGTGCGGCAGGCGTTCATCCGGCCTTCGAGCTCCGTCAGTGCCCGATCCAGCTGGCCCAGGACCCCGCGGGGGTCGGGCTGGGGCATGGGATGCGCCCTGACCGCCTCCCGGGTTTCCGGGATGGTCGCCGCCGTGGCCGCGCAGCGTGTGGCGACGTTCCGGGCCCGGGTGCGAAGCACCTCGTCGCTGGTCGTCCGCAGATCGCGCTGGATGCGTGCGGTGGCGGCATCGACCAGGGTCAGGCTGTCGCGCAGGCGGTAGAGCGCATCCCGCACGACCAGCTGGATCGAATCGAGCTTCGGGTCATCGAGCACGGCCTGCGCCGCCACCGGACGGGCAGACAGGGCGACGAGGGGGAGCAGCAGGGGCAGCAAGGAGAGTCGCTTCACGATTCCAGTCCCACTTCGATGTAGCGGTAGTCGGGTTGGCCATCCGGGACGGCCATGAGAGCCCCGGCGGCGGTGGCGGCGAACCAGCCCGCCACCAGTGTCCGGGGGACGTCCAGCTGGCCCAGGATTGGACCGAGCCAGCGGCGCAGGTGACGGACTTCCGGCGCCCGGCGTCCCAGCAGGGCCAGCAGCGCCCCCGACCCGCTGGTGGCCCGGAGGAAGTGCGCCAGGGCGTGCGCCCGCTGGGAGAACTCCACCGCCTTCACCCCCGGCTCGTCGAACAGGACCTTGCCCTCGAACACGTCCATCGGCGGGGCATCGAGCCGCGGGCCCAGGTAGATGAACTGGCGCCGCCCTTCGACCTTCCGCTCAATCACCGCCGCCGCGGTCTCACTGGTCAGCCGGGCCGCGTGGACGATGTCATCGTCGGGCAGGACCCCTGTCGCCCCGGTCCACTCGAGCGCGGCGAGGGCGATCTCCATCGGGCAGCCGACGGTGTCGTCGAACGCCAGCAGCCGGGGTGCCTCTCCGGCGCGCAGGATGAAGTGGGAGAGCGCCTCGGCCCGGTCGGTGAAGGTCCGGATCGTGAGGGTCTGGGGCGTGGTCATGGGGCCGAAATCTACATCCGTGAGGGGGTACCCGCCCACGGCAGGCGTCAGCGGCACTTCCCACCTGCGGGGTGCCCGGCTTCTTGACAACTTCCCGACCGGGCTGAAGCTTATCGCCATGGCCGCACGGCCCTGTTGCACCCTCCCGACACCAGTACCATCGCGGTGGCAGTCGTGGCACCGCCCATGATCTCGCATTGCCCCGGCCATTCGGGTCGGGGGTATTCCGGAGCCGGCGAGCTCCCACATCCGAGGTAGAAGCAATGGCGAAGGGTACCGTGAAGTGGTTCAATGATGCGAAGGGCTTCGGCTTTATCGCGCAGGAGGGCGGCAAGGATGTGTTCGTGCACCACACCGCCATCGTGATGGAAGGCTTCCGTTCCCTCGCCGAGGGTGATCACGTCGAGTTCGACATCGTGGAGGGCCCCAAGGGCCTGCAGGCAGCGAACGTCCGCAAGGCCTGAGCGGACCCCGCGCCACACCGTGGATCCGATTCCCGGCCCCGACTGCCGGCGGGCAAGACCCGCTGGCGGCCGGGGCCGGGTTCCGTTTGCGCGGCTCCCTTCACCTCCACGCCTGCCCGGGCGATACTACCCCGCGTGATGCGCCCCCTTCTCCCGCTCCTCCTGCTTGCGCTCCCGGCGCCGGTTGCCGCCCAGGCGCCGCTGCCGGTGCTCGCCTTCTTCGGCTTCGAGGCGGGCACCCACCTCGACGCCGCCGACGCCCGGGTCCAGGCCCTCGGCGGGCGGGGCCTCAAGTGCGACCAGTCCCGCCGCGACCGGGCGGTGCGCGACTGCCGCGCGTCCATGAAGGCCCCGGGCTCGGGCAAGCCGATGGAGCTGTGGCTCTCGGCCGTGGACAGCGCGGCGAGCGTGCTGACCGTCTCCAGCCGGCTCACCGGCGCCGAGTTCGGCGAATGGAAGGGTGCGCTGGAGAAGGCCTACGGGGTGGTGGACGCGCGGGTGCAGGGCTCGCAGTGGATGCTGCAGTGGGTGCGCCAGGGCCGGATGATCCGGCTCACCTGGCGGGTCGAGCGCGGGGTGAACGTGACCTCGGTGAGCCTGGTGGACGGCCACGTGCTCGACACCTGGGGCAAGTCCCGGCACGACTAGCCGGCGAGCCGCACCAGGAAGCTCCCTTCGCCGTCCTCCAGCACGAAGTCCCGCACCACCTCGCCCGACTCGCGCAGCCGGCGCAGCAGCGTCCGCACCCGGGTGCGGACCGGCGCGCCGCCGCCCCCCCGGCCCCGCCCGGTGATGAGCCGCACCACGGCTCCCCGACGCGCCTTCGCCTGCGCCCGCAGGAACCGCTCCGCGTTGCTCGCCGCCTCCACCACGGTCTGTCCGTGCAGGTCGAACACCATCGCCGGCGCACGCTGCGTCCAGTCGCTCATGGCGGAAAGGTACCCGCGCGGGATTGCTCCGCGCCGGACCCGCCGCTAGCGTACGGGGCGGAGCCCCTCTCTCCCGCCTGGAGTCGTCCGTGATCGCACGCCGGTGGCCAACACTCCGTCGCGCCTCCGCTGCCCTGGTCCTCCTCCTCCCCGCCCTTGCCTGCGCCCGCGGGTCCGGCCCCGTACGGATCGGCGTCGCCGGCCCCTTTGCCGACTCGGTCGGCGCGCCGATGCGGCGTGCCGTGGAGCTGGCGGCCGAGCAGATCAACGCCGGCGGCGGGATCGGGGGGCGGCCCCTCGAGGTGGTCTTCCGCGACGACGGCGGCGAGCCCGATTCGGCGGTGGCCGCGGCCGAGGCGCTGGTGGCCGCCGGCGTGGTCGCGGTGGTGGGGCACGTCTACTCCGGCACCACCCTCGCCGCGGCCCCGGTCTACAATGATCCCGCGCACCCGGTGGTGCAGATCTCGCCCAGCAGCTCGGCACCAGAGGTCTCGCGCGCCGGCGACTGGACCTTCCGCACCTGCCCCAGCGACCTGCAGCAGGGCGCGGCCCTGGCCCGGTTCGTGGCCAACCGGCTCGGACTGGTGCACGGCACGGTGCTCTACCTCAACGACCCCTACGGCCGCGGCATCCGCGCCACCTTCGCCTCCGAGTTCTCCCGCCTCGGCGGCCTGGTGGACGACCAGGCGCCCTACCTCGGGGACACCCCCGACGTGGGGCCGTACTTCGACCGGATCGCGAAGCGGAAGGTGTCGCAGTTCGTGTTCCTTGCGGGCAAGCGGCGGGAGGGCGAGTCCATCCTGCGCGACGCCCGGGCGCGGGGCGTGGCCCTGCCCTTCCTCGGCGGCGATGGCCTCGAGGGCCTGGAGGAGACCGGCGCGCTGGCGGAAGGCACCTACATCTCCGGGGCCTATCTCGCCGGGTTCGACACCCCGAAGAACCGCCAGTTCGTGCTCGCCTACATGCGGAAGTACCCCGACGCACGGCCACCCAACCAGGCCGCCGCGGCATCCTATGACATCCTCCACCTGCTGCGCGACGTGATCGCCAGGGTCGGCACCGACCGGCGGCGGATCCGTGACGCCGTGGCCGAGATCGGCCGCAGCACCCCGGCGTTCGAGGGCGTGACCGGCGAGATCGCGTTCGACTCGGTGGGCGACGTGCCCCGGCAGCGGGTGATCATCAGCCGGGTCACCGGCGGGCGGGTCGTCGCGGTGGAGGGCCTGTGAACCTCTTCACCCGCAGCCTCCGCCGGCTCAACGGCGTCGCCGTCGGCGGCATACTCCTCCTGGTGCTGGGCATGGCGGTCATCGGCGTGACCGCGCTCCGCACCGTCACGGCCGAGACGGAATCCGAGATCGGCACGCTGCAGGCGGGCACCCAGCTCAGCAGCAGCCTGGTCTCCAGCGTGCTCAGCGAGATCCGCGCCGGGGAGCAGTACCTGCTCACGCCGAGCAGCGCGGTAAAGGCGGAATTCCTGGCCAACGGCGACTCCGCCTACGCAGTGCAGGGGCGCTTCCGCGAGCTGCCCAACCTCGACTTCCGCGATCGCCGCCTGATCAACCAGGTCGGCGGGGCCCAGGCCGACCTTGAGGTGGCCTACGCCACCGCCCATGCGCTCGCCGACCTGGGGCGGATGGACGAGGCGCGGCTGGTGGCCGCCCGCGCCGGCATCGGCACCGACAGCCTGGTGCGGCTGGTGCGGGCGCTCAGCGTGGAACAGGGGGAGCACGCGGCGGAGCGGGCCGCCAGCCTCAGCAGCCGGGGCCGGTTCTATCAGCGACTGCTGATCGGCGCCGGGCTGCTGGCCCTGGTGCTCGGCTTCACCGCCGGCCTGGCGCTGATCCGCACCGTGGACCGGCACCTGCACCGCCTCGCGGCGGCCGCCGACCGCTTCGGCGGCGGCGACCTGCGACCGATGCAGGTGGGGCAGATGCCCGCCGAGCTCTCCCGCCTGGCCAGGGCGCTCGACTCGATGGGCAACCGGCTGCGGCAGGTGGTCCAGTCGGTGATCGAGGAGTCGCACCAGCTCTCGGGCAGCGCGGGCGACTTCTCCGCCATGAGCGAGGAGCTGGCCGCCTCGAGCGGCGAGATCTCCGGTGCGATGGTGCGCATTGCCGAGGGGGCGGAGCACCAGGTGCGGGGCACCGCGGAGGCCGACGACCTGCTGGGCCGCCTGCGCGAGGCCTCGACCTCCAACGCCGAGGCGGCCCAGCGGGCCCAGCGCCTGGCGGAGGAGATCCGCCGCTCGGCCCTGGGGTACCGCGAGGACGTGGAGACCGCGCGCGCCACCCTGCTCGACGTGCGCAACGTGGTCCACACCTCCGCCGGGCAGGTGGAGGCGCTGGTCACCCAGTCGGAATCCATCACCGAGTTCATTGACCTGATCAAGCAGATCTCCTCGCAGACCAACCTGCTGGCGCTCAACGCCGCCATCGAGGCCGCGCGGGCCGGTGAGCACGGCCGGGGCTTCGCGGTGGTGGCCGACGAGGTGCGGCAGCTGGCCGACTCCAGCGCCCATGCCGCGCGCGAGGTGACCAAGACGGTGGAGTTCCTGCGGGACCAGGTCCGCCGCATCGCGGAGACGATGCAGTTGGGCACCGGCAAGGTGGGCGGGATCGAGAGCTCCGCCGAGGCGGTGGTGCAGGGCCTGGACAGCATCGTCGGGGTGATCGCCGAGATCCAGACCGCCGCCGCCACGCTGGCCCAGCAGGCCACCCGCAACCGCGACGTGGTGAGCGACCTCTCCCAGCGCACCGCCCTGGTGGCCCGCGCGGCGACCGAGCATGCCTCGGCCAGCGAGGAGGTCTCGGCCGCGGCCCAGGAGCAGAGCGCCTCCACCGAGGACATGGCCGCCAACGCCGCCCTGCTGCTCGACGCCAGCTCCCGGCTCTCCAGGCTCGTGGGCGAGTTCCGCACCTGAGGCGGGTCCGGCCCCGGAAACGCAGCGGGCGACCCGTGGGGGGTCGCCCGTCGTCGTTGCGGCCTACTTCTTCTTTTTCTTGGCCGGCGGCTTCTTGGCCGCCTTGGGCTTGGGCTTGGCCTTGGCGCGGGAGGCCTTCTCCCGCTCCGCGGTGCGCTCGGCCCGGCGCTGCGCCGCCTCTCGCACCTCCACCAGGACCCGCTCCCCCTCCTCCACCCCGACCAGCCCCCGGCGCGAGGCGTACTTGATCAGCTCCTCGGCGTCGGCCAGTTGGAACTCACCCACCCGCGCGGCCGCCCGGATCACGTTGAGCAGGGCGTCGGCGACGGGGCTTCGGAGGACGTTCGCGATGCCAGGGAGCGCTTCCAGCAGCGTGGAGATCTGGGAAGCGCCAAGTTCCGAGGCCAACGAGCCCTCCTGGTGGATGCGTCCGCGGATCGGCCACTTGCCGCCCCCGGAATGAGCGGCAACGTACCATCCGGGATGGGTCGGGTCAAGAATTCATGCAAAAAGCGGCCGAAACCACGTGGTCTCGGCCGCGAACTGCCAGTAGTAGCGGTAGATACTTCCCCGACTGACCGATCGTTTCAGATGCCGTACCTGAGGAGCGCGGTGAGGCCCCATCCGGTCAGGGAGCCCTCGGTGCCGGTCGGGGTCTTGAGGTGGCCCACATCCACCCGGACCCCGGGCACGAAGGCCCAGTCGGTCCCGAGCTTGATCCGGAGGTCTGAGCCGGCCCCCACCAGGTAGCCGCTGCCGCTCTTGGGTGACCAGAGCCGGCCCTCGACCAGCGGCTCGAACGCCATCCGCTCGCCGAGGGGGAAGCTGCCGCTCACCCCGCCAGTGAGGATGTTCTCGGCGTTGCCGGCGGAGCCGGTCGAGACCTTGCTGGAGGCGCGGTAGTAGTTCCAGACGTAGGTGTTGATGGACCCGCGGCCCATGGGGGAGAGCAGGCTCACGTCCACCAGGATGCGGTTGCCCGGGCTCACGTTGCCGCTGGTGGCCGCGCCCCCGCCGCTCAGCTGGTCATCGGTCAGGGTGCTGAAGGTGGCCCCGATGGTGAAGCGGCTCTGGCCGATGATGCGGTCCGCGGCGGCGCGGATCCGGGTCTCCACCCCGGGCTTGTACCGGATGGAGGCGCTGGCGGTGTCGCTGAACGGCTGGTACTCGCTGCCGATCCGCACGCTGCCGGCGATCCCGAGGTTCCAGGAGCCCGCGGAGGTCGCGGCCGAGACGCCGGGGGTGACCGAGAAGCCGGTGCCGTAGGAGTTGACCGGGAACAGCAGGAACGACGCGGAGGTGCTGGAGGTCACGCCGAACTGCTGCAGGGTGGTGGTCTCCTTCCCCGTGGGCAGGTTCAGCATGACGCTCGCCACCAGTGCGTCCGTGCCCAGGGTGTAGGACATCCGCAGCTGGGTGTCGGTCAGGCTGGAGAAGTCGCTGGTCTTGCCGGTGTTGTCCTGGACCGAGGTCACCGCGTAGCTGGTGCCGAGATCGAAGGAGAACCGCTGGCCCACCGGCACCAGCAGTCCGACCGGGAAGGAGAACTGGCGGATGTGATCAATGGTGAACTGGTTCCCGCCGAAGGAGTACTGCCGGGCGTCCATTCCCCCGGCCGCGGTGGCCCGGGGGAACAGGTTGTCCTGGGCCCGCAGCGCACCGGGCAGGAGGGCCGCGCAGGCGGCCAGCATCGCGAGGGTCGGTGAGGTGCGCATCAGGGTCGGGTGATGATGATGACGATGGTACCGGACAGGGTCGGGACGCCGGGAATGTCGGTGAAGAACGTCTCCGGCGCACTGGGCCGCGTGGTCGGGGGCCGGGAGGTCGGCCCGCCGGCGCGGTTGGTGAGCGTGGTGCCGGTCGAGGGCACCGTGACCTCGATCCCGGTGCGCAGGATCGGAGCGCGGCTCACCGCCGTGGTGCCGAGCGACGTCGGCGTCTCGGCCGGGCGCTCTCCCAGCGGGGTGGTGGGCGGCAACCCGGCGAGGGTCCGCGGCGTGGTCTGCTCCGCCTGGGACATGCGCACCGTGTTCTGCTGCCGTTCCCGCGCCTGGCGGAAGTTCGGGTCGCGCGCGAGGGCGGCGCTGTACGCGGCCTCCGCCGCGGCGTAGTCTCCCCGGTCCTCGGCCTCGAGGCCGCGGCTGAACGCGAGGAACGCCTGCAGATCGGCGGTCGGGCGCTCGCTGATGGCGCGTCGCTCGGCCGGCGTCACTACCACGCCCATCTGGTCCAGCAGCCGGAAGAGCACCTGCTTCTCCAGGTCGAACAGCTGGGCCAGCCGGTCGGTGCCCGCCCCGGTGGCGACCACCGCGCTGCTGCTGGCGTCCACCACCGCGGCGTCGAGCCGCAGGTTGTTGGCGGCGCCGGTGACTTCCTGCACCGAGCCCTGCACCACACGCGCGGCGCGGAGCATCCGGCCGGAGCGGGCGCCGGTGGCCGGGTCCACCCGGCCGCTCTCGGTGAGCGAGAGCTCGTCCACCAGTGCCTGCACCCGCTCCCGCTCCAGCAGCGTGAGCCGCGGCAGCTTGGAGAGGTCGGTGATCATCAGCTGGGTCAGGCCGCGCCCGAGCGGCTCCAGCTCCGCATTGCTGCCGACGAAGCGGAACGGGAAGACCGCCACGGCGTTCTGGGTCGGGGGCTGGGTGGAGAGCACCGCCTCCTGCGCCACCGCCTGCCGGGCGGCGGCCCGCAGCTCGGTGCGGGTGAGCAGCACCAGCCGGTTCTGGATCTCGTTGCGCTGGTCGTTGCCCTTCGCCTGGAGCGCCGCGGTGGTGTACTCGGCGCGGGCCGAGTCGAACTGCGCCAGCCCCTCGTAGCTCAGGCCGAGGTAGACGTGCGCCGCGTAGTTCTGGCGGTTGAGCGTGAGCGCGCTCAGCAGGACGTCCCGGGCACGCCCGTACTGCTTCGCCTCATAGTTGGCGATACCCAGCTGGGTCATCAGGCCGGCGTCGCGGGGGCGCTGCTGGCTCGCCGCCTCGAGCGCCGCGAGGTCGGTGGATGGCGACGGGCCGGCAGCGGGCCCCGCGCCACCGGCGCAGGCGGCCAGCAAGGTGGCTGCCGCGACCAGCATCGATCTCGTCAGGTGCATACGGTCCCTGGGGGGTGGGGTGGGTCGGTTTCCAATGTACCGGTCCCCTCCGGATTGGGAAGAGGGGCCATCGTGTTACCGGACATGCAACTCGCCCTGCATACGGTACGCCGCGTGGGTCACCGCGGCGAAGCGATAGCGGCCCGCCGGGAGGGCCGGGAGCAGCAGCCGGAAGCTGGCCCCGGGACCTGCGAGGACCGGGCCACGCAGCGGGCCGGAGGCGTCCGGGATCGCCGCCTGGAGCCGGGCCCGGTCGGAGGGCCCGAGGTCATCGGCCTCGAACCCCACCACGTACGGCCCCCCGCTCTCCACCGCAAATTCGACCACCTCGCCCGCCCGGAGGGTCACCCGGGATGGGGCAAAGGTGAACGTCTCCGCCTCCGGATGGCGCAGCAGCACGCGATGGACCTGCTGGGCCGGGGCGGGGGCGGCCCAACCGAGCAGGAGCAGCAGCATTCCGAGGCGGAGTGACATAATTGCGCCCCTTTCGGGCGACCTATAGATTGACGTGCAGGCGGGCCGGAAATTCCCATGCAGACGATCACCCGCCGGAAGGGCGGTCTGTGGGCCGTCGTGGCATCAAGGAATACCGGGCCGCCGAGGCCCTGCTGCTGATCGCGGCCGACCGCGACCACAAGGCGCTCGTGTGTCCGTCCTGCGGCACGCCCACCATCGAGCGCAGTCCCAAACGTAACGAAGAGCCGGCGGGCCGGGTCACCCTGCACTGCACGTCGTGCAGCCGGGTGGCATCGTACCTGGTGCGCGCCTCGGTGAGCACGCCGGAGGATCCGCTGCGGGGCGAGTGACCCCGCCCGCTTACCCCGCCTCCCCGCCGTCCCTACATTGGGCCATGCTCTCGCCCGCCTCGTTGATCCTGCTCACGGTGTTCATCGACCTGATCGGCTTCGGCATCGTGCTGCCGCTCCTGCCGAGCTACGCCGCCGCGTACCACGTGGGCGACACCGCGGTCGGGGTGCTGGTCGCCAGCTTCTCGCTGATGCAGTTCCTGCTGGCGCCGTGGTGGGGCCGGCTGTCGGACCGCATCGGGCGCCGGCCGGTGCTGCTGGTGGGCCTCGCCGGCAGTGCCCTCTCGTACCTGGTGTTCGCGCTGGCGCAGAGCTTCTGGATGCTGCTCGCCTCGCGGCTGGTGGCGGGGGCGATGGGCGCGACGGTGAACGTGGCGCAGGCCTACCTGGCCGACATCACCCCGCCCGACCGCCGGGCCAGCGCGATGGGCAAGCTGGGCGCGGCCTTCGGGCTGGGATTCGTGGTGGGGCCGGCGCTCGGCGGGCTGTCCAGCCACTGGGGCAACGCCGCGCCGGGACTCGCGGCGACGCTGCTCACCGCCATCAACCTGGTGCTCGCGTGGCGCTCGCTGCCGGAGACCCACAGCCACGCCGGCGACCGGCCGCGCGCGGTGTCGGTCCACTGGAGCCGGCTCATCGGTCCCTACGGCGCGGTGCTGCTGGCCACCACCGCGTTCACCGTGGTGTACGTGATCTTCCCGCTCGAGGTGGAGCGGGAGATGGGATACGACCGGCACCACGCGGCGTACCTCTTCGTGTTCATCGGGCTGGTGAGCGCGGTGGTCCAGGGCGGGCTGATCGGCCGGCTGGTGCGGCGCCTGGGTGAGCCGACCCTGATGACGATCGGCGCGGTGCTGCTGGCGCTGGGGCTCGGGGCGCTGCCCCGGGTCATTGTCCCCGGGGGCGGGCTGCCGCTGCTGTTCGCGGCGCTGGTGCTGGTGGCCGCGGGGTCGGCCTCGATCAGCCCGAGTGCGGCGGCCTTCGTGAGCCGGGTCGCGCCGCCGGAGGAACAGGGGCGCGCGCTGGGACTGCTGCAGAGCATGGGCGCGGTGGCGCGGATCGCGGGGCCGGTCGCGGCCGGCGGGATCGCCGGGGCGGTCTCGCCCCGGGCGGCGTTCCAGGTGGCGAGCGTGGTGGCGGGCGCCTCGGCGCTGGTGGCGCTGCTGGCCCGGATGAGCGAGTCGGCGCTCAGCGGGGGCGGGTGAAGAGCCGCCCCCAGCGAATGGCCCGCCACATCGGGTGCGGCTGCCAGCTGTCGGGATCGAAGCTGTAGTAGATGACCAGCGGCGTCCCCCGCACCGCCGAGCGGGGCAGCAGGCCCCAGTAGCGGCTGTCGTACGAGTTGTCCCGGTTGTCCCCCATCACGAACAACGAATCCGGCGGCACCACCAGCGGGCCCCAGTGCTGCAGGTCGGGCTCGTAGGCGAAGGTGTCGCCCGCCACGTGGGGCAGTTGCCAGGCGCGCATCCGGGCCCGCACCTCGGGCAGCTCGCCCCGGGTGGGATCGGCGTGGCGCACCCACGGTTCCTCCTGCCGCAGGCCATTGCGGTAGAGCACGCCGTGCCG
Source organism: uncultured Gemmatimonadaceae bacterium (assembly GCA_964647615.1). Lineage (GTDB taxonomy): Bacteria > Gemmatimonadota > Gemmatimonadetes > Gemmatimonadales > GWC2-71-9 > JADJOM01. The sequence goes on along the minus strand of CAZYIV010000016.1, from coordinate 2,310 downwards.
CATCTCCAGGGTGTCGCCCGGCAGGCCCACCAGCCGCTTCACCAGCTTCTCGTCCCCCTCCACCGCATCAAAGACCAGCACCTCGTCGCGGCGCGGTTCGCGCCACGCCGGGAAGTGCCAGCCCAGGCCCGGCACCTCGGGCCCGAAGACGGCCTTGTTGACGAACAGCCGGTCGCCGGGGAGCAGGGTGCCGGCCATGCTGGCGGTGGGAATCTGGAACGCCTCCAGCACGAAGGTGCGGAGGAGCAGCCAGGCGACGATGGCGATGAGGAGGGCCCGGGCCCACTCACGGAGCGCCTCGCCCAGCGTGGCTTCACGGGGCGAGCCACTCGCGGGAGGGGTCATCGGGGGATGGTGAAGAGCCGGCTCCAGCGGGTCGCGGTGAGGAGCGGCAGCGGCCGCCAGCTCGAGGGATCGAAGCTGTAGTACACGATGAGCGGCGACCCGCGGAGGTTGCGCCGCGGCAGGAAGCCCCACCAGCGCCCGTCATACGAGGAGTCGCGGTTGTCACCCATGACGAAGAGCGACTCCGGCGGCACCACCACCGGCCCCCAGTCGTTGCGCGTCGGGTGATAGGCACCCGCCGCCGCGCCCACCAGGCGGGACTGCTGCCAAGCGCGCATCTGCGCCTCGGAGCCGGGCGGGTCCGGCTCGGTGGGCCGGGCGCGGTGGGCGTAGGGCTCGGCCACCGGCTGGCCGTTCCGGACCACGGCGCCGTCCTGCATGCCCACGGTGTCGCCCGGCAGGCCGATCACCCGCTTCACCACGTCGAGGCCCGCCGTCTCCACCGACTCGAAGATGACGATGTCGCCGTGGCGCGGCTCCCGGAGGCCGGGCAGCAGGGCGTCGGTGAAGGGGACCTTGATACCGTAGGTGGGCCGCGCCACCCAGAGCACGTCGCCGGTGAGCAGGGTGGTCTCCATGCTCTCCGAGGTGATGTGGAAGGCCTGCACCACGAAGGTGCGGAGCACCAGCCACGCCACCAGCGCAAAGGCCAGGCTCCGCCCCCACTCCGCGAGCTTGCTGCCGCCGGACTCCGGCTCCGTCACTCCACCCAGTCCGCGATGAAGAGATTGGTCTCGCCTGGTGTCGTCTGGTTCCGGTTGGAGGCCCACAGCAGCTTCTTCCCGTCGTAGCTGAACATCGGGAAGGAGTCGAAGTCGGGGTGGGTGGTGATCTTCTCCAGCCCGGTGCCGTCGGGATTCACGAGGAAGAGGTCGAACATCCCGCTGCGCGGGTTCTCGTAGTTGCTGGAGAAGATGATCTTCCTGCCGTCCGGCGTGAACACCGGGGCGAAGTTGGCGCCGCCCAGGTTGGTGACCTGGTGCGGGTTGCTGCCGTCGGCGTTGGCCACCCACACCTCGACCCGCGCGGGCCGCACCAGGTGGTTGTGCAGCAGGTTGAGGTAGTCGGCGGTGTCGGCGGCGGTCTTGGGGTAGCCGGCGCGCCAGACGATCTGGGTGCCGTCGGGGGAGAACCAGGCGCCGCCGTCGTAGCCGACGCGGTTGGTGATGCGGCGGACGTTGGTGCCGTCCACGTTCATCGTGTACAGCTCGATGTCGCCGTCACGGGTGCTGGTGAAGATGATCTTCTTGCCGTCGTTGGAGACCGTCGCCTCGGCGTTGTAGAAGCCGTTGTCGGTCAGCGCCCGGAGGTCGGAGCCGTCGGGCTTCGAGGTGTAGATCTCGAGCTGCCCGATCGGCCACACGTAGCCGTGCGACTTGTCCGGGATCGGCGGACAGGCGGTGTCCGCCTTGAAGGTGGAACTGTAGAGCACCCGCTGGTCGTTGGCGTAGAAGAAGCCGCAGGTGGTGCGGCCCCAGCCGTTCGAGATCCGGTGCTTCCCGGACCCGTCGGCGTTCATGATGTATTCCTGATCGCAGCCCGCATCCACCTTCTCCTGCCGCTGGTAGATGATCTGCCGGCTGTCCCGGGAGAAATAGGCCTCGGCGTTGTTCCCGCCGACGGTGAGCTGGCGGATGTTGCGCAGGTGGCGCTCGCCCGGCTCGGGCTGGACCCAGGTCTGCGAAGCCCCGGCGGGCGTGTGCCCGGAAGCACAGCCGAGCATGAAGACGGCGGGGAGCAGGCGGCGAAGAATGGGGAGAGTACGCATAGGGGTGGAAGAATAATCGCGCCGCGGTGCGGGGTGGAGGGGACGGGCAAAAGGCCGGGCGGGAGGACGTGTCGCTGTCCTCCCGCCCGGCCTGCCGACCGCGCCCGGCCCCGGGGGGCCGGGCCTCGTCGTGCGCCCGCCTAGTTGGTGCGGGTCAGCTCCACGCGGCGGTTGGCCGCGCGGCCCTCGACGGTCGT
>CAZYIV010000015.1:21358-54403 GCA_964647615.1 uncultured Gemmatimonadaceae bacterium | reverse complement strand
AGCCGGTAGAGCGAGTTGCCGGCGTTGAACCGGACGTCGGGTCCGCCCTGCTGCCGCAGCACCGACTGGTAGGCCTCGTAGGCCTCGAGGTACTTGCCCTCATCGTAGAGCTGCTGTCCCCGCGCCAGCTGGCGCTGGGCCGGGGAGCACTGCAGCAGCGGCAGCCCCAGCGTCACCGCCACCGCGGCGATGGTGGCCAGGGCGCCCGCCCGGCGGGTGCGGGGCGCGGTGGGCGGCGGCGGCGGGGGAGCGGCGGGCAGGGGCCGCCCCAGGCCGAGGGCGAGGTCAAGCAGCAGGCAGAGCACCGCCACGGCGAGGGGCCACTGGTAGCGCTCGGTGGGTTCGGTCGCCGGCTCCGAGGCGAGGACCCGGGCCTCGAGGGTCGCGAGCGACTTGCTGAGCCGCTCCAGCGCGGCCGGGTCGTCGTAGCGGGCGTAGGCGCCGCCGGTGATCGTGGCGATGGAGTCGAGCCCGCCCTCATTGAGCCGGGAGATGATCTGCCGGCCGATGTTGTCGAGGTGCCACGGCCCTTCGGCGGCGCCGGAGTCGTTGGGGATGAGCCCGCCGTCGGCGGTGCCGACGCCCACGGCGAAGACCGGCAGCTGGGCCTTGGTGAGCACCTCCAGGGCGGGGGCGATCGGCCCCTCGGTGCGCTCGCCGTCGCTCAGGAGCAGGACCGCGCGCGAGCCGGTGGCGGTGCCCTCGCGCCGGAGCGCGCGCTCCGCCACCCGGAGCCCGGCGGCGACGTCGCTGGAGGGGTCGCCGATGTCCTCGGGCGAGGCGGCGTCGAGGAACAGCTGGAAGGTGCCGAGGTCGCTGGTGGGCGGCAGCGCCAGGAAGCCGGCGCCGCCGAAGATCACCAGTCCGAGCCGGTCGCCCCGCCGCGCGGCGGCGAGCTGCCAGGCGAGCCGCTTGGCCGCCCGCAGCCGGGTGCCGCCGACGTCCGCCACCTTCATCGAGCGGGAAAGGTCCAGGGCGACGATGAGGTCCCGCCCGGTGCGCGCCAGCGCCTTGGGCTCCCGGCCGATCTGGGGCCGGGCCAGCGCCACGACCGCGGCCACGAGTGCCGTCCACCGGAGCGCCGCGCGGAGCCGGGAGCCGGGCCCGGGCAGCCGCGAGGCCGTGCCGAGGAGCGCCGGGTCGCCGAAGCGCCGGAGGGCCGCGTCCCGCTCCTGCCGCGCATGGCGCACCAGCAGCCAGAGCGCCGGCAGCACCAGGAAGAGCGCCAGGGCGGAGGGCTGGGCGAAGAGGCTCACGGCAGCCTCCGCTGCCAGGTGACCCGGAGCAGCGTTTCCAGGAGCAGCGCCGCCAGCCCCAGGCCTACCAGCACGGGGAAGAGCTCGTGCCACTCGCGCGTCTCGCTCACCTGCACCTCGATCCGCTCCAGCGGATCGATCTCCTTCATGACCTCGCCCAGCATCGAGGGATCGGTCGCCTTGTAGAACTGTCCGCCGGTGCGGGAGGCGATGTCCTTGAGCACCGCCTCGTCCCGCCCGGAAAGCCGCGCGTTGACGTTCCGCACCGTCCAGACGCCATTCAGCGCCACCGAGAAGGTGTCGGGCGAGCTGAGGCCGATGGTGTGGATCCGGACGCCCAGGGCCCGGGCCGCCTCTGCCGCCTGCATGGGGGAGACGTCGCCGGCGTTGTTGGCGCCGTCGGTGATCAGCACCATCGCGCAGGAGTTCTTGGGCAGGTTCTTGAGCTGGTTGAGCCCCACGGTGATGGCGCTGCCGATGGCGGTGCCATCGGGCAGCAGCCCGATGTCCACCTGCTCGGCGAGGCGATCCACCACGTTGAGGTCGGTGGTGAGGGGCGCCTGCAGGAAGGCGCGCCCGGCAAACACCACCAGGCCCACAAGGTCGCCGTCGCGCCGCTTCAGGAAGTCGCGCAGGACGTTTCGGGCCACCGCCAGCCGGTTGCCGGGCTGGAAGTCGGCTGCCTTCATGCTGCTCGAAATGTCGAGGGCGAGAATCAGGTTGCGGGACTTCACCCGGGTCGGCTCCGAGTCGCCCGGCACCTGGGGCCGGGCGAGCGCCAGGATGAGCAGGCAGGCCCCGAGCACGCCCAGCCAGCCGGGAAGCCGGTGCCACCGGGCCCGGAGGGTGGGGACCGCGGCCCGGGCAAAGCGCAGCGCCGGGAAGGCGATCCGCTCCGGCGGCGGGGTGCGCCGGCCGCGCCACAGGCCGAGCGCCAGCCACGCCGGCAGCGCCAGGAGGAGCAGGAAGAAGGGCGCGGCGAAGCGCATCAGGCTTCTCCCCCCGGGATCGGCGGCGTGACGGCGTCGCGGAAGCCTTCGAGCAGGGTGCGGGTGCGCGCCACGTGCTCGGTGGCGGCGCGGAGGTCGGGCCGCACCTTCGCGAACTTCACCAGGTCCGCCTCGGACAGCACTGCCTCACACTGGCCCCGGCGGCCCCCGGCCCCGAGCCAGGGCGGCAGCCGCTCCCCCAGCTCGCGGGTGGTGAGGCCGGGGTGGGGCACGGCACCGACCGTGCGCAGGCAGTCGCGCACCACGTCGGCGACGGCGGCGTAGAGCGGGACCACGCCGTTGCCGCTTGCCTCTGCCGCGGCCTGGAGTTCCGCGAGCCGGGCAATCGCGGCATCGAAGGGGCCGGCGAGCGGCGCGACGGGGGCGGGCCGGAGCGCGGCCCGCCTGCGGCCGCGGCGCCACAGCCAGGCAAACCCGAGCGCCACCGCGGCCAGCAGGCCGATGGTCTGGAGCCAGATCGGACCGCCCAGCGGCTGCAACGGCTTGATGTCCTTGAGCCGCGGGTTGCCGGCCTCCAGCGTGGAGACGATCTCCACCGAGACCGGCAGGTGCAGCAGGGTATCGGGAGGCTCGCCGGCGGCCTTGCGGTAGAGCAGGGAGAGCGTGGGCACCGGCTGCGGCCCCAGGCGGTAGAAGGCCACCACCGCCTTGCCGCGGTAGGTGCCGTTGCCCGCCGGCTGCAGGGTGTCGGACCGGAGGATCCGGGTGCCGCGGGGTGGCGGCACGAGAGTGCGCGGCGCCTCGTCGATCAGCTCCATTCCGGGCCGGAGGCGCACGGTGATGTCGAGGACGATCGGGTCGCCCAGCGTGGCCTGGGTGCGCGCCGGCTTCACCTCGAGGGACTGCCCGGCGAGGGGCAGGGCCACCAGGAGGGCCGTCCACATCGGGAGCAGGGCGCCCCGCATCGTCAGCCCCGCCGCAGTTCCCGGCGGCTGAAGAAGGCCGCCAGGGTCTCGCCGAAGGGCTGGTCGGTCTCCAGCCGCACCAGGTCAATCCCCCGCTGGGTGGTGTAGCGGGCGAAGGCGGTGTCGAAGGCGTGCCGCTCGGCCGCGAACGCGGTGCGCACCCGCGGGTCGCCGGCGTCCACGACGTCCCAGTCGCCGGTTTCCGGATCCCACAGGGTGACCAGCCCGACCGGCGGGAGCTCGCGCTCACGGGGGTCCGTCAGCTGCATGGCGATGACATCGTGCCGCCAGGAGAGCCGGTCCAGGCCGCGCCACTGGTCCTGATCCAGGAAGTCGGAGAGCACCACCACCGCGGCGCGGCGGCGGAGCAGGGGGTCGAGGAACTGCAGGGTGGCCCCGAAGTCGGTGGGCCGGCCGGCGGGCTCGTAGGCCAGCACCTGGCTGACCACCTGCAGCGCCTGGGCCCGGCCGCCCTTGGGGGGGAGGAACCACTCCACCCGGTCGGAGTAGAACGCGGCGCCGACGCGGTCGCGGTGGCGGGTGGCCGCCAGGGCCAGCACCGCCGCCACCTCGGCCGCCAGCTGGCGCCGGGTGCGCTGCACGCTGCCGAAGCCGCTGGAGGCGCTCACGTCCACCAGCAGCAGCAGGGTGAGCTGCCGCTCCTCGTGGTAGCGCTTGACGAAGGGGGCGCCGAGGCGCGCGGTGACGTTCCAGTCGATGGTGCGGACGTCGTCGCCGGGGAGGTACTCCCGCACCTCGGCGAACTCCACCCCGCGGCCGCGGAAGGTGCTGGTGTAGTCGCCGGCGACGAGGTCGCGGACCAGCTCGCGGGTGGTCAGCTCGATGCGCTTGACCTCCCGCAGCAGCTCCGCGGGGGTCACGGCACGGGCACGGCCGCGAGGATGCGGTCGAGCATCTGGTCCGAGGTCACGCCATCCGCCTCGGCCTGGTAGGTCGGGATCAGCCGGTGCCGCATGGTGTCGTGCGCCATCGCCTTGACGTCCTCGGGGAGCACGTAGGCCCGCCCGGCGAGGAAGGCATGGGCCTTGGCCGCCTTCACCAGGTTGATCCCGGCGCGCGGCGAGGCGCCGAACTGCACCAGGTCGGCGAGGTCGGCGAGGCTCCACTGGGCCGGCTGCCGGGTCGCGGCCACCAGGTCCAGGATGTACTCCTTGATCTTGCCGTCCACATAGAGCCCGCGGACGATCTCCCGCGCGCGGAGCACCCGGTCCGGGTGGATCACGACCTTCGAGACCGGCTCCGCCTGGTCGGTCATCCGGTCAATGATCTCGCGCTCCTCGCTCCGGGTCGGGTAGGTGACCAGCAGCTTGAACAGGAACCGGTCCACCTGCGCCTCGGGGAGCGGATAGGTGCCCTCGTGCTCCAGCGGGTTCTGGGTGGCCAGGACGAGGAACAGGTCCGGCAGCGGGTGGGTCTCGCCCCCGATGGTCACCTGGCGTTCCTGCATCGACTCGAGCAGCGCGCTCTGCACCTTGGCGGGGGCGCGGTTCACCTCGTCGGCCAGCAGGATGTTGGTGAAGATCGGGCCCTTCTGGACCGTGAAGTCGCCGGCGCGCTGGTTGTAGATGAGCGTGCCGATGAGGTCGGCCGGGAGCAGGTCCGGCGTGAACTGCACCCGGCGGCAATCGCAATCGATGGTGGCGGCGAGGGTGCGCACCGCGAGGGTCTTCGCGAGGCCGGGCAGTCCCTCGAGCAGCAGGTGACCATCGGCGAGCAGGCCGATGAGGAGCCGCTCGAGCAGCACCTGCTGGCCCACGATCACCCGGCCGATCTCGCCCAGCACGTCGCGGAACGCGGCGCTCTCGGCGGCGATCTCGGGGGCGCGGGCCAGGGCGGATTCGGGACTGAACGCGGCGAGACTGGAGGGTGGGGAAGAGGTCATGCGTAATTATACACGTTCTTGACGGGACGGAAGGGCACGCTCCACTTTCGCGCAGAGCCTGTCCAACCCTGTGGTCCTCGTGGAGCTCCCGTGACCGACGCGCGCGATGCCGGACCCGCCGGCTTCCCCCCGACGCGCCACTCGGTGGTGGCCGGGCTCGCCGCCGCCGAGGAACCGGAGCGGCGCCGCGCGGCGGAGGCGCTGGTCGCCGCCTACTGGCGGCCGGTGTACCTGCACCTGCGCTGGCGCTGGCACTGCGAGCCGGCGGACGCCGAGGACCTCACCCAGGAGTTCTTCCTGCGGGCGCTCGGTGGCGAGTACTTCACGGACTACGATCCCACCCGCTCCCGCTTCCGGAGCTTCCTCCGGCTCTGCCTCGACCGCTTTGCGGCCCGGGAGCGGCGCGATGCGGACCGACTCAAGCGGGGTGGTGGCCAGGTGCACCTGCCGCTCGACATTCCCGGGGCGGAGGCGCTGTTCGCGGCGGCCGGTCAGGTGACGGAAGCGGACGCGGAGGCGCGGTTCCACCAGGAGTGGGTGCGGGCGCTGTTCGAGGCGGCCGGCCGGGCGCTGGAACAGGAATGCGCCGGGACGCCGCGGGCGGTGCGCTTCGAGGTGTTCCGGCGCTACGACCTCCTCCCGGCCGAGGACGGCGAGCGTCCCGGGTACCGCCAGGTCGCGGAGGCCCTCGGCATCCCCGAGACGCAGGTGACGAACCACCTGGCGTGGGCCCGCCGGGAGTTCCGGCGCCACGTGCTGGCCGAACTGCGGCGCCTCACCGCCTCGGACGCGGAGTACCGGGAAGAGACGCGTGTCCTGCTCGGGGTGGACCCGGCGTGACCGGCCTCTCGGACGAGGCGCTGCGGCACCTGCAGCAGGCGCTCACGCTCCCGGTGGTGCCGGGCGGGCGGTTCATCGCGGACGAGGAACTGGGCTCCGGAGGCATGGGGGTGGTCTACCGGGCGCGGGACAGCCTGCTCGGGAGAGAGGTGGCGCTCAAGGTGCTGCGCCCTGACCTCGGTGGCGAGGACCTCGCGGGCCGTTTGCAGCGGGAGGCCCGGATCCTGGCGCGGCTGGAGCATCCGGGAGTGGTGCCCATCCACGACGCGGGCGTCCTCGCCGATGGCCGCGCGTTTTACGTGATGAAGCTGGTGGACGGGAGCCGGCTTGATACCTTAGCCCGGGGCCAGCCGCTGGGCACGGTGCTGCGGGTCTTCCTGCGGGTGCTGGAGACGGTGGAGTTCGCCCACACGCGCGGCATCGTCCACCGGGACCTCAAGCCGGCGAACATCATGGTCGGCGGCTTTGGCGAAGTCCTGGTGCTCGACTGGGGCATCGCGCGGGTGCTCGCGGAGCCGGCGGACGGGGCAGGGGACGAGGCCCGAGCCTCGGAGCCGGCGCCCGGAAGCACTGCGCCGGGCGCGGTGCTGGGGACACCGGGGTTCATGGCGCCGGAGCAGGCGAGCGGGGGCGCCGTCGGCGCCGATGCCCGGAGCGATGTCTACTCGCTCGGAGTGATCCTGGCGGACCTGGCGGGTGCCGACGCCCCTCGGCCGCTCCGCTCCATCGCCGACCGGGCACGGGCCGCCGACCCGGCCGCCCGGTACGCCAGCGCGGCGGAACTGGCGGCGGAGCTGACCCGCTTCCTCGACGGCGAGCGGGTGCGGGCGCACCGGGAGACCTGGCCGGAGCGGGTGGGGCGGTGGTACCAACGGTACCAGACGCCCATTCTCCTGATCGTCACCTATCTCGCGATGCGCTTGCTGTTCCTCGCCTTCCGGCGATCCTAAAGGACCCGCCACCGCACGGGTAATGGATCCGGGCAGGCCTGATCACCGCAATTCCACGGGGAGGCCACACCGATGAACAAGCCAATGCTGGGCCTGGTGCTGGGCGGGGCGCTGGGTGCCCTGGATGGACTCACCGCGCTGGTCTCCGCGCCCGAGGTGGCGCCGCAGATCATGGGTATCGTGCTCGGTTCCACCTTCAAGGGCCTGGTGGCCGGCGTGCTGATCGGGTGGATCGCCAGGAAGCTCAACAACCTCCCGCTCGGGATCCTGATCGGGCTTGGCATCGGGGCGCTGCTTGCCCTGCCGTTCGCCCTGGGCAAGAACCCCGAAACCGGGGCGGTGTACTTCTGGGAGATCATGATCCCGGGCTCGATGGTCGGGCTGATCGTCGGCTACGCCACCCAGAAATTCGGCACCGCGCCGGCCCGGGCCTGAACCCGCGCCCGCACCGTCACCACCAACCTTCGTGAGGCCTCCGATGCGCCCCCTGGTGCTCGCCACCCTGCTGCTCGGTGCGGCTCCGCTCACCGCCCAGCTCTCGCCGCCCCCCACCTGGCGGTGGGTCACCGATCGGCCGGCGAAGCAGAGCTCGACCCCGGACACCATCAACGACTCCACGTTCACCTTCGTCCAGATGCCGCCGGGCTGGCACATGACCATGGGGCCGGGGGGCGTGCTGTTCGACCCGCGCTACTTCGCGGGCGACAGCTACACCCTCGAGTCGCAGATCTATCATTTCCCCAGCAGCGCCAACGAAGGCTACGGACTGATGGTCGGCGGCGCCGACCTGGAGGGCCAGGCGCGGTACGTGGTGTTCGCGATGCGGGGCGATGGCAGCGTGGCGGCATGGGAGCACGCGGCGGGGCGGGACCGGATGCTCGCACCGTGGGCCCGGGCGGACGCCGTGCACCCGGGGGTCGCCGGGGACGTGATCGGGAATGTCCTCCGCCTGACGGTGACTCCCACCGAGGCGGTGCTCAAGGCCAACGGGCTGGACGTGCTGATCCTGCCCCGGGAGGGACTGGAGCTGGATGGGCAGTTCGGATTCCGGGTGGGGCCCGACGTGAACCTGCACGCCACCACGCTCACCCTCACCAGCCGGCTGGCGCCGGTGCCGCCGCCGCGGCCATGAGCGATCAGGGCGCGGGCCCGAGCGCCCCGCGCTGCCGGATCAGGTGTTGAAGCGGAACAGCATCACATCGCCATCCTGCACGACGTATTCCTTGCCCTCCGCGCGCGCGAGCCCCTGCTCGCGCGCGCCCTTCCAGCCGCCCACCCGCACGAAGTCGTCGTAGGCCACCGTCTCCGCCCGGATGAAGCCCTTCTCGAAGTCGCTGTGGATCACCCCGGCGGCGGCGGGGGCCTTGTCGCCGCGGTGGATGGTCCAGGCCCGGACCTCCTTCTCGCCGGCGGTGAAGTAGCTCTGCAGGCCGAGCAGGTGGTACGCCGCCTTGGCCAGGCGGTCGAGGCCGGATTCGCTGGTGCCGAGCGAGGCCAGGAATTCCCCCCGGTCCTCGGGCGGCAGCTCGGCCAGCTCCGCCTCCACCTTGCCGGAGAAGATCACCAGGTCCGCCTCCTCGCCGTCCTTCGCGATGGCGGCGCGGAGCGCCTCGACGTGCGGGTTGCCGGTGGAGAGCTCGGTCTCGAGCACGTTGGCGGCGTAGAGCACCGGCTTGCTGGTGAGCAGGTTGAAGGCGCGGAAGGTGGGCCGTTCCTCGTCGGTCGGGACGACGGTCCGGGCGGGCTTGCCGTCCGCCAGGGCCTCCTTGAGCGCGGTGAGCAGGCGGGTCTCGAGCCTGGCCTGGGCGTCGCCGGACTTGGCCGCACGGGCCGACTTGTCGAGCCGCTTCTCCACCGAGGCGAGGTCGGCGAGCTGCAACTCGATGTTGATCACCTCGCGGTCGCGGGCCGGGTCCACGGAGCCCATCACGTGCTGCACATCGTCATCGTCGAAGCAGCGGATGACCTGCACCACCGCGTCCACCTCGCGGATGTTCGCGAGGAACTGGTTGCCCAGCCCCTCGCCCTGGCTGGCGCCCTTCACCAGCCCTGCGATGTCCACGAACTCCACCGTGGCCGGCAGGGTGCGCTGCGGCTTCACGATGTCCGCCAGCGCGTCGAGCCGCGGGTCGGGGACCGTCACCACCCCGGTGTTGGGCTCGATGGTGGCAAAGGGGTAGTTGGCCACCAGCGCGCCGGCCGAGGTCAGCGCGTTGAACAGCGTGGACTTGCCGACGTTGGGCAGGCCGACGATGCCGAGCCGGAGCATCTCAGCGCCCCAGGCTCGCGAACCAGGGCGCGAGCACCAGCGAGACGATGGTCATGAGCTTGATCAGGATGTTCATGGCCGGGCCGGAGGTGTCCTTGAAGGGATCGCCCACGGTGTCGCCGACCACGGCCGCCTTGTGCGGATCGGAGCCCTTGCCGCCGTGCGCGCCGCCCTCGATGTACTTCTTGGCGTTGTCCCACGCGCCACCGGCATTGGCCATGAACAGCGCCAGCAGCACGCCGGAGAGGGTGGCACCGGCCAGCAGGCCGCCGAGCGACTGCACCCCGAGGAGGCTGCCCACCAGCACCGGCACCGCCACCGCGGTCACGCCCGGCAGCACCATCTCCCGCAGCGCCGCCCGGGTGGCGATGTCCACGCAGCGGGCGCTGTCCGGCTGGGCGGTGCCTTCCATCAGCCCCTTGATCTCGCGAAACTGGCGCCGGACCTCGTCCACCATGCCGCCGGCGGCGCGGCCCACCGCGGTCATGGTGAGCGCGCCGATGACGAAGGGCAGGGTGCCGCCGATGAACAGGCCGATCACGACCATGGGGTTCACCAGGTCGAGCGAGAGCGGGGTGCCCTGGGTGGAGACCGCGGTGGCGTAGGCGGAGAACAGCGCGAGCGCGGTGAGCGCCGCCGACCCGATCGCGAAGCCCTTGCCGATGGCGGCCGTGGTGTTGCCCAGCGCATCGAGGCTGTCGGTGATGCGGCGGACGTCGGGGCCCAGGTGGCTCATCTCGGAGATGCCGCCGGCGTTGTCGGCGATGGGGCCGTAGGCGTCCACCGACATGGTCACGCCGACGGTGGCCAGCATCCCCACCGCGGCCACCGCGATGCCGTACAGGCCCGCCGCCCAATAGGAGACGAAGATGCCGCCGCAGATGAGCAGCAGGGGGAAGAGAGTGGACATCATGCCCACCGCCAGCCCAGCGATGATGTTCGTGGCCGGGCCGGTCGTCGAGGCCTGCGCGATCCGCGCCACCGGCGCGGCGCTGGTGTAGTACTCCGTCACCATCCCGATCGCGATGCCGGCCACCGTCCCGGCCAGCACCGCCCAGAAGGTGCCCATGGCGGGGTGCCCCTCGACCACCACGGGGTAGGCGGTGCAGAGCCACCAGCCACCGGCCAGGAACAGGCCTGCCGCGAGCAGGGTCACGGTGCGGAGCGCCGTCGCCGGGTTGCCCCGGTCCAGCACCCGCATGCCGGCGATCGCCACCAGCGAGGCGACCAGCCCGGCGACGGTGAGCAGCATCGGCAGGGCGGCGGCGTGGCCGCGGAACTCGGTGGCGATGGCGGGGCTGGTGGTCGCCAGCGCCACCGACGCGATCACCGCGCCCACGTAGCTCTCGAAGATGTCGGCGCCCATGCCCGCCACGTCGCCGACGTTGTCGCCCACGTTGTCGGCGATGGTCGCCGGGTTGCGGGGGTCGTCCTCGGGAATCCCCGCCTCGACCTTGCCCACCAGGTCGGCGCCGACGTCCGCCGCCTTGGTGTAAATGCCGCCCCCCACGCGGGCAAAGAGCGCAATGCTCGAGGCGCCCATCGCGAAGCCGGAGATGATCTCACCGAAGCGGCGGTAGCCCTCGGCGAGCGCGTCGCCGGCGAGCGCGGCATCCGGCAGGGTGAGCGCCGAGACCAGGCCAATGCCGACCAGCCCGAGCGCCGCCACCGCGAGGCCCATCACCGCGCCGCCGTCGAAGGCGGTGCGCAGCGCCCGGGCCTGGCCATGGGTGCGCGCCGCATCCGAGGTGCGCACGTTGGCCTTGGTTGCCGCCTTCATCCCGAACAGCCCGGCCATGATCGAGCAGCTGCTGCCGAACACATAGGCCAGGGCCGTCGGGGTGCCGACCGCCCACGCCAGCAGCAGGGCGACCACCACCACGAACGGCAGCAGCGCGGTGTACTCCCGGCGCAGGAACGCCATCGCGCCGGTTTCGATCAGCTCCGCGAGCGCCTGCATGGCGGCGGTGCCGGCCGGCTGGCGCCGGATCGAGCCGTAGATGAAGGCAGCCGCGAGCAGGCCCACGAGGCCGGCGGCGATGGCGATGACGGAGGGGAGCGGCAGGGACATGTCGTTGGCCTTCCGGGTGCGGCGCCGGCGGGCGGCGCGTCAGCGACTGTTGAAGCGGTTCATCGCCACCTCGATCCCCTCGGCCAGCCAGGCCTCGACGGCCTCGGCCATGGGATCGTGCAGCGCCTGCAGGGTGCCGGATTCCTCCGGCGTGAACCCGCCGAGCACGAAGCCGGCGGTGTCCGTGGTCTCCGGGGGCAGGGGCCCGATCCCGATGCGCAGCCGGGCGTAGTCCTGCCGTCCGAGGGCATCCTCGATGCTCCGGAGCCCGTTGTGCCCCCCGGCGGATCCCGCACCCCGCAGCCGGAACCGGCCCAGCGGCAGGGCGAAGTCGTCCACCAGGACCAGGAGGTCCTGCGCCGGGTCGAAGCCCGGAAGCGAACGGAGCGAGGCCAGCACGGCCCCGCTCCGGTTCATGTACGTCTGGGGCTTGAGCAGCACCACCTCGTGCGGCCCCACCCGGCCCCGGGCCTCGCGCGCCGCGGGCACGCGGCGGAAGGCGCCCAGCGCCCACCGGCGGGCGAGGTGATCGGCCAAGAGAAACCCGGCATTGTGCCGGGTGTTCTCGTACTCCGGGCCCGGGTTTCCCAGGGCGACGATCGCGCGCAGGCCGGCTCCCTACTCGGCGGCCGCGGCCTCTTCCGGCTTCACCTTCCGGATCAGCTCGGGCTCGGCGGTGGCCTCGGCGGCCGCGCCGGGGGCCGCTTCCTCGGTCCGCGGCGCCACGCAGCTGCACACCGGGAGCGAGGGCTCGTTGAGGATCTCCACCTTGGGCAGGGACAGGTCCCGCACGAAGATCGACTTGCCGATGCCGAGGTTGGTCACGTCCACGTCGATGCTGGCCGGGATGTCCGCCGGGAACACCCGGATCTCGATCCGGTGCAGCACCTGGTCGAGGATGCCGCCGAAGTTGCGCACGCCGTCGGCGGTGCCGGTCAGGTGCACCGGGACCTCGAGCGTGATCTTCTCGTTGGCGCTGATCTCGTACAGGTCCACGTGCAGGATGTCGGTGGACCGGAGCGGATGGCGCTGGATCTCGCGGATGAGCGCCTTGACCGGTGCCTGCCCGTCCACGGTGACGTCGAGGATGGTGCTCCCGGCGGTGATCCCGCTCAGCAGCTTGCCGAAGGCGGCGCTCTCCAGCGCCAGCGACTCCGGGGACCGGTGGTGGCCGTAGATCACGGCGGGGATCCGTCCGTCGCGACGGAGGGTGCGGGCGGTGCCCTTCCCGGTGCCGGTGCGGCGGGTGGCGGTGAGCTGCGCGGTGGCCATGGTGTCGTTCCTCGTTCAACGGGCGGGGCGGCTGGTGCCGCCCCGCGTGCCTCAGTCAAACAGCGAGCTGACGGACTGATCGCTGTGGGTGTACCCGATCGCCTTGCCCAGCAGGGGGGCGATCGAGAGGATCTTCAGCTTGTCGAACTTCCGCCCCGGCGGGAGGTTGATGGTGTTGGTCACCGCCACCTCCGTCACCGGGCTGTTCGAGAGCCGCTCGACCGCCGGGCCGGACAGCAGCCCGTGGGTCGCGCAGCAGTAGATGTCCTCGGCCCCGCGCGCCTTCAGGGCGTGGATCGCCTCGGACATCGTGCCGCCGGTGTCGATCATGTCGTCCGGGATGATGACATCCTTCCCCGTCACCTCGCCGACGACGTTCATCACCTCGGCCACGTTGGCCGAGGGGCGCCGCTTGTCGATGATCGCCAGCGAGGCATTGAGCCGCTTGGCGAACCCGCGCGCCATCTTGGCCCCGCCCACGTCGGCCGCGACCACCACCAGGTCCCGCAGCGGCTTCTGCCGGTAGTGGTTCACGAACACCGGCGCCGCGTACAGGTGATCCACCGGCAGGTCGAAGAACCCCTGCATCTGGTGGCTGTGGAAGTCGATCGCCAGGACCCGGTCGGCGCCCGCAGTCGGCACCATGTTGGCGATCAGCTTGGCGCTGATGGCCACCCGGGGCTGGTCCTTCCGGTCCTGCCGCGCATACCCGAAGTACGGGATCACCGCGGTGATCCGGGCCGCGCTCGCCCGCCGCGCCGCGTCAATCAGCAGCAGCAGCTCCAGCAGGTGTTCCGCCGGCGGGTTGGTGGGCTGGATGATGTACACATCCCGCCCCCGGACGTTCTCGTCGATCTTGACGAAGATCTCGCCGTCGGAGAAATGCTTCACCGTCACCTGGCAGAGCGGCTGCCCGAGGTGCGCGGCGACCTCCTCCGCGAGCGGCCGGTTGGCCGTCCCGGAGAGGAGGAGCATCTGACTGCGGGAGAGAAATTCGCTCATGGCCCGAGCCGCCCAAAATAGCTGGGGGGTTGGGCTTAGGTCAACTGGGGAAGGATTGGCCCCGGTGGATTCGAACCACCATTCTCGGATCCAAAGTCCGATGTCCTGCCGTTGGACGAGGGGCCAGCGCCCCGCAAAGTAGTGCCCGGGGGGCCCCCCGGCCACGGGGAACCCCATGCCGGGTGGGAACCTAGGCCGGTTCCGGGGGGGCCGGCGGGGTGGCGAGGGTCTCGATGGGGATGACCCGGCCGAGCTTCGGGGCCAGCTGCATCCGGGCGTCCTCCCGGTCCCCGGCTGACCGGTACAGCGCGAAGATCGTGCTGCCCGAACCGCTCATCCGGCACAACAGCGGGCGGGTCCCGGCCAGGGCCTCGAAGGCCTGCCGGAGCGCCGGGACCTTCCCGAACAGGGCGAACTCGAAGTCATTCCCCGCCAGCCGGCCGATGCTCCCCCAGCTGGCCAGGGCCTCCAGGTCGAGCGCCACCGACCCTCGCGCGCCCACGCCCTGCCGCGCCGCGTCCACCGTGCGGTAGGCCTCCGGGGTGCTCACGCCCACCGGTGGGATGAGCAGGAGGCCGGGGGCGGCGGGCAGCGGCGGCAGGGTCAGCATGCGCTCGCCGTGGCCCCACCCGAGGGCCAGTGGGCCCCCCGCCAGGAAGAACGGCACGTCGCTGCCGAGCCGCGCGGCGAACTGCAGCAGTTCATGTCGGGGGACGGCGCCTTCGGCGAGCTGGTTCACCGCGACCAGCGCCGCGGCGGCGTCGCTCGAGCCGCCGCCGAGGCCGCCCTGGACCGGGATCGCCTTGGTGAGGGTGAGGTGCACCCCGAAGCGGCGCCCGGTGGCGGCCAGCACCAGCTCCGCGGCCCGCCAGGCGAGGTTCTGCTCCGCCGGGCCGCAGTCGGCGCCCTCGACGGTCAGGCTGATCCCGCTGCCCTCCCGCCGCTCCACCCGCAGCCGGTCGGCCAGCGACACCAGGCAGAAGAGGGTCTCGATCCCGTGGTAGCCGCTGTCCTCCCGGGCCAGCACCCGGAGGAAGAGGTTCAGCTTGGCGTGGCCGGCGACGGAGAGGGCGTCGGTCATGCCGGGGGCCGGCGCAGCGCCGACAGCCCCAGGTTGGTGCGGGCCACCGACCAGGCGCCGAGCAGGGTGATGGGGAGGAAGGTGGCGACGTGGTAGGTCAGCGCGTACGCCGCGGCGAGGCTCTTGTCCACGTCATACAGCGAGAGCACCGCGATGATCGGCAGCTCGAAGGCGCCGACGTAGCCGGGCGTCGAGGGCAGCGCGATACCGAACATGATCAGCCCCTGCATCAGCAGGGCGCCGGAGAAGTCCACCTGGATGCCAAAGGCGGCGAACATCACGTAGAACGACAGCGCCGACAGCCCCCACACGCCGAGCGACCAGAACGCCGCGCCGGCGATCCGGGCCGGCGAACTCAGCACCGAGAGGCCGTGGCGGATGCCCTCGATCAGCCCCACGATCTTCTCCGCCAGCTTCGCGGAGGGGATCACCGCCCGCACCACCTTCTCGGCGGCGACGGGAAAGGCCACCACCAGCCCGCCGGCCACCAGCCCCAGCACCGCCGCGATCCCCGCGACGGTCACGATCCGACCGATACCGAACCCCGCCACCGCGCTGGCCGGCAGCGAGACGGTGAGCAGGCCGATCGCGAGCAGGGTCACCACCGTCAGGGCATCGAACAGCCGCTCGACCGCGATGGACGCGAGCACCGAGGTGAAGCGGGTGCCGGTCAGCTGGCTGGCGGCGAAGGTCCGCACCACCTCGCCCATGCGCAGCGGCAGCACGTTGTTGGCCATGAAGCCCATGGCAATGGCGTGCCAGAGCGGGCCGGCCTGCAACCGCCGTCCGTCATCGCCCTTGAGCAGGATCTGCCAGCGGAAGATGCGCACCGCGAAGGGCACCGTGGCCAGGACCACCGCCAGCAGCATCGGGCCGAGCCGGGCGGTGCGCACGTGCGCGAGGACCTCGGCGAAATGCAGGCCGCGGAGCGAGATGTAGAGGAGCAGCGCGGAGATGGCGACCCCGACCAGGATCTGCCAGACCGGGGTGCGTCGTGCTGGGGCGGGAGCGGTCAAGGTCTCTAGTCTGCGATTGCGAGCTCGACCAGGTCGAGCAGTTCGTCCACGAGAGGCTGCACCGTGCTGGGGGAATAGTACTGGCGATCGAGTGCGCGGAGCTCGCGCCGGACTGCCTCGGCGCGCTCCAGCGCGGCCCGGCCCCGGTACAGCAGGGCGTCGATCTCCACGATCTCCGGCTCTGCGGCCGGCGGGGCCACCGCCGGCGCTGGCGCCACCACCGGTGCGGCCGCGGCGGGCGGTGCCGCGACCGCGACCCCGGCCACGAGCGCCTCGAAGTGGCCCCAGCTCGCGGCCAGGTCCCACCCGTCCACGGTCACCGCGGCCACGACGGCCACCGCCACCGGCGCGGCGGGCTCCGGGACCAGCGACGGCTCGGGGTCCGGCGCGAGCGACTCGATCGGGACGATGGGCAGGTCGGCCCAGGGGTCGGGCAACTCCGGCGCCGGGGACGGAACCGTGACGGGCTCCGGCTCGGGCGCAAGGCTCTCCACCGGGACGACCGGGGTCTCCGGCACCTCGGGGATGGGCTGCGGCGCCGAGACCGACGCGACCGCGGCGGGGGGCGCCACGTCGCGGCCCAGCCGCTCGAGGCGGGCGACGAGCGGGTCGAAGCTGGTGGCGAGCGTGGCCGGCTGAGTCACCTCGGTGTAGCCGCGCAGGCGGGTGCCTCCCTCACGGATGCAGTCCGCGAAGCGCCCCGCGTCCGCGGCGGCCGCCCCGCGGGTCACCGCGCCGCGGGCCGCGACCGCGAAGCCCTCGACCGCGACTTCGAGTCCCGTCGGCAGCCCGTGTGACAGGGTGCGGAGGTCCTGCAGCAGCACATGGAAGCGGAGATCGCGCTGGGCGGGCGACGCGGCCTCGGCGATCTCGTCCGCCGCCTGAACCAGGTGCTCGCCCCGGCTGACGACCGCGGCGGCGGCGAGCGGCGCCCGGCCCTCGCTTCGGGGCGGCGTGCCGCGCTGCACGATGCCGGCCTCGCCGGCGAAGAAGAGGGTCTCGATGTCCACCACCGGCACGCCGTCGGGCTCCGCCCCCTGCTGCAGCAGCAGCGCGGCGAAGCGCTGGAACTCGGTGCCGTTGGGGTCGGGCCGGCCGCGGTCGGCGATCTCGCGCGCGGCGCGCACGGTGGCGTCGGCGGCGGCGGCCAGCCGCTCGGCACCGGCGGCGGGCGCCAGCTCCAGCCGGCTCACACTGACCGCCGTCCGCTCGATGCCGTCGAGGAGGTCGGGGAGCGGTGGGAAGTCGGTCAGGGCGGCCAGGCCGCGGAGCGGCTGCAGCCGGCGGACCAGCGCGGCCAGGGCGTCCTCGCTCGCGTTGCCGCTGGCGAGGCCCTTGGCGGTCTGGTCCAGCGCCGCGCCCAGCGCGGCGGATTCGCGGGCCAGGAAGGCGCGCACCCCGGCCTCGGGGGCCGGCGCCGGGGCCGGCCGGGCGCTCTCGCCCGCGGCACGGTCCAGGTCCAGCGCGAGGCGCTCGGCGCGGCCGGCGTCGTCCGGGGTCCAGGTGCGGACCCGCTCGACCAGGGTCCGGAGCACGTCCACCGCCTCCTGGGTGCGCGCGGGGAGCTCGTGCTCCCACTCCAGCCGCCCGTCCCGGTAGCCGCGCAGCAGGTGCTCGAGCGCATTGGCCGCCCGCGCGATCGCCGGCTGGTTGGCCATGAGGGCGCTGCCCCGGAGGGCGCGCGTGAAGCGCACCAGCTCGTCCCCGCTCGGAGGGGTAGGGCTGTGCGCCAGGCGCGACAGGCGGTCGAGGTACTCGCCCGCCTCGAGCGCGAAGAAGTCATCCAGACCGAGCGGCTGATTCATTGGTCCTTTAGTGTAGGGAGGGACCGAGGACTGGTCAAATCGCGGCCCGCGCGGCGTCCACCAGCCGCCGCATCTCCGCGGTGGCAGCGCCGATCCCGGTGGTGATGGCCCGGCTCACGATGCTGTGCCCGATATTCAACTCTTCCAGCTCCGGCATCGCGGCGACGGGCGTCACATTGCGGTAGGTGAGCCCGTGCCCCGCATGCACCGCCACCCCCAGCTCGCGCGCCCGCCGAGCCGCGGCGGCGATCTCGGCCAGTGCCGGGTCGGCGGCGGGCCAGGCGTGCGCAAACCGCCCGGTGTGGAGCTCCACGGCCGGCACCCGCAGGGCCGCCGCCCGCTCCACACTCTCCACCGTGGGGTCGATGAAAAGGCTGACCCGGGTGCCCACGCTCCCGAGGCGGCCGATCACCTCCGCCAGCCGGGCCTGGTCGCCGGTCAGCGCCAGGCCGCCCTCGGTGGTGACCTCCTCCCGGCGCTCCGGCACCAGGGTGGCCTGGAACGGCCGTAGCCGGCAGGCGAGGACGACGATCTCCTCGCTCATCGCGAGCTCGAGATTGAGCAGGGTGCGCACCGCGGCGGCCAGCCGCTCGACGTCCCGGTCCTGGATGTGGCGACGGTCCTCCCGCAGGTGCGCGGTGATGCCGTCGGCGCCATTGGCCTCGGCCAGCAGCGCCGCCTCCACCGGATCGGGCTCGTCGGTGCGGCGCGCCTGCCGCACGGTGGCGACGTGGTCAATGTTGATGTAGAGCCGCATGCGCGTCATTGCCCGCTCCGAATGGCCCTTTTATGTTGCGCTCTTCGCAATCCACGCGTGGAGGCTGGCGTGCGTCGTCGACTGATGCTGGGACTCGTAATGGTCTTGGTGGGCTGCGGCGGCGGGCCGTCAGCGCCCGCGCCGAACGATGCCGCCGGTACCCCGGAGGCCGCGGTCCGGAACTTCATGCAGGCCGTGGCCGACAGCAATATCACCCGGATGGGGCGCTACTGGGGAACTTCCCGGGGGCCGGCGGCGATTACCCGGCAGCCGGCGGACTACGAGGACCGGATGGTAGTGACCCAGGCGTACCTGCGGCGCTCGCCCTTCCGGATCACCGGGGCCACCGCGGTCCAGAATGCCTCGGACCGGCAGCAGGTGCAGGTGGAGTTCGAGCGCCAGGACGCGGACGGCACCCGCTGCACCAGGACGGCGCCGTTCACGGTGCTCAGGAGTGGCAACCAGGGCTGGATCGTGGTGGCGATCGACCTGAACCAGGTCGGCGCGCCGGGACGGGCCTGCTCGCAGCCGAGCCCGAAGTAGCCGCTACTCGGTCAGCTCGATGAGGATGCCGGCAGTCGCCTTGGGGTGCACAAAGGCGATCCGGTGCCCGCCGGCCCCGGTGCGGGGCACCTCGTCCACGAGGCGATAACCGGCCTCGCGACAGGCGGCCAGCGCGGCGTCGAGGTCAGGGACGCGGTAGCAGACATGATGGATGCCGGGTCCGCGCCTGGCGAGGAACTTCGCGATCGGGCCGTCAGGGGTCAGGGGTTCCAGCAGCTCGACCTCGGACTCGCCGAAGGGCAGGGAGACGATGCGCGCGCCGTCGGCCACTTCCGGATGACCGGGGGCCAGGCCGAGGACGTCACGATAGAAGGCGAGGGCGGCGTCAATGCTCTCGACGGCCACCCCGAGATGGGCGATGCGGGGAGTGGTCATAGGAATCCAGGGAGGGGGAGCGCGGGGCCCACACCGGCCATTGTCCGCGCTGCCACGACGAACAGGCGACGGCACCGGGCCGCCGCCGGCAAGGTAACGCGAAAGGACTGAGGACGCATGGCCAGCGCGAACGTGGTGAATGTGACGGATTCCAACTTCAGCACCGAGATCCAGCAGATGAAGGGTCTGGCGCTGGTGGACTTCTGGGCGGTGTGGTGCGGCCCCTGCCAGGCGATCGCGCCGGTGGTGGACCAGCTCGCGGAGCAGTACCAGGGCAAGCTCAAGGTGGCCAAGCTCGACACCGACGCCAACCAGGAGACCGCCATCCGCTTCAACGTGCGCTCCATCCCGACCATCATGTTCTTCAAGGACGGGAAGCACGTGGACACCGTGATCGGCGCGGACCCGCGGATCAAGTCGATCCTCGAGGGCAAGATCCAGCAGCACCTCAGCTGAACCGCCCGAGGGTTGCGCGGTCCGGGACGGGACGGGGAGCAGGCTCCCCGTCCCGTTCGCCGTTTCGGCCACCTGCCCGCCGGTCTACATTGAAGGCATGTCCCGCCCAGCCACGCTCTTCGTCGTCGCCACGCCGCTGGGCAACCTGGGCGACCTCAGCCACCGGGCGGAGGAGGTGCTCCGCACGGTGCCGGTGGTGGCGGCGGAGGACACCCGGCGGATCCGCGGCCTGCTCTCCCACCTCGATGCCCACCCGAAGGTCCTCAGCTTCCACGCCCATTCGCCCGAGCGGCGCACCACCGTGCTGCTCGAGATCCTGGCCGAGGGGCGCGACGTCGCCCTGGTGACCGACGCCGGAACGCCCGGCGTCAGCGATCCGGGGGAGACCCTCGTCGCCGAGGTGCGCGCCGCGGGATTCGTGGTGGTGCCGATCCCCGGCCCCAGCGCGGTGACCACGGCGCTCTCTGCCTCCGGCCTGCCGGCGGACCGGTACCTGTTCCTCGGGTTCATTCCCCGGAAGGGCCGGGAGCGGGAGCGACTCCTGGCGCAGGCGGCGGAATCGCCCTGGACGGTGGTGCTGTACGAGGCGCCGCCGCGACTGGCCGACCTCCTCGCGGATCTGGAAGAGGTAGCGGGGCC
This sequence comes from uncultured Gemmatimonadaceae bacterium, assembly GCA_964647615.1. GTDB lineage: Bacteria > Gemmatimonadota > Gemmatimonadetes > Gemmatimonadales > GWC2-71-9 > JADJOM01. Next base: position 34,232 of record CAZYIV010000015.1, on the reverse strand, counting down.
CGATCGCCCGGCGGTCGTGGCCCGTGAACTGACCAAGCTGTACGAGGAGTTCCGCGCCGGAACCGTGGCGGAGCTGGCCGCGTACTATCGAGAATCCGAGCCCCGGGGTGAGATCACCGTGGTCGTGTCCGGGCGGCCGGAAGCGGCGTCTCCGGTCACCCCGCCCGACGCCGGCGAACGGGCGGTGCAGCTGCTCGCGACGGGCATGTCGCGGAAGGACGCGGTGCAGCAGCTGGTGCAGGACCTCCGGATCTCCCGCAACGAGGCCTATCGCATCGTGACCGCCCTGCCATGAGTGCACGCCTGGCGTTGCTGATTGCCACGTTGGCCGGGGTCGCCATGCCTGCGGCCGCGCAGGCCCCGGCTCCAGTGGGCGGCAGCATGACCATCGGCCGGCTGCACTACGATGGCGGTGGGGACTGGTACGCCAATCCATCCTCGCTCCCCAACCTCCTCGCCGCCATCCGGGAGCGGACCGGGCTGCGGGTGGCCGCCAAGGAAAAGGTGGTCCAGCTGGTGGACGACGAGATCTGGAACGTGCCCTATCTGCACCTGACGGGACACGGCAACATCCATTTTTCCGACCAGGAGCTCGCGGTCCTGCGGCGCTGGCTGCTGGCCGGCGGGTTCCTCCATGCGAGTGACAACTACGGGCTGGACGAGTCGTTCCGGCGCGAGATGGCCCGGCTGTTCCCGGACCACCCGTTGGAGGAGGTGCCCCTCTCGCATCCCGTCTACCACCTGGTGTACGACTTTCCCCAGGGCCTGCCCAAGATCCACGAGCACGACGGGAAGCCGGCGCAGGGCTTCGGCATCTTCCTCAACGGCCGGCTGGCGGTCTTCTACGACTACCAGTGCGATCTCGGTGACGGCTGGGAGGACGCCGAGGTGCATCATGACCCGCCGGAGAAGCACGAGGCTGCGTTGCGCATGGGGGTGAACCTGTTCGCGTATGCCGTGGGCTACGCGGGAGTGACGCCGTGAGCCGGACCGCCGAGCGGCTCACCCTGCAGGTCGGCGAGTTCCGCCGACTGGCGCTGGCCGCGTCGGTGGGCACGGGACTTGGTGCGTTGCTGCTGCTGCTCGGGCTGGCGGCGTGGGCGGCGCGCCTCGGCTGGCTGGGCCAGCCCTGGTGGGTGCTGGCGACCTGGGCCGTTGCGATGGTGCTTGGGCTGGGGCTGCTGCTGCGCTCCCGCCGCCGCCTCGCCCGGCTCACCCCCGCGTGGGTCGCCGACCGGCTGGAGGCCGCGGGCTTCCGGCGCGGGGCGTTGCGGGCCCTCCTGGAGCCGGCCCTCCCCGGTACCAGCGCCGACCTGCACGCGGCGGCCGATGCCGATGCCGCGCGGGCCGTGGTGGAGCGCGGGCCGGCGCTGCTCGAGCCGTGGCGCCGGCTCCTGCGCCGTTCCGCCGCCATCGGCGGCGTGACGCTGGCCGGGGGCCTGCTGCTCCTCGGTACGGCAGGCCCGACCCATGGACGGCCGGCACTGCTGTGGCAGCCGGGGCTGGCGTGGACCGCGACCATGGCGCCGCTGCGCCTCTCGGTCAGCGCCGATGAGGTGGACCGGGGCCAGTCGGTGAACGTCACGCTCACCGCACCGGGCCGGCAGCACGCCATCCTGTGGACCCGCGCCCCGGGTGAGACCTGGCAGGGGCGGGGCCTGACGCTCGATTCGACGGGGCAGCAGGTCACCAGTCTCGGCCCGCTCGACCGCGATCTCTTCCTCCGCGTCACCAGCGGCGGCCGCAGCTCCGATACCCTCGCGGTGCGGGTGCGGCTGCCGGCCTTCCTCGGCACGCTCACCGTAACCGCCCGGTATCCCCGCTACCTCGAGCTCGAGGACGAGCCGCTGCCGACCGACGGCGACACCATCGTCATCCCCGAGGGCACCCGGCTCGAGACCACCGGCGAGGCAACGGCCGCGCTGACCACGGTGGTATGGCGGGCCGGCGGGTCCGAGGTGCCCCTCACGGTGGACGGCAGCCGGTTCCAGGGCGTCTTCACCCCGCACGGCGCTGCCCGGTGGGAGCTGGGGCTCGCGGCGGCCTCGGGGCGGCCGCTGGCCGGCGACACGGTCCGGCTGCCGGTGATCGTCGTGCCGGACAGCGCGCCGCGAGTCGAGGTGCCGGTGCCGGGCACCGATACGCTTGCCCCGCTCAGCCTCAGGGTCCCGCTTCTCATCGATGCGCAGGACGATCACGGGCTTGCCCGGGTCTCGGTGGAAAGCCGGCGGATCAGCCGGCTCGGCCTGGAGGACCCGCCGCGGAGCGAGGTGGTCCCGCTTCCCGCCGAGGCACGGGACCGCGCGATCCTCCCCTTCGAGCTGGACCTCAACCAGCGCAACCTGCTCCCCGGGGATACGGTCCGGTTCTACGTGCGGGCGCTGGACAACGCGCCGCAGGCACACGAGGGACGTTCGCGGGAGTTCATCCTTCGCCTGCCCACGCTCGGGGAGATGCGCGAGGCCACCCGCGCCAGCGCCCGCGACGTGGGCCGGCGGCTCGACAGCATCGCCGACCAGAGCCGCGACCTCGCCCGCCAGACCGAGGACCTGAGCCAGGAGCGGCCACGTCAGAGCCCCAACAGCACGCCGGGCTCCACCGACGAGTCGCTCAGCTTCGAGAACGCGAAGCGGGCGGAGAACGTGGCCCAGGCACAGGAGCAGCTGCTGCGTGACGCGGCGGAGGTGCGGGACGCGCTGGAGGCGCTGCGGCAGAGCGCCGAGGCGGCCGGCCTCAACGATCCGGCCTGGCAGCAGCGGCTGCCGGAGATCCAGGAGCAGCTGGAGCGGGCGATGACCCCGGAGCTGCGGGAGCAGCTGGCGGAGCTGCAGCAGGCGCTGCGTGACCTGGACCCGGAACGCAGTCGCGAGGCCCTCGAACGCCTGGCGGAAGCGCAGCAACGGCTACGTGACGCCCTGGAGCAGAGCCGGGAGTTGTTCCGCCGGGCCGCGCTCGAGGGCGACATGAGCAACCTCTCCGCCGAGGCGCGCGAGCTGGCCGAGGCCCAGCGGCAGTGGGCCGAGCAGGCGAAGCTGCAGGACACCACCCGGTCCGCGGCGAGTGAGGCGGCCATGGCCGCGCGAGCCGACTCCCTGGCCTCCGCGCTGCAGCAGCTGGCCCAGCAGCTCGGGGAGCAGTCTCCCGACCAGCAGCAGCGCATGGAACAGACCGCCAACCAGGCGCGACAGGCCGCCGGGCAGATGCAGCAGGCGAGCAAGTCCGCGAGCCAGGGCAAGCGACAGCAGGCCTCGGATCAAGGCAAGGAGGCGGCGGAGCAGCTGGAACCGGTGGGTGAGCAGCTCGACCAGCAGCGGCAGGAGATGCAGCAGGAATGGAAGCAGGAGGTGCTGCAGGCCATCGACCGCACGCTGGCGGATGCCAGCCGGCTGGGGGAGCGGCAGCTCGCGGTCGCCGAGGCGATGCGCCGGGGTGAGGCCGGGGCCGAGGTGCGGGCGGAGCAGGGCGCGCTGCAGGAGGGAGCCGAGCGGCTGCTGGAGCAGATGAAGCAGCTGGCCGGCCAGAACGCAATGGTGGGACAGCAGACCAGCGTGGCGCTGGCGGCGGCGCGGGACGAGATGCAGGGCGCGCTCGACGCGCTGGGCAATGCCGCGCCCAACCCGCGTGAGGCCAGTCGCAACGCCGGTGAGGCGGTGGACGCGCTCAATGCCGCCGCCTACACCCTGCTCCGGAGCCGGGGTGCCGTGCAGGGCGCCCAGTCCGGGTCGGGGCTGCCGGAGGCAATGGAACAGATGAGCCGCATGGCCCAGCAGCAGGGGCAGATGGGCCAGCAGGCCGGCGGCATGCTTCCGATGATGGGGCAGGGCGGCCAGCAGCTGCAGGAGCAGCTCCGGGCGCTCGGCGCGCAACAACGGGCCATGGCCGAGCGGCTGGAGCGCATGCGCGCCGGGGGACAGATCCCGGGTACGGCGGAGATGTCTGAGGAGGCGCGCGACCTCGCGCGGACGCTCGAGGCGGGTCGACTCGACCGCCAGACCGTCGAACGGCAGGAACGGCTCTTCCGCCGCATGCTCGACGCCGGCCGCACCCTGCAGGGCCAGGAAGAGGACCAGAAGCAGGAACGGCAGAGCACCACCGCCAAGGGAGACTCGCTGCGGCTCCCGCCGGCCACGCGCCGCGTGATGGAAGGCGAATCGGTGCTCCGGGTGCCCACCTGGGACGAGCTCCAGGCGCTGAGTCCCGACGAGCGGCGCCGGGTGGTGGACTACTTCCGCCGCCTTGCGGAGCATGGGCAGGGCAGCGGGGAGTCGCAGCGATGAATCGCGCAGCGGCGGCCCTCGGGCTGGTCCTGGTTGCACTCGGTGCTCCCGCAGCGCTGGCGGGGCAGGATTCCCTCTCGCGCGCCTTTGACCTGGAGCGCCGCGGCAGCTACGCCCAGGCGGCGGAGCTCTACGGGCTGCTGCTCAAGGGCCACCCCGCCGACATCCCGGCCCTGCTGGGGCTCGAGCGCTCGCTGGCGCCGCTCAATCGCGAGGCCGACGTGCTGCCCGCGGTGCGTGCCGCGCTCCGCGCCTCGCCCGGCTCGGTGCCGATCTACGGGGTGGGGCTCCGGGCCTACGCCGCCGCCAACCTGATGGACAGCCTGCCGCGGCTGGTCGAGGGCTGGAGCAAGGCCGCGCCGGGCGACGAAACGCCCTATCGCGAGTGGGCGGCCGTGTCGCTGCAGCGCCGGGACCGCTCCACCGCCCGGAAGGCCTACCTCCTGGCCCGCGAGCGCCTGGGCAAGCCGGAGGTGCTGGCGGCGGAGGTCGCCCAGCTGGCGACGGCCGACGGCGATTGGCCAGTGGCGGTGCGTGAGTGGGTCCGCGCGGTGCGCCAGCTGCCCGGCTATCGCTCCTCCGCGGCGAGCAGCCTGGGCCAGTCACCGGCGACGGTCCATCCGCAGATCCTCGAGGCGCTGGGCACGGAGGAGGGACCGGCGGCGACGCGGCTCGGCGTGGAGCTGCGGGCCCGTTGGGGTGATCCCCTCGGCGCGTTCGAGTCGCTGCGCCCACTCCTGACCGGCGCGCTTCCCCAGCAGGTGGACCTGCTGCAGACCTTCCTGGAACTCGCCCGGCTCGACGCCACGCCGGCGCACCTGCAGGCCCAGGGGCGGGCGCTCGAGGCGCTGGCCGAGCGGTGGCCCAACGCGCCACAGCGGGCGCGCTACCGGCTGGAGTCCGCGCGCGCCTACGCCGATGCCGGCGATCGCGCCGATGCCCGGCGGATGCTGGGGGCCATCGCCGCCGACAGCAGCAGCGGCGCCGCGGCGGCCGCGGGGGCGAGCGCCACGCTGGTGGACCTGCTGGTCCTGGAAGGACGCCTCGAGGACGCCACCGCCCAGCTGGAGCGTTACCGCAGCGCCATCTCGGTCGAGGAGTTCGAGCGGCTGCGGCGCGGTGTCGCGGCCGGCTGGGCCCGCCAGGGCGACCTGGCCCGGGGAGAGGCGCTGCTCGCCGCCGACAGCAGCGTGGACGCGCTGGCGCTCCGGGGCCGGTTCCGGCTGTACGCCGGCGACCTGGCCGGCGCCTCGGAGGCGTGGCGCCAGGCCGGGCCCTTCGCCGGCGATCGCGCCGCCGCGACCGAGCGCTCCTCCCTGCTCGCGCTGATCCAGCCCATCACGGAGGATTCCCTGCCGGCCCTAGGCGCCGCGCTGCGGCAACTGGACGGCGGCGACAGCCTGGCCGCGGCGCAGGCGTTCGAGGCGGTGGGCAGCAGCCTCCCGGCCGATGGCGGACGGGCGGAGGTGCTGCTGTTCGCGGGGCGGGTGTACGCCGCGCTCCACAAGCCGGACGAGGCGGAGCGGACCTTCCGGGCGGCCGCGGTTCCGGACGCCCCCGCGGCGGCGGCGGCGGCGCTGCTCGAGCTCGGGCGGCTGCTGCTGGCCGGCGACCGGCGGGAGCAGGCGATCGCGGTGCTGGAGCAGATGATCCTCGACCACGCCGACAGCCCGCTGGTGCCGCAGGCGCGGCGGCTGCTCGACCAGGCCCGCAACGCGGTGCCGCGCACATGAGGCGGCGCGACTTCGTCGCCGCGCTGGGCGGCTCGGTCGGGGCGGGGTGGCTGCGGTGGCCGCTGCCGGGTCCCGCGTGGCCGGCGGCCGCCAACCTGCTGGTCCCGATGGACGAGGCCCAGGCCGATCACCTCAAGGCCTACGGCCTCACCTACCGGGCGCTGGAGCGCGGTGGGCGGGCCGAGTGGTTCCTCAACTATCGCGGCGGCTCCTTCCTGGTGCCCGGGGATGCCGGCACCGCGCGGGACGCGGCGCTGGCGGGCGTCACCACCGAGCCGGTGAGTGACGGCGCCGTGGCCGACATCAAGGCCCAGCTGCAGCAGCAGAACATGGATGCCGTGCCGCTGGAGAAGCCGCCCAAGGTGGCGGTGTACGCCCCGCCCAATGCCTCGCCGTGGGACGATGCCGTCACCATGGCGCTCAACTACGCCGGGATCAGCTTCGAGAAGATCTGGGACCCGGAGGTGCTGAGCCGCGGGCTCACCAAGTTCGACTGGCTGCACCTGCACCACGAGGACTTCACCGGCCAGTACTCGAAGTTCTTCCTCAACTACTCCGGCGCGCCGTGGCTGGCGGACATGGTGCAGCGCAACCAGGCCGTGGCGACCCAGTTCCGCTTTCCCAACGTGCCGGCGGAGAAGCGGGCGGTCGCGGAGGAGATCCGGGCCTTCGTGGAGCGGGGCGGGTTCCTGTTCGCCATGTGCACCGCGACCGAGACCCTCGACCTGGCGCTGGCCTCGGAGCACGCCGACATCGCCGCGAGCTACGCCGACGGTACCCCCATGGATCCGGACGCGGCGCGCAAGATGGACTGGAGCCGGTCGCTGGCCTTCCAGAACGCCCAGCTGGAACTCTCGCCCAACGTGCCGTCGTTCTCCGACATCGACGGGCACCAGGTGAACAGCCTGGAGCGGCGGCAGCAGCTCGGGGCCTTCAAGCTGTTCAACTTCAGCGCCAAGATCGACCCGGTCCCGACCATGCTGGTGCAGAACCACCGGGACGTCATCCCCGACTTCTACGGCCTGACCACCTCGTTCACCCGGCGGACGCTCAAGCCCTCGGTCACCATCCTCGCCGACGAGCCCGGGGCGGGCTGGGTCAAGTACATCCACGGGGAGCTGGGGCAGGGGACCTGGACCTTCTACGGCGGGCACGATCCCGAGGACCCGCAGCACCAGATCGGCGACCCGCCGACCGACCTCTCGCTGCACCCGCACTCGCCGGGCTACCGGCTGATCCTGAACAACGTGCTGTTCCCCGCCGCCAAGAAGCGCGAGCTCAAGACCTGAGGCCGGGCCCGGCTATCTTTCCCGCCATGTCCCGCATTCCCCCGGAGCTGCAGGCCCGCCTTGCCGCCGAGATCACCGCGGCCGGCGGGCGGGAGGTGTCATTCGTGGCGTCGGTGGCGCCGGACGGCGGCCTCACCGATGCCCGCGTCGTGGCGCGTGGCACGGTGGACCGGGTGCTGGCGCTGCCCGGCGTCGCTGCGCGGGGGGAGATGCTGCTCCACAACCACCCCAGCGGTCTGCTGGAGCCGTCCATGGCGGACCTGTCGGTGGCCGCGCGGCTGCACGACGAGGGCGTCGGCTTCGGGATCCTCAACAACGCCGGCACCGAGCTGTACGTGGTGGTGGAGGTGCCCCGGGCGGAAGGCCAGGCGCGGCTCGACACCCTTGGGGTCGTGGAACAGCTGGGCGAGCAGGGCGCGGTCTCCCGCGCCATGGGTTCCTATGAGGACCGCCCCAGCCAGCGCGACATGGCCGCCCACATCGCCGATGCCTACAACGAGGGCGGGGTGGTGCTGCTGGAGGCGGGGACCGGGGTGGGGAAGTCCTTCGCCTACCTGGTGCCGGCGCTGGCCTGGGCCCGCGCCAACGGCGAGCGCACCGTCGTCAGCACCAACACCATCAACCTGCAGGAGCAGCTGGTGGGGAAGGACCTGCCGCTGCTCCGCGATGCCCTGCAGGACGAGGGCAAAGTTCCGACCTTCGCGTTGTTGAAGGGATGGCGGAACTACCTCTGCCTCAGCCGGCTGCACCAGGCGGTGGGAGCTCAGCGCTCACTCCTCGAGCCGGAGAAGTACGATGAGCTGACCGGGCTCTTCGAGTGGGCGGGCCGGACCGTCGACGGGACCCTCGCCGACCTGCCGTTCCAGCCTTCCGGCGAGGTGTGGGACGAGGTGAGCGCCGAGGCCGACCTCTGCCCCCGCCTGCAGTGCTCCCACTTCGACGCCTGCTTCCTGTTCCGGGCCCGGCGCCGCGCCGCCGAGGCGGACGTGGTGGTGGTGAACCATCATCTCCTCGCCGCGGACCTGGCGGTGCGCCGCGCCTCCGAGAACTGGCGGGAGGCGGCGGTACTCCCCCCCTACGACCGCCTGATCCTCGACGAGGCTCATCACCTGGAGGATGTCGCGGCGGGGCACCTCGGCGCCCAGGTGACGAGCCGGGGGATCCGCCGGCTGCTGGGCCGGTTCGAGCGCAACGGCAAGGGATTGCTGCCGGCGCTCGCCGCGGATCTGGTGGCCCAGGGCGACCTGCTCTCGCGCGCCAGCCTCGACCTGCTGCGAGAGCGGCTGCTCCCGGCGGTGGCCGACGCGCGCCGCGCCGCCGATCAGCTGATCCTCCGGCTGCACGGCCGGCTGGAGACGGAGATCGGCGGCGTACTCCGGCTGACCGACGACTTCGCGAAGGACCAGGTGTGGACCGACGGCTTGGGCCGCGAGCTGGAGGCGGCGCTGGTGGCTTTCCGCTCCATCCGTGACTACGTGGAGACGATCGCGGACCGGATGGCCGGCGGGGAACCGCCCACCGAACGGCGGCTGCAGCTGCTCGCCGAGCTGCGCGCGGTGATGCGCCGGCTGGAGACGGTGTCCGATGGCCTGAACCAGTCCCTGCGCCCGGCGCCTGGCGGGCCCCCGGTGGTGCGGTGGCTGGAGCGGAGCGGCGCCAAGGGGCAGCAGGTGTCGCTCGCCGCGGTGCCGCTCGACCTCGCGCCGATCCTGCGCGAGTCGATCTTCGACCGGGTGAAGACCGTGGCACTCACCAGCGCCACGCTCGCCGCCGGGGGCGAGTTCGACTTCCTCGAGTCCCGGCTGGGCCTCGCGGTGGAACCCAACCCGGTGACGGTGAAGGAGATCCTCCCGTCGCCGTTCGACTACGGGGAGCAGTGCCTCTTCGGCATCCCCAACGACATCCCCGACCCGCGTGAGGACGAGCCGGGCCACGCCGGCGCGGTGCTGCAGGTGGTGCACGACCTGGCATGGGCATCGGACGGCGGCATGTTCGTGCTGTTCACCAGCCACGGTGCCCTGCGCCGCGCGGCGGCGGAACTCCGGGCCGTGGCCGGCGAGCGCTGGCCCATCCTGGCCCAGGGAGAGGCCCCGCGCGACGTGCAGCTTCGCCGCTTCCGCGAGCTGGGCCGCGCGATCCTGCTCGGCACCGACTCCTTCTGGGAAGGGGTGGACGTGCCGGGACGCGCCCTGCGGTCGCTGGTGCTCACCAAGTTGCCGTTCAAGGTGCCGTCCGAGCCGCTCACCGCCGCGCGCCTGGAACGGCTCGCCGAACGCGGTGAGGATGGCTTCATGGGCTACCTGCTCCCCCACGCCGCGCTCAAGCTCAAGCAGGGCTTCGGCCGGCTGATCCGCACCCGGGCCGATGTGGGCACGGTGGTGCTGCTGGACAAGCGGGTCGTCACCAAGCGGTACGGGCCGCTGGTGCTGAGCGGGCTGCCCCGCGCCGACCGGGTCATCGGCCCCTGGCGCGAGGTGCGGACCCGGATCGAGGATTTCTTCGCCCGTCACGGAATCGGAGCCAGCGTATGATCCCCGTCGCGCCCAGCAAGATCGTCTGCATCGGCCGGAACTATCTCGCCCATGCCCAGGAGCTGGGGAACGAGCTGCCCCCGGAGCCGCTGATCTTCCTGAAGCCGCCCAGTGCGCTGCTCGCGCCGGACGCACCGATCGTGCTGCCGTCGCAGTCGGCGCAGGTGGAATACGAGGGGGAGATCGGTGTGGTGCTGCTGGACCGGGTGCGAAACCTCTCCCTCGAGGAGGCCGGGCGGCTCCGTCTGGGCTTCACCTGCGTGAACGATGTCACCGCCCGCGACCTGCAGAAGAAGGACGGTCAGTGGAGCCGCGCCAAGGGCTTCGACACCTTCTGCCCGGTGGGCCCGCGGGTCGTGGAAGGGCTCGACTGGCGTACCCTGGAGGTCCGCACCCGGGTGAATGGCACCGAGAAGCAGCACGGCCGCACCGTCGACATGGCCTACGGCGTCCCGGTGATCCTGGCCCACATCAGCGCCGCCATGACGCTCCTGCCGGGCGACCTGATCGCCACCGGTACGCCCGCGGGCGTGGGGCGCCTGGCCAGCGGTGATGTCGTCGAGGTCGAGGTGACCGGCGTGGGCGTGCTCCGGAACCCGGTCGCGTGAAGTTCTCCACCCGCCTGGGCCGCCTGCCGGGCTATCCCCTCGCCGAGCTGCCGGCGCGGAAGCGCGCGCTCATGGCCCAGGGGGTCGACGTGATCGACCTCGGCGCGGGCGACGCGGATTATCCGCCGCCCGCCGAGGTGATCGACGCGATGCGCGAGGCCACCGGGGTGACGGCGCTCAGCAAATACGGCTTCCAGCAGGGCCTGCCGGCCTTCCGGCAGGCCGCCTGTCACTGGATGGCGCGGCGCTTCGGCGCCACCTTCGAGCCGGCGACGGAGGTGCTCCCGCTGCTCGGCAGCAAGGAGGGGCTCTCCCACCTGCCGCACGCGCTGCTCGATCCCGGGGACCTGGTGATCGTCCCGGAGCCCGGCTATCAGGCCTACATCGGCGGGACCCTGCTCGCCGGGGGCGAGCCGGTCACCTACGCCCTCACGCCGCGGACCCGCTTCCTGGTGGAACTGGACGACATCCCGGCGGACGTCCTGCGCCGGGTCCGGCTGCTGTACCTCAACTATCCCAACAACCCGACGGCGGCCATCGCTCCACGGGAGTACCTGGCGCGCACGGTGGCGCGCTGCCGCGAGCTGGGCATCGTCCTGGCCTACGACAACCCCTACTGCGACCTGACCTTCGACGGCTACCGCGCGCCGAGCATCTTCGAGATCGAGGGCGCCCGGGACATCGCGATCGAGTTCTTCTCGCTGAGCAAGAGCTTCTCGATGACCGGATGGCGACTGGGCTGGGCCGCCGCGGACGCGCGGCTGATCGGCGCGCTCACCCGGGTCAAGTCGTACACCGACACCGGTCCCTGGCTCGCGGTGCAGCAGGCCGGGGCGTACGCGCTCGATCATGCGGAGCGGCTGCTCGCCCCCAACGTGGCGGAGCTGGCCGCACGGCGGGATGCGGGCGTCGCGGCGCTCCGGGCGGCGGGCTTCGCGGTGGAGGTGCCGCAGGCTACCATGTACCTGTGGGTGCCGCTGCCGGCCGGGGTGGCCTCGGCCGAGTTCGGCCGCCGCGCGCTGGAGGAGGCAGGCGTGGTAGTCCTGCCGGGCCGCGCGTTCGGGCCCGGGGGCGAAGGCTTCTTCCGGATCGCGCTGACCGTGGGGCCGGCGCGCCTGGCGGAGGGGATCCGGCGCCTGGGGGAGGTGCGGTCGCGTGTGGCCTGAGCGGGGGCGGGGTGGCCGGCGGTGGGTGGCGCTCGCGATCAGCGTGGCGCTCCACAGCCTGCTGTTCGCGGTGGTGATCCGCGGCGTCGCGCCGCGGCTGCTCTCGCGCCCGGTCAACCTGATCCCCATCCCGCTCCCTGAGGCGGCGCGCGCCGTGCCGCTGCCGAGCTTCCGCCCGGTGCCGGACCCGCGCCCGCGGGGCAACCCGCGGCCGCTGCCGGCGGAGCCGCTCGTGGTCCCGGCGATTCCGGACACGACGCTGCCGCCCGCGGTGGTGCTGCTGCCGGATACCACACGGCGGCAGCCGCCGGTCCGGCGCGGGCCGGTCGGGCGGCTCACGCCGGGCGCGGGCGATGGCCGGCTGTGGGTGCGTCCGCTCCCGCTGCCGCCGCGCGACCTCGCGGCACGGCTCGCCCCGAGCCACGTGGAACTGGTAGACAGCGCGGTCACGGCGATCGTCCAGGCCTACCTGGACTCGATTGCCCGGGAGCCCGGGGCCGACCGGGTGAAGCTGCCGGACTGGACCACGACCCTCGGCGGGTCGAAGTTCGGGCTGGACAGTCGCAACATCTACATCGCGGGCCTCAAGATTCCCGCGGTGGTGCTGGCGCTGCTGCCGCTCCCGTCGGGGGGCAACCAGGCCGGCGCACTGAATCACGAGGGCCAGTGGATCGCTGACGACCTGCGCCGCGCCGCCCAGCGCTCCACCAGCCTGGACGACTTCAAGCGGGCGGTGCGGGAGCTGCGGCAGGAGAAGCAGCGGCAGAAGGACCTGGAGCGGGCCCAGCGGGAGCGGCCCGATTCACAGCCGACCAACCGGGAGTGAGCGGAGCACGATGAAGCTGGTGGATACCGAGGAGACCGTGGTGCTGGTGACCGGTTCCGACCTCCGGGCGGAGGAGCGGGACCGGCCGACGGCGTACCGCCTGAAGCAGGAGATTGACCGGCAGAGTGACGGGCAGCCCTTCCGCCGCGCGGTGGTGGTCGGGGATACCTGGTACCTGGAGAACCGGATCTTCCACCTCAACCCGACGATCGCGATCGGCGGGCCGGGGGTGAACGGCGTCGCCGCGGCGTTCTCGCAGGCACTGCCGGTGGTGTGGAGCCGGGACCAGCGCGCCTACGTCCAGGCCGACTTCGAGGCCGACCCGAAGCGCGCGGTGCTGTGGGGCATGGACGCGGAGTCCACGATGGTGGCGGTGGAAACGTTCGTGAGCCAGGGATTCCTGGCCGACCTGCTGCGCCGCATCTGGCGCTTCCGCACCGAGAT
>CAZYIV010000015.1:0-21348 GCA_964647615.1 uncultured Gemmatimonadaceae bacterium | reverse complement strand
CCGCCGCCCCCCCGGCGCCCCCCCCCACCCCCCCCCCCGCCCGCGCGCCCCCCCCCCCCCCCCCCCGCCGGGGGCCCCGGGGCCCGGGGGCCCCCACCCCGGGGGCGTTCAGGGGGCGGTGATCGTCCCGTCGGCGGCGATGCGGGCCCCGGTCTCCGGAAAATCCAGGCGCGTCACCCGGCGGAGAAGGGTGATCGCGCGGCCCGACGGGTCCGGTGCGAGCCCGGTCTCCGGCCGCTGGATCAGCGCCGGCATCCGGGCGCCGAGGAAGCGGCCGTCACCGTCGAGATCGAGCTGGAGCGCGGTGGTGAGCCCGAGCGGACCGTCGAGGTTGAACCCGCGATAGGTGAGGAAGTTGCCGAGGGAGTAGAAGATCGGGCGGTTGTTGTAGAACTCCACCCCGCGCAGCACGTGCGGACCATGCCCCACGACCGCGTCGGCGCCGGCATCGATGACGCTCCGGGCCCACTTCCGGAGGTTGCCGCGCGGTTCCTTGCCCAGGAATTCCGGCCCCTCCGGGGTGCGGACCGCCGCCGAGCCTTCCTTGCCCCCGTGGAAGGTCACCACCAGCACATCCACCAGCGGACGCACCGCGGCGACGATCGCGGCGCTCTGGGTGCGGTCGAGCAGGTTGTAGGTGTGGGGATAGGTCGCGAACCCCACGATACCCACCAGCGTCATGCCGCTGTCGTGGAACACCGGGGTGATCGCGACCTCGTCCAGCGGGCCGTAGGTGGTGAGGCCCAGGGCGCGCAGGCGGCGCGCGGTCTCGCGCCGCGCATCCACGCCGTAGTCGTTGGCGTGGTTGTTGGCCTGGTTCAGGTGGGTGAAGCCCGCCTCCGCGAGCCGCGGCGCGAGCCAGGTCGGGGTGGCGAAGGCGTAGCAGCGGGTGGACTTCGGGGCGCACTTGCTGGACTCGCCGGAGTCGGAGAGGACTCCCTCGAAGTTGCCGACGACGAGGTCGCCGCGGAGCAGGGAGTCTACCGCCTGGAACAGCCCGCGCCCGCTGTCGGGCGGCAAGCCGTCCTCCAGGGTGCGGGTGCCGAGGTTGATGTCCCCGGTGAAGACCAGGTGGACCGGCGAGGGGGCGTGGACCACGCCCTGCGCCAGGAGGGGCGCGGCGCCGGCCAGCAGCGCCAGCGCCACTGCACCATGAACCCGCCTCATGCCCGGGCGGCGGCGATGCGGCGGAGGCTCTCGTCCCGCCCCACGACGGCCAGCAGTTCGTTCACCGGCTCCGACACGGTGCCGCCGGTGAGCGCCACTCGCACCGGCTGCATCACGTCGCCGAGTTTCCTGCCCTCGCGTTCCGCCACCGCCTTGAGCGCCGCCTCCAGCGGGGCCGCGGTCCACTCCGCCTGCGGCAGCGCGTCGAGGGCGGCGTGCACCAGCCCGAGGTTCGCGCCGAAGGCCTCGCCCAGCTTCTTCACCAGCTGCTCGCCCTTGGCGTCGCGGGTGATGCGGCGTGCGTCCACCCGCACCGCCACCTGGGTGGCGATGTCGAGCAGGGTGCGGGAGCGCGCCTTGACCGCGTCGATGAGCGGAGCGAGTGCCCGCCCGCCGAGATCCACGCCCATCGCGTCGAGGTGATGGCGCACCGGCGCCTCCAGCTCGGCCGCGGGGCGGAGCGAGAGGTACTGGCCGTTCATCCACTCCAGTTTGGTCAGGTCGAAGACCGCCGCCTTCTTCTGGATCCCCTCGAGGGAGAAGAGCGCGATCATCTCGTCCTCGGGCAGGATCTCGCGGTCGCCCCCCGGCGACCAGCCCAGCAGCGCCAGGAAGTTGCGCATCGCGAGCGGCAGGATGCCCTGCTGCTGGTAGTCACCGACCGCGGTGGCGCCGTGGCGCTTGGAGAGCTTCTTGCCGTCGGGGCCCAGGATCATCGGCACATGGGCGAAGACCGGCGGCGCCGCCCCGAGCGCGCGGTAGATGGCGATCTGCTTCGGGGTGTTGGAGATGTGGTCGTCGCCCCGGATCACGTGGCTGATCCGCATCGCGATGTCATCGGAGACCACGGCGAGGTTGTAGATCGGGGTGCCGTCGCTGCGGAGGATGATGAAGTCGTCGAGGTCGCGGCCCTGGAAGCTGATCCGCCCGTGCACCGCGTCCTCCCACGCGATCTCCTCATCCGGCATGCGGAGCCGCACGCTGAACGGCATCCCGCTCGCCACCCGGCGGGCGATCTCCTCCGCGGGCAGGCGGCCGCAGCGGCCGTCGTAGCGGAAGCTGGAGCCGGCCTTCTCGGCCTGGGCGCGCGCGGCATCGAGCTCCTCGCGGGTGCAGAAGCAGCGGTACGCGCGGTCCTGCGCCAGCAGCCGGTGGGCGTCGTCGCGATGCCGGTCGTCGTAGCCCCCCTGGAAGAACGGCCCCTCGTCATAGCCGATCCCGAGCCAGGCCATCCCGTCGAGGATCACCTGGGTGTGGGCGTCGGTGCTGCGCTCCTTGTCGGTGTCCTCGATCCGGAGCACGAAGGTGCCGCCGGTCTTCCGGGCGTAGAGCCAGTTGAAGAGCGCGGTGCGGGCGCCGCCGACATGGAGGTAGCCGGTGGGGGACGGGGCGAAGCGGACGCGGACGGAGCTCATGGGACGTGGGAGGCCGGAGGCGGGAAAAGGGGTCCGGGCAAAGGGAAAGGGGAACGGGGTGGAGGGACGCAGCCCGTCGCCCTGTTCCCCATTCCCCTGCGATCCCGACAACGGAGTCGGAGGGATTCGAACCCTCGATAGGGCTTTTCAACCCTATAACGGTTTAGCAAACCGCCGCCTTCAGCCACTCGGCCACGACTCCGGGGAGCGGGGATTCTAGCCCCCCGAGGGGGCCCGGACAAGCCCGCGGGCCTGTAACCGGCGTTACAGCGGGAGGCCCGCCGGCGTCGTAGGCTCGGACACCGTCCCATCCTGGAGCCCGAGAATGCCTGTCCGCCCCGCGGCGTGTGCCGGAGTCGCCGCCCTGCTCGTGACCCTCGCCTGCGCCAGCGGCAGCGAACCCTCCGCGCCGCCGGTGACCTGGGGCCCGGGGCTCGGTCCCGGCGCCAGCCTGGAAGGGCGTCGCCCGTTTCCCGACAACAATCCCTGGAACCAGCCGGTGGACACCGCGGCGGTGGACCCCAATTCCGCCGCACTGATCGCGAGCATCGGGACCGGCACCTCGCTCCATCCGGACTTCGGGGCCAACTGGAACGGCGGACCCTTCGGCATCCCGTACGTGGTGATCGACTCCACCACGCCACCGGTGCCGGTGACCTTCGGCTATGCCGACGAGAGCGACCCCGGGCCGTACCCCGTGCCGCGCGGCGCCCCGGTGGAGGGCGGATCGGACCGCCACATCCTGGTGGTGGATCGCGACGGCTGGATGCTGTACGAACTGTTCGCCGCCGCACGCAAGGGCTCGGGCTGGAAGGCCGGCTCGGGCGCGATCTTCGATCTCAACAGCAACGCGCTCCGCCCCGCCGGCTGGACCTCCGCCGATGCGGCGGGGCTCCCGATCTTCCCCGGGCTGGTGCGCTACGACGAGGTGGTGGAGCAGGGCGAGATCCGGCACGCGCTCCGCTTCACGGTGAGCCAGTCGCGCCACGCCTACGTGCCCCCGGCCCGGCACTACGCCAGCGACGACACCAGCCCCAACCGCCCGCCGATGGGGATGCGGGTGCGGCTCAAGGCCTCCTTCGACACCACCGGCTACCCGCCCCAGGCCCAGGTGATCCTCGCCGCCCTCAAGACCTACGGGATGATCGTGGCCGACAACGGCAGCAACTGGTACCTCTCCGGCGCGCCGGACGCGCGCTGGGACGATGACCAGCTCAACACGCTGAAGCAGGTGAAGGGAAGCGACTTCGAGGTGGTGCAGATGGGCCCCGTCACCACCCGGTGAGCCCGCGGCTCAATCGCCGCAGGCGCGCTGGTTGGTGAAGGTGCAGGACGGCGGGTGGTGGTGGTTGCTGCAGGTGGACTGGGCGTAGTTCGTGGTATTGTGGCACTCGCTGCAGCGGCCGCCGGCGCCCTTGTGGTTCACGCTGAACATCGTGTGGTACTGCGAGGGCAGGGTCACCCCCATATCCCACGCCGCGGTATTCGACGATCCCGAGTGACAGGTCGTGCAGGTCTGCGGCCAGCCCAGCTGGGTGTGATTGGGGCTGGTCGTGGCCGTGTAGTCGCTGAGGTGGCAGGCCGAGCAGGCGGTCGGCTTGCCCTGGTACACGCCGTCCCCGTGGCACTGGTCACAGGGCGTCACCTTGTGCTGGCCGGTGAGCGGGAAGCGGGTGGCGCTGTGGTTGAACACCGCGCCGAGCCACTGGGTGGTGGTGTGGCAGCCGGTGCAGTCCGTCGGGAAGCCGCTGGCCCGATGGTCCGGATTGGTGGTGTTGTCGTAGTCGGCCTGGTGGCACGCGACGCAGGTGGTCGGCGTCCCGGCGAAGACGCCGTTCACGTGGCACTGCTCGCAGGCGGTCGCCTTGTGGGCTCCGGTGAGGGCGAACCCGGTCTTGCTGTGGTCGAAGTTCGCGAGCCACGAGCGGGTGCTGTGGCAGGCGGCACAGTCGGTGGAGTAGCCGGCACTGGTGTGGACCGGGGCGGTCGTGCCGTTGTAGTCGGCCTGGTGGCACGCCACGCAGGCGGCCGGGGCCCCGCTGAACTGGTTGTTCACGTGGCACTGGTCGCAGGTCACGGCCTTGTGCGCGCCGGTGAGCGGGAAGCCGCTGGCGTCGTGGTTGAACCGGGCCGCGTTCCACTGGGTAGAGGCGTGGCAGCGTTCGCAGTCCCGGGGGAAGCCGGCCGCGATGTGGTCCGGATTCTTCGCCGCGGCATACTGCGCGGCGTGGCAGCCCTGGCAGTCGATCGGCCGGCCGAGGAACTGGAGCTGGCCCTGGGCCGCCCGGGGATGGCAGCTCTCGCAGTCGGCGGCCCGATGCGAGCCCTCGAGGGTGAAGCGGCTCGACTGGTGCTGCTGGATCATCCGGCCCCGGTCGAGGAACGAGCGTTCGGTGTGGCAGGTCCCGCAGCTGGCGCCCAGCTCCCCGCGGTGGACGTCCTGGTGGCACGCGGCGCAGGTGGTCGGGGCGTCCTTGAACCGCAGGTTCTCGTGGCACTGCATGCAGTTGGCCGACCCGTGGGCGGCCGTCAGGGGGAAGCCGAACTTGGCATGGTTGAACGTCCGGCGGATGCGGACCGGGGTCCAGCCGTTCTCCCGGTGGCACTCACGGCAGTCGATACTCGGCTCACCATGGGGCGAGACCGTGGTGGCGGTCTCGGTCGGCGCCGGGGCCTGGGCCAGGACGCCCGTCGCCGGGCCCAGGAGCCAGGCGCCCAGCGCCAGCACGACCACCCGGATCGGGAGGACACGCCGGGGGTGGCGAGGGGTGGTCCTGCGGGTCATCGGGAACATGCCCCGGAGACCTGCAAGTTCCGCGCAGCGCGTCGCGTTCCGTTCCAGGTAGCTATCTCTTTGTGCGAAAAAGACTTGGGCGATGTGATCCGGGTCGCTCTCGCGGCTCACGCCCGCCGCCGCGTGGCAGCTGGCACGATTCGTTGCGATTGATGAACAGCGGCCCATGAAGCGGGGGGAACGGCGGACGGCGTGGGTGAGATTCGAACTCACGGAACCCTTGCGGGTTCGGCGGTTTTCAAGACCGCTGCATTCGACCACTCTGCCACCACGCCCGGTGGCGGAAAGCTTGCCCGGTCCCCGGGCCGGGGCAAGCCGCCCGGTTTAGCCCTGCGGTGGGGCCTCCGATACTCCTGGGATGATGCCTGGGACCTCGATCGCCTGCCCCCGCTGTGGCGCCACCACCGATGGCTCCGCGCGCTTCTGCATGCACTGCGGCGGCGCGGTGCAGGCGGCCGACTCGACGTTTTCGAGCCTCTTTCCCCCGGCCCCGGATCCCCTCCGCGAGCAGCTGGAGGCCGCGACCGCCGGGGAGTACCGCATCGAGCATGAGCTGGGCCGCGGCGGCATGGCCGCGGTGTACCTGGCGGAGGACCTGGCGCTCGGGCGCCGGGTGGCGATCAAGGTCATGATCCCCGGCCTGCAGGGCGGCGAGGGCATGGCCGACCGCTTCCTGCTGGAGGCGCGCACCGCCGCCCAGCTGAGCCACCCGCACATCATCCCCATCTACGCCGTGCGGACCACCGGCCAGCTGCGCTACTTCGTCATGAAGTACGTGGCCGGCCGCCCGCTCGACCGGGTGCTGGCCGAGTCGGGGCCGCTCGCCGCCGACGCGGTGCTCGCGATCCTGGCCCAGGTGGGGTCGGCGCTGGAGCATGCGCACCGCAAGGGCGTGATCCACCGCGACATCAAGCCGGCCAACATCATGCTCGACGAGGACGGCTCCGCGATCGTCGCCGACTTCGGCATCGCCAAGGTGGCGCAGGGGGTGAGCCTCACCCAGACCGGCTCCACCGTCGGCACGCCGACCTACATGAGCCCGGAGCAGTGCACCGGCAAGCCGGTGACGCCGGCCTCGGACCAGTACGCCCTGGGCTGCGTGGCGTTCGAGCTGATCGCCGGCCGGCCGCCGTTCAACCACGCCGAGGTGCTGCCGGTGCTGCTGGCGCACGTCTCGGACGCGCCGCCGCCGCTGGCCGCACTGCGGACCGACTGTCCGCTCGAGCTCGCGGCGGTGGTGGACAAGATGCTCGCCAAGGCGCCCGACGAGCGCTGGGCCAGCCTCGCGGAGGCGCTCGAGGCCGCCGATGCGCTGGTGCGCGCCGCCGACCCCGCCATCCGGGCCCGGCTGCAGGAGCTGGCCGGGGCGGAGGCGGGGCCTGGGGTCGTGCCGCTCCCGAGCATCCCGGTGAGTCCGCTGCCGCGGCCCCAGACGGCGATCGCCTCGCCACCGCCCCCGCGTCCGATGGCCGCGCCGACCCGCCCCTCGCAGGGGGTGATCGCGATGGGATCGGGCCCGGTGCACTCCCTGACCATCGAACCCAACGGCGCCATGCTCCAGGCCGGCGCGGGGCTGCAGTTCCGGGTCACCGCGCGCGACCGGGCGGGCCTGCCGCTGGAGGATCCGCCGGTGCTGTGGAGTACCACGGCCGACGGCGTGGCCGCCGTGACCGCCTCCGGCGTGGTCACCGCGCTGCGCGAAGGCGAGGCGGGGATCCGCGCCGAGGCCGATGGGGTGCGGGCCATGGTGCAGGTGCGCGTGGCCCGGGTGCCGGTGGCCCAGGTCCGGGTGGTGGTGCCCGCGGGGCCGTGGCAGGTGGGGGAGCGGCGCTTGCTGATCGCCACGGCGCTGGACCAGGCCGGTGCGGTGCTCCCGGGCCGGCGGGTCACCTGGACCTCGCTCGACCCCGCGATCGCCGAGGTGGGCGTGGACGGGACGGTCGAGGGCAAGGTGGCCGGGATGGCACGGGTCGAGGCTCGCATCGAGGAGCAGGCGAGCGTGGTGCAGGTCGAGGTGAAGCAGGCCGCGGGGCGGCTCCGCATCGTGCCCGGGGAAGGCGCACTGGCGGTGGGGCAGACGGTCCCGCTGATGGCGCTGCTGGAGGAGCCCGGCGCCGAGGCGCGCGCGGCGGCCGCGGTCAACTGGAGCACCACCGACGCCGGGGTCCTGCGGGTCAACCACCGGGGCGAGATGACCGGGGTGGGGCCGGGCGCGGCCCACGTCCGCGCGACCGTCGGCGGCCTGGTCGCGGACGTCGGCTTCCAGGTGACGCGGGTGGACGTCGCCAAGGTGGCGCTGGCGCCGCGGATCACCCAGGTCGGGGTCGGGGAGGAGGTCCAGCTGGTGGCCAACGCCGCCGACCGGCTCGGATCCACCCTCGCCGGGCGGGTGGTGGCGTGGACCTCGAGCGACCCGGGGGTGGCGACGGTGAGCCCGACGGGCCTGCTGCGCGGGGTCCAGCCCGGCGCGGCCCGCATCAGCG
This sequence comes from uncultured Gemmatimonadaceae bacterium, assembly GCA_964647615.1. Taxonomy (GTDB): domain Bacteria; phylum Gemmatimonadota; class Gemmatimonadetes; order Gemmatimonadales; family GWC2-71-9; genus JADJOM01. Next base: position 13,489 of record CAZYIV010000015.1, on the reverse strand, counting down.
CCGCCATCGGTGGGGGGCTCGCCACCCTCGACATCCGGGTGCAGCCGCTCAGCGTCGCGGCGGTGAAGCTGCTGCCCGCCAGCCTCATTCTGCGGGTGGGGGAGCAGGCCACCCTCACGGCACAGGTCCAGAGCGCCCGCGGCGGGGCCCTCGTGGGCGTGCCGGTCGAGTGGCAGTCGAGTGACCCGTCGGTGGTGAGCGTGGCGCCCGATGGCACGGTGATCGGCCGCCGGTTCGGCAGCGCCCGCATCGCGGCCAGCGCCGGCGGCCGCCGGGCCACGGTGGCGGTGGAGGTCCGCTCGGCGCAGACCCTGACGTCGGGGATCCGGCTCCGCGCCGGCGGCTGACCCGGCTACTTCAGGTTGAGCTCCACCGCCCGGGCCACCGAGTCGGCCCGGACCGCGAGGGCGGTGTCACCCGCCTCGCGCAGCGAGCCCGCCGTCGTCCCGTAGACGATCGAGTACAGCGAGAGGATGGATTGCGAGGGGCGGTCCACCCAGCCGTCCGGCCGGCGGCGCGTGGCCGCGGGGTAGTCGTAGGTCTTGAACAGCAGGTCGCGCGTCCGGTCCAGGTCCATGTACCCCAGGCCGCGGTTGAGCACCATGCCGCCGCCGGTCTGGATCTCCTTCGTCTCCAGCTTCCGCACCAGTCCCTGGGTCGCGAGGAACGCGGTCAGGTTGAGCGTCTGGTCGGGGTAGCCGCCGGCACTCCACGCGAAGTAGATCGGCCGCTTGCCGATGTTGTCCCGGATCAGGAACACGGTGATCAGGTCCGACAGGATCAGGGTGTCGCGCCCGAAGGCCACCTGGAGGTCGCCGAACTTCACCCCGGAGCCGTGGGGGATGAGCTGGGCCTCCGGCATATCGTTCAGTTCCTTCTCCGACAGCGAGAGCACCGGGTCGGCGGGCCTGGCGCCGTTCCAGTCCTTCCAGATCGGTGCCGCCTTCGCCGGGTCGAAGGCGGGGGTGGGCCGGCGGCGCAGCTGCTGCAGGTGCCACCGGGTGTTCATCAGCGACAGGTTGGCGATGGTGACGTCCTGCCGCACCCCCTCCACCTCCTGGGCGTACCAGAGGGGGAAGGTGTCGTTGTCGCCCGCGGTGATCAGGATGCCGTACGGCTCGATGGACTCCAGCATGTCCCGGGCGAAGTCCCGCGCCAGGGTCTCGTGGGCCCGGCTGGCGGTGACCCGGTTGCCGATCAGCGGCACTAGCACCAGCAGCAGTGCCGGGCTCGCCATCAGGTAGGCGGTCCGCTCCGTGGCCCGGCCCCGCAGCGCCTCGGCCAGCCCCTGCATCAGCGCCCCGAAGCCCACGGCGACCCACAGTCCGAACACCGCAAACGAGACCACGAAGAAGTAGTCCCGCTCGCGCACCTCACGGAGCACCGGGCCGCGCTCGGGCGGCACCGGGTACGAGTAGCCGTACTTGAAGTTGAGGTAGAACACCAGCGCCAGGGTGACGGTGAACAGCAGCGTCACGCTGGCCCAGAAGGCGCGGCGGTCGCGCTGCCACAGTGCCCCGGCGCCGAGCAGCCCGATGAGGGTGAACACCGCCATCGCGGCGCGGCTGCCGATGTTGCCCCAGTCGCGGGCGAACTGCCACCCGAAGTACTGGATGTAGTTGCCGACTTGGGAGACCAGGTCCGCCTGGCGGAAGGTGAGCGGGGGCTTGCCGTACTGTGCCCGGTTGAGCACCTCGAGCAGGGCCGTCCAGGTGGTCGGCTCCCCCTCGTTGATGGCGGGGTACTGCGCGGCCCGCAGCGGAAGGAAGACGTAGTTGAGCGAGATCCCCACCACTACCGCGAGGATCGAGAGGTAGAGCAGCGGGCGGCGGAACTCGCCGGCGTCCCGCCAGGCGGTGTAGGCCACCAGGCCCACCAGCGCGATGCCGACGATCAGCCGATCCGGGTCGGGGCCGGTGATCAGCGCGGTCCACTTGCCGGTCACTGCCAGCGCCACCAGGACGCCGAGCCACACCGCCCAGGGCTTGAGCAGCAGCTTCGGCTCGGTGACCAGCACGTAGATGCCCACCGCCGGCGCCGCCAGCACGCCCATCATGTGGTTGGTGCTGGACAGGGTCAGGATGTAGCCGATGAGCACCAGCCAGCGGTCCCGGTGCTGGCCCGGCGCGTCGTCGGCCCAGTGCACCCCGAGCCACAGCACCAGCGCCGTGGAGAGCATCGAGACGGTGTACACCTTCTCGTTCACGGTGGACTGGTTCCACACCGTCCAGGTCACCGCTCCCACCAGCACCCCGGCGAACGCCGCCGCCAGCCGGGCCCAGCGCAGCGGCACCACATCCCGCATCCAGCGGTCCGCCACCAGGAACAGCAGCCCCGCGCCGGCGGCACTCGTCGCCGCAGCGAAGAGGTTGATCCGGACCGCATAGGCCGCGGCCAGCGGCAGGGCGCCCCAGGCATGGGCCAGCACCGTGAAGAGCGGGTTCCCCGGCGGGTGCGGGATGCCGAGCACGTACGCCGCGGCGATGTACTCGGAGGTGTCCCAGAAGGCGGTGGTCGGGGCCAGGGTGGCGACGTAGATCAGGAACACGACCAGACCGGTGACGGCGGCCCAGAGGTACGGCGGCGGGTCCCGGCGGTCGGTGACGGCGTGGGTCATTGCTCGAGGGGTCGGAGGTCGGGGCGGGCGGCCGGCGCGGCCACCCGGTCAGGACGTGCGGCGGGGCGGCTCAGTGACGGAACTGGCGCTTGCCGGTGATCACCATCGCGATGCCGTGCCGGTCGGCGGCGGCGATCACCTCGGCGTCGCGCACCGAGCCGCCCGGCTGGATGATGGCGGTGACGCCGGCGGCGGCCGCCTCTTCCACGCCATCGGGGAAGGGGAAGAACGCGTCGGAGGCCATCACGCTCCCCTTCGGATCGTGACCATGCAGCCGCGCCTTGTGCACCGCCATGAAGGAACTGTCCACCCGGCTCATCTGCCCGGCGCCGATGCCGATGGTGGCCTCGTCCCGCGCCAGCAGCACCGCGTTGGACTTGACCGACGCCACCGCCGCCCAGGCGAAGCGCAGGTCGATCCACTCGGCCTCGGTCGGCTTCCGCGCCGTGGCCACGGTCCAGTCGCCCTCGGTCATGTCGGGGACGAAGCGATCCTGCACCAGCAGGCCGCCGCGCACCCGCTTGAAGTCGAACCCGGCCCCGCCGCGGAAGGTGGGCAGCTCGACCGCCCGCAGGTTCTTCTTGCTGGCGAGCACCGCGAGGGCCTCGTCGTGGAACGAGGGCGCCACCACCACCTCGAGGAACAGCTCCACCAGGCCCTCGGCGGTCTGCCGGTCGACCACGGTGTTGAACGCCACCACCCCGCCGAACGCCGAGACCGGGTCGGAGGCGAGCGCCTTGCGCCACGCGTCCGCCGCCGAGGCGGCCACCGCCACGCCGCACGGGGTGTTGTGCTTGATCACCGCGCAGCAGGGGCGGGCGGGCCACAGCGAGGCGGTCCACATCGCCGCGTCGAGGTCGAGGATGTTGTTGAACGACAGTTCCTTCCCCTGGCGCTGCTTGAGGTCGCGCAGGCCGCGCGGCTCCTCGTCCACGTAGAGGCCGGCCCGCTGGCTCGGGTTCTCCCCGTAGCGCAGCTCGAGCAGGCGCTCGAACGAGAACTGGATGCGCGAGGGCAGCCCATCGTCGTGCGGGGTGAGGTACCGGGCAATGGCGCCGTCGTAGTCCGCGGTGTGGCTGAAGACCTTGGCCGCGAAGCTCCGCCGGGTGGCCGGGTCCACGCCGCCCTTGCGCAGCATGTCGAGCACCGGCGTGTAGTCGGTCGGGTCCACCACCACGACCACCGATTCGTGGTTCTTCGCCGCCGAGCGGAGCATCGAGGGCCCGCCGATGTCGATGTTCTCGATCGCGTCCTCGAAGCTCACGTGCGGCTTGGCGACGGTCTCGCGGAAGGGGTAGAGGTTCACCGCCAGCAGGTCGATCGGGGCGATGCCGTGCTTGTCGAGCGAGGCGAGGTGCTCGGGGACGTCGCGCCGGGCGAGCAGGCCGCCGTGCACCGCCGGGTGCAGGGTCTTCACCCGGCCGTCGAGGATCTCGGGGAAGCCGGTCACCGTCTCCACCGGGGTGGCGGGGACGCCGGCCTGCCGCAGGGCCGCGTAGGTGCCGCCGGTGGAAAGGATTTCCCAGCCCAGGTCCACCAGCCCCTGGGCGAAGGACACGATTCCCCGCTTGTCACTCACCGAAATCAACGCGCGCGGCACAGGCGACTCCTCAGAAGGACAGCTCCAGCGGTTCAGGAAGGGGGACCGGCCGGCCCGCCCGCGCCGCGGCGAGCACCACCGCGGGCAGCAGCCGATGCTCGGCCGCGAGCACCCGGGCCGCGAGCGTGGCGGGCGAGTCGTCCGGCCGCACCGGCACCCGGGCCTGGGCGAGGATCCGGCCCCGGTCGTACGCCTCGTCCACCATGTGCACCGTGGCGCCCGAGACCCTGGCCCCTGACGCGATCACCGCCTCGTGCACGTGGTGGCCGTACATCCCCGGCCCGCCGAAGTCCGGCAGGAGGGCAGGGTGGATGTTGAGGATCCGCTCCGGGAACGCGGCCACCACCGCGGCCGGCACCAGCTTGAGGTAGCCCGCCAGAACCACCAGGTCCACCCGGTGCTCCGTCAGGCGGCGGACCCACTCGGCCCCATCCGCGGCACTGGTCAAAGCCTCCGCGGGGATGCCCCGCTCCCGGGCCCGGGCCAGGGCCGGCGCGTCCGCGCGGTTGCTGAGCACCAGCACCACTGCGGCCTCTGTCGCCCCCGCCAGGGCGTCCAGCAGCGCCACCAGGTTGCTGCCCCGGCCGGAAACGCAGACGGCAAGCCTCATTGGCATGGCGCAAGAACTTAGCGGCCCCGGCCCGGTGGATGAAGGGGCGGCGGGGCGGTCCGGCTCGGCGGGCGCCGCCTCAAGATCACCCTGTTACCTGCCGACAATACGCTGCAGCCCTTGGACTTACGTGGAGTCGGCCCGACGGAGGCGCGCACCTCGCCCGCGACTGGCCCTCCGCTTGCCCCCCAAGGACGCGACTCGCTGTCCTCCTGATCCCAGTGTGAGGAATCCCACGATGGCGCTCCCGATTCGCACCGCCCACTTCGCGGCGTCCGCCGCAGCTGCCCTGCTCCTGCTGGCCGGCTGCGATGCCAGCCTGAAGCCCAACGCCGGCTTCAGCATCTCCGACTTCGTTTCCGGCGTGACCGACCAGAGCGGGTCGGTGCACGCGGTGCTGCATCGTGGGGCGCCGCCCAGTTCCGCCACCTCGGACTCGACCAAGGTCAACGGGATCGGGGTGGTCATCAACGGGGGCAGCTCGCCCCAGACCGTCGCCTCGCCGACCAGCTTCACCCGCGTGATCGTCGCGATCGAGGGGCTCACCGACTACTACGAGCTCACCCTCCCGGCCGGCCAGACCACGCAGGGGCTGCTGATCGGCCTGTCCCAGAATGCCTCCGCGGGCCAGGTCTACTTCAACTATGCCGCCGCCGGCGCCGGCGGGGTGTACCAGTACGCCCGGCAGCTGGTGCGGGTGCTGCAGATCGGCACCGGCGACATTCAGGTGAGCGTCGCCTGGACCGACACCGCCGACGTGGACCTCCACATCGTGGACCCGGCCGGCGGGCACCTCTACTTCGGCAACAAGACCGTCGCGAGCGGGGGGAGGCTCGACCTCGACGCCAACGCCGCCTGCAGCAAGAACACGCTGCCGGACAACACCCAGGCGTACGTGAGCAACGAGAACGTCTACTGGCCGACCGGTGGCGCGCCCAACGGCAGCTACACCATCTACCTCGACTACTGGTCCGATTGCGGGGTGGCCCAGACCGACTGGGTGGTGACCGTGCAGAAGCGCGGGGCGAGCCCCCAGGTCTTCACCGGGAGCTTCGTCGGCAGCTCGACCGGGCAGCCCAACGATACGGTGACCGTCCTGACCTTCTGACCGGTCCCCGATCGCATGCGGGGGCGGCCGGCGGCAACGCCGGCCGCCCTCGTGCGTTCCGGGAGGTCAGTCGCGCAGGGCCGCGACGAAGGCCGCCACCAGCGGCGCCTCGTCCGCCGGGCGCAGGGTGCGCGGATCGACCAGCACCCGGTCCTGCTCCACCCGCGCGATGACCGGCGGGTCGCCCAGCCGGAGCCGCGCGGCGAGTCCGCTGGCGCCGGTCGCTCCGCCCGCCAGGCTCACCAGCGTGGTCGCCAGCTCGGCCGCCGGAAACGCCCCGCCGCCGACGGCCGAGCATCCGGGGGCCAGCGTGGGGCCGAGCTCCGGGGGGAGCGCGGCGGCGAGCCGCCCGGCCCGCGCGCGCAGTACGGCGGGGTCGGCGGTCAGCATCGCCAGGACCGGGATTTCCCGCCGGGCAACCTCCGGCGCGCGATACAGTGCCAGCGTCGCCTCCAGCGCCGCCAGGGTGGCCTTGTCGGCCCGGAGGGCGCGGGCCAGCGGGTTGGCCCGGCACCGCGCCACCAGGTCGGCCCGTCCCGTCAGGCACCCCGCCTGCGGCCCGCCGAGCAGCTTGTCACCGGAGAACACGACCAGGTCGGCGCCGGCAGCCACCGCCTCCGGCACTCGCGGCTCGTCGTCCAGGCCCCAGGCGGAGAGGTCGAGCAGCAGCCCGCTGCCCACGTCGTGCAGGTAGGGGATCCCCGCGCCACAGGCCAGCGCGGCGAGCTCCGCCGGCGCAGGCGAGGCGACGAAGCCACGCTGCTCGAAGTTGGAGCGGTGCACCGTGAGGATGGCCGCGGCGCCGGGCAGCGCCTGCTCGTAGTCGGCCAGGTGGGTGCGGTTGGTGGTGCCAACCTCGCGGAGGACCGCGCCACTCTTCTCGATGATCTCGGGGATCCGGAACGAGCCGCCGATCTCGATCAGCTCGCCGCGGGAGATGAGCACCGGCCGGCCCGCCGCCACCGCGTTGAGGGCGAGCACCAGGGCCCCGGCGGCGTTGTTGACCGCCAGTCCGTCCGCCGCGCCCGTCAGCTCGGCGAGCAGCGCGCGGCAGTGGTCGGCGCGGTGGCCCCGTGCGCCGGTGGCGAGGTCGTACTCGAGGGTGCTGTACCCGCCGGCGGCGGCGGTCAGTGCCGCCAGGGCGGCAGGGGCGAGCGGCGCCCGCCCGAGGTTGGTGTGCAGCACCACGCCCGTGGCGTTGATCGCGGGCCGGAGCGAGGGCAGCAGGCGCTCCGCCAGCCGCTCGGCCACATCGGCGCCCCAGTCGTCCGGGGGGCCGGCGCGCCGGGTACGCGCGGCGTCGATCGCCTCACGCACGGCTGCCACTACACTGTTCCGGGGGGCCTGCTCCAGCAGCGCGGCGACCGCCGGCAGCCGCAGCACGCGGTCCACCGAAGGGAGCGCGCGGCGCCGGTCCTCGCCGGTCATCGGTTCGGCGCGGGCGGTGGGGCGGGGGGCGGGGTGCGGGTGCTGTCGCCCGCGGCCGCTGTGGTGTCCTTCGCGGCGGGTGGCGGCGGCTTGGGGATGGCGAGGACGTTGCGGCTGTCGCCCGCCACGCCGGCGGCGCTGCGGATGCCGCGGACCTCGAGGATGTACCGCGCGTCCGGGGTGAACGCCGAGTCCACGCGCAGCACCAGCTTGTCGAACAGCGCCGGCCGGCTGGCCAGGATGGCGTTCATCGCGGAGTCGACGGGCGCCTTGGGCGCCGCCCCCGGCGTGGCGGGCTCGGTCCGCGCGGGGAGCGCGGGCCGGGTGCGTCCTGCCGTGCTGTCGGCGGCGCGGGCGGAGTCGGCCCGGATCGAGTCGGCCCGCGCCCGCACCAGCTGCTGCAGGCTGTCGTCGACCGGCTTGGGGAGCAGGGAGCGGAACGGGACCACGGTCGAGTCTTCCTGCCGCCGCAGGGTGGCGTCCACGCTGTCGAAGCGCTGCCGCGGATCGAGCGGCTGGGAGAAGGTGACCGTCGCGCTCAGGCTGTCCACCGGCGCCAGGGTCGTGATCTTGGGCCCGACCGTGTCCCGCGGAATCAACCACAGGGTCGGGACGGCGAGCACGCCCGCTGCCACCGCGGTCGAGTCCCAGTTCTCCCGCCGGTCGCGCTTGAGGTTCTTGTTCTGGTCGATGGCGCCGGTGATGGACCACGCCCCGCGGGGGAGCGGCCCGATTGCAAACCGGCCGGTGCTGTCGCTCACCCCGCGGTAGACCAGGCTGTCGGGGGTGAGGACCAGCTCCAGCAGCGCCTGCCGGGCGGGCCGTCCGGCCACCCAGTCGATGACGGTGCCGCGCAGGGTGTCGGTGGGGACCGCGTCGCCGGTGCTGAAGGTGAGCACCACCGAAGTGTCGCTCTTGTTGCGGCGCAGGTCGCTGATCCCCGGGAGCAGCTCGATCCGGTAGACCCGATCGCGTTTCCACCCTTCGCGCGGCCGCACGGTGATGCGGCTGCGCTTCCAGTGGATGACCGGCACCCGGTTCGAGGGGGAAAGCAGGATCAGCTTCTCCAGGTCGCCGGTACCGAGGCCCATGCTGGGCGAGCCCCCCTCGGAGACCACCTCGTCGAAGCGGAACTCCACGTCCTGGTGCCAGCCGGGGTAGGCGCCGAGCGAGTCGGGCACGGTGGCCAGGAGCTGGGGGGCCACCTTGTCTTCCGGGCCGCCCATGGGCGAGCCGATGCGCGCGCAGGCGACGAGGGCGAGCAGCGCCGCCCCGGTGACCGCCTGCCGGCCGGTCGGGGGGCTCAGCCGCACCCGAGCTGCTCGCGCTTCTCGGTCAGGGCGGCCAGCTGCTGCTCCAGGCCCGCCAGCTTCTGGCGCTCATGCTCCACCACGTTCGCCGGGGCGCGGCTCACGAACTGCTCGTTGCCCAGCTTCTTCTGCTGCCCGGTGATCAGCCCGGCCAGGCGCGTCGCTTCCGTGCCGAGCCGCTCGCACTCCCGCGCCAGGTCCACCAGTTCGCCCAGCGCGATGTACACCGAGGTGCCGTCGCTCAGCACCGCGTTGGCCCCTGGCTCGGCGAGCGGGGCGCCGAAGCTCAGGGCGCCCACCTTGGCCAGCCGGCGGATGCAGCCGTCCTCTGCGCGGAAGGCGGCGTGCGCCTGGCTCACCCGGACGCCGACGCTCTTGCCCGGCTCCACGCCGTACTCGGCCCGGATCTGCCGGATGGCGCTTACCAGCTCCTGCACCAGCGCGAAGTCGCGCTCGGCGGCCGGGTCGGTGGCGCGCCGGTCGGGGCGCGGCCAGTCACTCGAGACCAGGCTCGCCCCGGCGGGCCGGGCCGGATACCGCTGCCACAGTGCCTCGGTCACGAAGGGCATGATCGGGTGCAGCACCGTGAGCGCCACCTCGAAGGTCCGGCCGATCACGGCCCGCGCGACGTCGCCGCCGGGCTCGCTGCCGTAGAGCCGCGGCTTGACCTGTTCCAGGTACCAGTCCGCCAGGTCGCTCCACAGGAAGTGGTACACGGCGGAGGCCGCCTCGTTGAGCCGGAACTTCTCGTAGTTGGCGGTGGCGTCCCGCACCATCGCGTCGCACCGGGCAATGATCCACCGGTCGGCCAGGCCCAGCTCATCCCGCCGGACCACGTCCTGGTGCCGGCCGGCGAGCGGCCGGGTGGGCGCGTCGCCGAGGTTGGTCAGGAGGAAGCGCCCCGCGTTCCACACCTTGTTGGCGAAGTTGCGCCCCGGCGCGAACGAGGTCTCGAGGTCCGCCGGGTCGAGGATCACGTCGGTGCCCACGGCCATCCCGGCCACGACCGTGTAGCGCAGCGCGTCGGCGCCGAACTTCTCCACGACTTCCAGCGGGTCGATCCCGTTGCCGAGTGACTTGGACATCTTGCGATGCTGCGTGTCGCGGACGGTGCCGTGGAGGTACACGGTGTGGAACGGGATGTCGCCCATGAACTCGCACCCCGCCATCACCATCCGCGCCACCCAGAAGAACAGGATCTCCGGGGCGGTGACCAGCACCGAGCCGGGGTAGAAGCGCGTGAGGTCGGCGGTGCGGTCCGGCCAGCCAAGGGAGGAGAACGGCACCAGCCAGCTGGAGAACCAGGTGTCGAGCACGTCCTCGTCCTGCCGCAGCGGCCCGCCGCAGTCGCAGCGCGCGGGGTCGTCGCGCCGGACCAGGGTGGCGCCGCAGGCGTCGCAGTACCAGACCGGGATGCGATGGCCCCACCAGAGCTGCCGGGAGATGCACCAGTCGCGGATGTTTGCCATCCAGGTGGCGTACTCCTCGCCCCGGTGCTCGGGGATGAAGCGCAGCCGTCCCTCGGTGTACGCCGCCAGCGCGGGCTCGGCCAGCGGCTTCATCCGGACGAACCACTGGTCGGAGAGCCGCGGTTCCACCACCGTGTCGCAGCGGTAGCAGTGGCCCACCGCGTGGCGGTGCGCGTCCACGCCGTCGAGCAGGCCCAGCGCCTCGAACTCCTTGACCACCCGCTTGCGGGCGTCGTAGCGGTCGAGGCCCTGGAACCGCTGCGGGACCGTCTCCGCCATCCGGGCTTCGGGGGTCATGATGTCGATCGCCGGCAGTCCGTGCCGCCGGCCGATCTCGAAGTCCACCGGGTCGTGCGCGGGGGTCACCTTCACGGCGCCGGTACCGAACTCGCGGTCGATCGCCTCGTCGGCCACGATCGGGATCTCGCGGTCGGCCAAGGGCAGGCGGAGCATCTTCCCCACGAGGCCCGCATAGCGTGCATCCTCGGGGTGCACCGCCACCGCGGTGTCGCCCAGCATGGTCTCGGGGCGGGTGGTCGCGACGGTGAGGTGACCGGAGCCGTCGGCGAGGGGGTAGCGCAGGCGCCAGATGTGGCCGCTGGTCTCCTCCTTCTCCGCCTCCTCGTTGGACAGGGCGGTGAGGCAGCGGGGACACCAGTTGATGATGTACTTGCCGCGGTAGATCAGCCCCTTCTCGTGCAGCCGGACGAACACCTCGCGCACCGCACGGGAGAGCCCCGGGTCGAGCGTGAAGTAGGTCCGGGACCAGTCGGCGCTCGCGCCGAGGGCCTTGAGCTGCTCCAGGATGGTGCTGCCGGTCTCGCCCACGAACGCCCAGACCCGGCGCACGAACTCCTCCCGCCCCAGGTCGAAGCGGGTCACTCCCTCCTTCGCCACCAGTCTCTCCACCACGTTCTGGGTGGCGATGCCGGCGTGGTCGGTGCCCGGCAGCCACAGCGCCGGACGGCCGCGCATCCGCTCGAATCGGACCAGGACGTCCTGCACCGTGTTGTTCAGGCCATGCCCCATGTGCAGCACCGCCGTCACGTTCGGCGGCGGCATCATGACCACGTAGGGCTCGGGGCCGGTCGCGGCGGGTGCGAAGCGCCCCGCGTCGAGCCAGGCGCGGTAGAGGTCGGCCTCGATGGCCCCGGGCTGGTACTGGGGCGGCAGCGCGGTCGGATCGGTCATGCGGGCTGGTCGGCGAGGTCGGTCAGGTCCGGGGCGGGGTCGTCCTCGCCCTGCACCAGGAGGCAGTTCACCACCGAGGCGATGCCGGGAAGCGCGGCCACCGTGCGCACCGCGCGCGCCCGCAACGCGCGGGAGGGCACCCAGCCGTGCAGCTCCACCATGCCGGGCGCGACGGCCAGCGGGGTGAGCTGGAGCGGGCCGAGCACCGGGTCCTGGATCAGGGCGGCGTGCACCCGCCGGGCGGTCTCACCCGGGCCGGGGACGGGCGCCTCGGGGTCAGTGGTGTCGGGGGCGGGGCGGACCAGACGGCGGCCGCGGACCGGGCCGAGCCAGCCGCCGAGGGCAAAGCCGGCGGCCACGCCGACCGCGGTGCCCACCAGGGCCCAGGCCAGCAGTTCGGAAGCGGAGGTGCGATGGCGCATGTGCGTGATCTACCTGTGACTTACGCGCGAAAACGTGGAGCGATTAACTTAACACCATGCCTGCCGAAAATGAGCCGACGATCCGGTCCGATCTGGGGTGGTGGGTGGTCCTCGCCATCCTCCTCACCGCCTGCCTGGTCGCCTACTTCCTCTATTCACCCCGCGTCGCGCCGGTGATCCGGCCGGCGCCCGCCGTCGTGGAGTCGCCGTGAGTACCGTCCGCCTGACCCTGCCGGACGGGAGTGTCCGGGAAGTCCGCAGCGGCACCACCAGCCGCGAGGTGGCCCAGTCCATCGGCGCGGGGCTCGCCAAGGCGGCGCTGGCCGCCCGGGTGGACGGGCAGGTGCGCGACCTCGACCGGCCGCTCACCGCCGACGCCAGCTTCGCCATCCTCACCGACAAGGACCCGGCGGCGCTCGAGGTGCTGCGGCACTCGGCGGCCCACATCATGGCCACCGCGGTGCGCGAGCTGTTCCCCAGCGCCGGGATCGGCTTCGGGCCCCCGATCGAGGACGGCTTCTACTACGACTTCCAGGTGGACCGGCCCTTCACGCCCGAGGACCTCGAGGCCATCGAGCAGAAGATGACCGAGGTGGCGGGCAAGGATTACCCCTTCGTGCGCGAGGAGGTGAGCCGGGCCGAGGCCAACAAGCGCTTCAAGGATGATCCGCTCAAGCTGGAGCGGATCGCCGACCTGGGCGACGACGAGGTGATCTCGGTCTACACCGACGGCCCCTTCGTGGACCTGTGCCGTGGTCCGCACGTGCCGACCACCGGGCGGCTCAAGCACTTCAAGCTGCTCTCCGCCGCGGGGGCGTACTGGCGGGGCGACAGCCGGCGCCAGATGCTGCAGCGGATCTACGGCACCGCCTGGTTCAAGAAGGAGGAGCTCGCCGCCTACACCCACCGGCTGGAGGAGGCGCGCAAGCGCGACCACCGGAAGCTGGGCAAGGAGCTGGAGCTCTTCCTGTTCCACCCCTTCGCGCCGGGCGCGGCGTTCTGGACCGAGAAGGGCACGACGATCTACAACGCGCTCAACCAGTACATGCGGGAGCTGCAGCGCGACGGGTACCAGGAGATCCGCACCCCGCTGCTGTACAACAAGGGGTTGTGGGAGATCTCGGGCCACTGGGGCAAGTACCGGGAGAACATGTTCCTCGTCCATAACAACGAGACGGGCGAGCAGGACATGTCCCTCAAGCCGATGAACTGCCCCAGCCACCACCTGCTGTACGGCACCGGCAAGCACAGCTACAAGGAACTGCCGATCCGCTACAGCACCTACGACGTGCTGCACCGCAACGAGGTGAGCGGGGCGCTGTCCGGCCTGACGCGGGTGCGGCAGTTCGCCCAGGACGACTGTCACATCTACCTGATGGAGTCGCAGATCCCGGAGGAGGTGCGCCGGCTGACCGACTTCATCCTGGGGTACTACCGCACCTTCGGGCTGGAGGCGACGCTCAAGTTCGCCACCCGGCCGGAGCAGCGGATCGGCGACGACGCCATGTGGGACCGGGCCGAGGGCGCGCTGCGCGCCGCCCTCGAGGCCACCGGGCTGCCCTATGAATTGAAGGAAGGGGACGGCGCCTTCTACGGCCCCAAGATCGACTTCGACGTGGCCGATTCCATCGGCCGGAAGTGGCAGCTCGGCACGATCCAGCTGGACTACGCGGCGCCGGAGCGGTTCGACCTGCTCTACGTCGGCGAGGACAACCACGAGCACCGGCCGGTGGT
>CAZYIV010000014.1:0-57555 GCA_964647615.1 uncultured Gemmatimonadaceae bacterium | reverse complement strand
CGATGGGGAACCTCCTCGCCATCGCCGAGTCGGTCGACAAGCTCCAGGCCATCTGCGTCATCTGCGGCGACCTCGCCACCCGCAACCAGCGGCTGGTGGACGGCAAGCCGGCGCGCTACGACTCGCCCACCATCCTCGTGGGCGGGCGCGAGTCCTACGAGGCGCGCTGCCGCCACTGCCACCGGGTCCCCCGCAAGGACGAGGACCAGACGGCGCTCCTCTAGGGGCGTCCCGCCGCGCCCGGCGCCGCCGGGCAGCCCTTCCCCATGTTCCAGGTCGCGCTCACCGGCAACGTCGCCGCCGGGAAGTCCACCGTCGCCGCCCTGCTTGCCGAGCGGGGCGCCACCGTGATCGACGCCGACGCGCTCACCCGCGAGGTGCAGGCACCGGGTTCGCCCACGCTCGCCGCGATCGCGGCGGCCTTCGGCGACGCCATGCTTACGCCGGACGGCGCGCTGGACCGGGGCCGGATGCGGGCGCTGGTCCTGGCCGACCCCGCCGCGCGCCGGCGGCTGGAGGCGATCGTCCATCCGGCGGTGGCCGCGGCCCGGGCCGCGCGGCTGCGGCAGGCCCGCGCCGCGGGGGCACGGATCGTGGTGAGCGACATCCCGCTGCTGTTCGAGGCGCTGGACCCGGCGGCGTTCGACCTGGTGCTCCTGGTGGACGCGCCCGAACCGGTGCGGCTGGCCCGGCTGGTCGAGGGACGCGGCCTCACCGAGCCGGAGGCGCGGGCGCTGATGGCGGCCCAGCGCCCCGCGGCCGCCAAGCGGGCCTGGCGCGGGCCCTCGGGCGCGGGGGCGCTGGTGCTGGAGAACGGCGGGGACCGCGCCGCGCTGGCGGTGCAGGTGGCGGCGGCGTGGGAGGAGATCCGCCGCCGCGCCGCGGCCACCGGATGAATGGATATTCAGGGCCCCCGGGGCCCTTGCTCCCGCTCCGCGCGCTGTCTATCGTTGCCGCACGCCTTTCTCCCCGGAGCCAGCCGTGGCGAACGTCCCCGCCGACCTGCTGTATACCCCCGAACACGAATGGGTCCGCAGGACCAAGGACCCGAAGGTCGTCGAGGTGGGCATCACCGACTTCGCCCAGGGCGAGCTTGGTGACATCGTCTTCCTCGACCTCCCCAAGCCGGGGGCCAGCTTCACGAAGATGGGGACCTTCGGGACGGTGGAGGCGGTGAAGGCCGTCTCCGAGCTGTTCTGCCCGCTCTCCGGCACCATCGCCGAGGTCAACGGCGCGCTCGAGGGCGATCCCGGGCTCGTCAATCGCGAGCCCTACGGCGCGGGCTGGATGATCCGGCTCACGCTCTCCGACCCGGCCGAACTCGGCGGGCTGCTCGACGCCGCGGCCTACGAAGCGAAGGTCGGCGGCTAGCAAACACCGCGACGACGCCCCGGGCCGGACCCGGGGCGTTTGTGTCTCCGGGGGCACGCCCCCCGGCCCAGAGACGCCGGTTGGTCGGTGAGCCGTCGGCGGCATGACTCCCCGGAGGGGCCCCGGTCCCGTCCGTCCCTGTCTCCACCAGCCGAAGCGCCCTCACCCATGTCCGACGCCAGCGCCGCCCCCGCCGCCCCCTACACCCTGCTCCGCACCGACCGGTTCGTGCATCGCCACCTGGGTCCCCGTCGCGAGGACATCCAGGAGATGGTGCAGCTGCTCGGCTACGAGAGCCTGGACCAGTTCATTGATGCGGTGGTGCCGCCTGACATCCGGCTGCGCCAGCCGCTCGACCTGCCGCCCAATCGCAGCGAGCGCGAGGCGCTGGTGGCGCTGCGCGGGATCGCGGGGCAGAACCGGCTGTTCCGGAACTACATCGGCATGGGGTACTACGGGACCTTCACCCCGCAGGTGATTCAGCGGAACATCCTGGAGAATCCCGGCTGGTACACCGCCTATACCCCGTACCAGGCGGAGATCGCGCAGGGGCGGCTGGAGGCGCTGCTCAACTTCCAGACGATGGTGTCGGACCTGACCGGGCTGCCGGTGGCCAACGCCTCGCTGCTGGACGAGGGGACCGCCGCCGCCGAGGCGATGGCCCTGACGCTGGCCGTGAAGAAGGTGACCGGCACGCCGGTGTTCCTGGTGGACGAGCGCTGCCACCCGCAGACGATCGCCGTGGTGGAGACCCGGGCCTGGGCCCGGGGGGTCACGGTGCAGCGGGGCAAGGCGGAAGAGTTCGCCTTCGGTCCGGACGTCATCGGCTGCCTGGTGCAGTACCCCGCCACCGACGGCGGCATCCACGACTATGCCCCGGTCTGCGAGCGGGCGCACGCCGCCGGCGCGCTGGTGACCGTAGCGACCGACCTGCTGGCGCTGACCCTGCTCCAGCCGCCCGGCGAGTGGGGCGCCGACATCGCGGTGGGCAACAGCCAGCGGTTCGGGGTGCCGATGGGCTTCGGCGGGCCGCACGCCGCGTTCTTCGCGGTGCAGGACGGGCTCAAGCGCCACATGCCGGGCCGGATCATCGGGGTGTCGAAGGACTCGAGCGGGCGGCTGGCGCTGCGCATGGCGCTGCAGACCCGGGAGCAGCACATCCGGCGGGACAAGGCCACCAGCAACGTGTGCACCGCGCAGGTGCTGCTGGCGGTGATGGCCAGCATGTACGCGGTGTACCACGGCCCGGTGGGCCTCAAGCGGATCGCGGAGCGGGTGCACACCCAGGCCACGATGCTGGCGGCGGCCCTGCGCCAGCTGCGCTACCACGTGGTGCACACCCACTTCTTCGACACCATCGCGGTGGAGGTGCGCTCCGCCAACCTGCCCCGCATCCTCGACGCGGCCCGCTCCCGGAAGATCAACCTCCGGGTGCTCGACGCCCATCACGTCGCGGTGGCGCTGGACGAGAGCGTGACCGTCGCCGACCTCTCCGACCTGATCTCGATCTTCTCGCTCGATATCGCCCTGCCCTCGATGCTGGGCGACACCGCGAGCCACGTGCGGCCCGGCATCCCCGACGCGCTGCGCCGGACGACTCCCTTCCTCACCCACCGGGTCTTCCACCGCTGCCACAGCGAGACCGAGATGCTGCGGTACATCAAGCGGCTGGAGGCGAAGGACCTGTCGCTGACCTCGGCGATGATCCCGCTGGGCTCCTGCACCATGAAGCTCAACGCCACAACCGAGATGATGCCGGTCTCCTGGCGCGAGTTCAACCGGCTGCACCCGTTCCAGCCCTCCTCCCAGACCCAGGGCTACGCCCAGCTCTTCGCCCAGCTGGAGGCGGCGCTGGCCGAGGTCACCGGCTTCAGCCGGGTGTCGCTGCAGCCCAACGCGGGGAGCCAGGGCGAATTCGCCGGGCTGCTGGTGATCCGGAAGTACCACGAGCACCAGGGCAACGGCCACCGGAAGACCTGCCTCATCCCGATGTCGGCCCACGGCACCAACCCGGCCAGCGCGGTGATGGCGGGGCTGACGGTGGTCCCGGTGGGCACCGACGCCAGCGGGAACATCGACCTCGCCGACCTGCGGGCCAAGGCGGCGCAGCACCGCGAGACGCTGGCCTGCCTGATGGTGACCTATCCCTCGACCCACGGCGTCTTCGAGCGGTCCATCCGCGAGATCTGCCAGGTCGTGCACGAGCACGGCGGGCAGGTCTACATGGACGGGGCGAACATGAACGCGCAGGTCGGCCTCTGCCGGCCCGGCGACTTCGGCGCCGACGTCTGCCACCTGAACCTGCACAAGACCTTCTGCATCCCCCACGGCGGCGGCGGTCCCGGCATGGGCCCGATCTGCGTGGCCGAGCACCTGGGGCCCCACCTCCCCGACCATCCGGTGGTCTCCCTCGGCATCCCGGCAAGCTGCGGCACCATCTCCGCGGCGCCGTGGGGCAGCCCGGCGGTGCTCCCGATCAGCCTGGCCTACATCACCCTGATGGGGAGCGATGGCCTGACCGAGGCCACCAAGGTGGCGATCCTCAACGCCAATTACATCGCCCACCGGCTGGCACCGCACTTCCCGGTGCTCTACAGCGGCGAGCACGGACTGGTGGCGCACGAGTGCATCCTCGACATGCGGCCCTTCAAGCAGTCCGCCGGGATCGAGGTCGAGGATATCGCCAAGCGGATCATCGACTACGGCTTCCATCCGCCGACGGTGTCCTTCCCGGTGCCGGGCACGCTGATGATCGAGCCCACCGAGAGCGAGCCGCGCGAGGAGCTGGACCGCTTCATCGAGGCGATGATCAGCATCCGGGGCGAGATCGCCGAGGTGGAGGCGGGCAAGGTCCCGCGGGACAACAACGTGCTCACCAACGCGCCGCACACCCTGGTGCAGGTGATCGCCGACGGCTGGGACCGGCCCTACACCCGGGAGCAGGCGGCCTTTCCGATGCCCGGGCTGCGGGAGCACAAGAGCTGGCCCACGGTGGGCCGCGTGGATGGCGCCTACGGCGACCGGCACCTGGTCTGCACCTGCCCGCCGATGGCGGAGTACGGCTCCTGACCGCGCCCGGCG
This sequence comes from uncultured Gemmatimonadaceae bacterium, assembly GCA_964647615.1. Lineage (GTDB taxonomy): Bacteria > Gemmatimonadota > Gemmatimonadetes > Gemmatimonadales > GWC2-71-9 > JADJOM01. Next base: position 53,103 of record CAZYIV010000014.1, on the reverse strand, counting down.
CGGCATGCGCTGGAACCTGATCCTCGACCCGGCCGGGCATCCCGGCTGGTGGCACATGGCCCTCGACCTGGCGCTCCTCGATCGTGCGGAGCGGACGGGCGAGGGCTTCGTGCGCTGCTACCGCTGGGAGCCGTGGTGCCTCTCGTTCGGCCGGCACGAGCCGGCGGACCGGCGCTACGACCGCGCCCGGCTCGAGGCCGACGGCATCGCCACGGTGCGCCGGCCCACCGGCGGCCGCGCGGTGTGGCATGCGCGCGAACTGACCTACGCGGTCGCGGCGCCGCTGGCGGCGTTCGGTGGACTCCCCGCCGCGTACCGCACCATTCATGAGGCGCTGGCCCGCGCGGTGACCCGCCTCGGGGTCCCCGCCGCGCTGGCACCGGCCGGCCGCACCCCCGGGGTGGCCAGCGGTGCCTGCTTCGCCAGCCCGGTGGGCGGCGAGGTGCTGGCCGGCGGGCGCAAGCTGGTCGGGAGCGCGCAGCTGCGGCAGGGCGCCGCCCTGCTGCAGCATGGAAGCCTGCTGCTGGAGGATGACCAGTCGCTGGTGGCACGTTATACCCGGACCGCCCCGCCGCCCGCCGGCGAGGTGACGCTCGCGGGCCTGCTCGGCTCCGCGCCGGCGTTCGGGCTGGTCGCCGCGGCGATCGCGGAGGAGGTGCGGTCCTGGCCCGGGGCGTGGGGTATCCTCCCCCCGTCCGGCGCGCTCGACGCGCTCGTGGCGGGGCACGCCGCGTGCTTCCGCGACCCGGCCTGGACCTGGGCCCGGTGAGTGACGCGGGCCATGGCGCCGCCCCGGCGGCCACCACTACTATCCTAGGCGTGAACCCCACTCCCTCCCTCCGCCTGCTCGCCGCGCTGCTGCTTGGCGCCGGCGCCCTCGCCGCCCAGGCGGGGCCCGACCCGAACACCCTCGTGATCGCCATCGCGAAGGAGCCGGTGAGCCCGGTGCCGACGCTGTGGCACAACGACCAGACCAGCCGCGAGGTCTCCGATCTCCTGTTCCTCCACCTCGCCGACCCGGATGCGTCGTACCGCCTGACGGATGAGCGGGCGTGGCAGCCGCGGCTGGCGCGGAGCTGGGTGCGGCGCGACTCGCTGACGCTGGCGTTCGACCTCGACCCGCGCGCCACCTGGGCCGACGGCGCGCCGGTGGTCGCGGCGGACGTGGTCTTTGCCCTCGACCGCGCCCGCGACCCGCGCTACGGTGAGGCCGACGCCACCCTGCTCCGCCGGGTGCGTGAGGTGGTCGCGGAGGACACCCGCCGGGTGGTGATCCGGTTCAGTGAGCCCTACGCCGAGCAGTTCTACGACGTGGTGTACCACGTGCCGCCGCTGCCGTCACACCTGCTGGCGTCCGTTCCGGCCGACTCGCTGGTGGGCAGTCCCTTCGCTCGGAGTCCGGTGGGCAACGGGCCCTACCGGCTGGCGCGGTGGGACGCGGGGCAGCAACTCCGGCTTGAGGCGCAGCCCGGGTTCTACCTCGGGCGGCCGGGGATCCGGAGCGTGGTGTTCCTGGTGGCGAGCGCCCCGGAGACCCGGGCGAACCTGCTGCTCTCCGGCGAGGCCGACGCGGTGGACAACGCCCTGGCCCTGCCCAACAGCGACCGCCTGACGAACAACCGGAGCCTGGCCCAGTATCCGACGCCGGGGCTCAACCTCAACTACGCCATCCTCAACTACCGCGACCCGGCGGATACCTCCCAGCCCAACCCGATCCTGACCGATGTCCGGGTGCGCCAGGCGCTGATCCTCGGCAGTAACCGGGCGGCGATGGCCCGCGCCACCTACGGTCCCTTCACCGGGGCGCCCGGCGCGCCGGTGTCCCTGCTGCTGGGCCGCGGGCTGAACGCTCCGGCGACGCCCCCCTACGATCCCGCCGCCGCCCGGCGCCTGCTGACGGCGGCCGGGTGGATCGATCACAACGGCGACGGGATCGTGGACAAGGACGGCCGCCCCCTCCAGTTGCGGGTGGTCGTGCCCGCGCCGGTCGCAGCCCGGGTGCGGATGGCGACCGAGATGCAGGAGTCCTGGCGCCGCCTCGGGATCGACGCGAAGCTCGAAGTGGTCGAGGGCCCCAGCTTCACGCCGCAGATGCGCGCCGGGCAGTTCGACGTCGTGCTCCACGGCGTCGGCCAGGACCCCGCGCCGTCCGGCCTGGTGCAGAGCTGGACCTGCGCGGGCACCGGCAGCAACTACGGGCACTATTGCGATCCGCAGGTGGACTCGCTGCTCTTCCTGGCGGGGCGGAAGGGCCGGGACGCGGGCCGCACCTATGACGAGGCGCTCCGCCGGATAGCCGCCGACGCGCCGGCGATCTTCCTGGCCGCCCAGGTCACCGGCGTGATGGTGAACCGCCGGTTCACCCAGGTGCGCATCCGCCCCGAGTCGCTGTGGGCCGACGTGTGGCGCTGGGCGGTCCGCACCGGACCGGCGCGGGACCGCCGGTGAGCCGCTGGCTGGTCCGCCGCCTGCTCGGGGCGGTGGTCACCCTGCTGCTCGCGCTCACGCTGGTCTTCGTCCTCATGCGCCTCACCCCAGGCGATCCGCTCTCCCGCCTCGACTCCGACCGTCCGCTCCCGCCCGAGGCCGTCGCGGCGCTCCGCGCCCGCTACGGTCTCGACCGCCCGATCCCGGCGCAGTACGCCAGCTTTGTCGGCGCCGCCCTCCGCGGCGACCTGGGCCCGTCCATCGAGCACGCCGGTCGCCCGGTGACCAGCCTCCTCGCCGAGCGGCTGCCGGCCACCCTGCTGCTCGGCGGGATCGCGCTGCTGCTCAACTTCACGCTCGGGGTCGGGATCGGGGTGTGGCAGGCGGCGCGCCAGGGCTCCGCCGGCGACCACGCGGTCACGCTGCTCACCCTGGTGGCCTACGCCACGCCCTCCTTCTGGCTGGCGATCGTGCTGGCCTGGTGGTTCGGGGTCGAGCTGCACTGGTTCCCCGTCGGCTTCATGCACGCGCCGGGCCTGGCGCCGGACGCCCCGCTCGTCGCCCGCCTCGGCGACCTCGGCCGGCACCTCGTGCTCCCCGTCCTCACCCTGTCGGCCGGCACCATGGGGGCCACGGTGCGGTTCCAGCGCGCCGCGATGATCGAGGCCCTGGGCCTCGATGCCGTGCGCACCGCGCGCAGCAAGGGGCTGGCGGAGCCCCGGGTGCGCTGGCGCCATGCCTGGCGTAACGCCCTCGGCCCGGTGCTGGCGCTGTTCGGGCTGTGGCTGCCGATGCTGGTCGCCGGGGCGGTGTTCGTGGAGCAGGTGTTCGCCTGGCCCGGCGTGGGGAGCCTCGCGGCCGAAGCGATCGGGGCGCGGGATTATCCCGTGCTCATGGGGATCACCATCCTGGTCGCGACCACGGTGGTCGCGGGCAACCTGCTGGCCGACCTGCTGCAGCGCTGGCTCGACCCGCGGCTGCGCTCCGCCTGATGCTCGCAACTGCCTGGTGCCGCCCCGGAGGGCGGCTCGGCCTGGTGGTTCTCGCGGCGCTGCTGCTCGCCGCCCTGGTGCTGCCGCCGTTCCTCCCGGCGCCCTACCTGCAGCCGGACCCGGAGCACGGGCGGCTCCTCCCGCCATCGGCGAGCCACCTGCTTGGCACCGACGACCTCAGCCGGGACGTGCTGTCCCGCGTGGTGACCGGCGGGCGGATTTCCCTCGCCGTCGCCGCCGGCGCGGTGCTGCTCTCGCTCACCCTTGGCACGGCCGTGGGCCTCATCGCGGGCTACGCCGGCGGCTGGACCGATCACCTCCTGATGCGGCTGGTGGATGCGGCGCTGGCGGTGCCGCGGCTCTTCCTGATGCTCATCATGGTGGGGATCATGCAGCAGATCCCGCTCGGGGTCCTGATCCTCGCCATCGGTGCGACCGGGTGGTTCGGGACCAGCCGCCTGGTCCGGGCCGAGGTGCTGCGGCTCCGCGAACTCGACTTCGTGCGCGGGGCCGAGGCCCTCGGCGCCGGCCGGACACGGGTGCTCGGGCGCCACCTGCTGCCCAATGTGGTGGCTCCGCTCGCCGCGGCGACCACCCTCGCGGTGGGCGACGTGATCCTGCTCGAGGCGGGGCTCTCCTTCCTGGGGCTCGGGGTGCAGCCGCCGACGCCTTCCTGGGGCGGGATGATCTTCGCCGCACGCTCCGACCTCATCAACGCCCCGTGGGTGAGCCTCGCCCCCGGCATTGCCATCGTGCTCACCGTGGTGGCCGTGAACCTGGTCGGTGATGCCCTGCAGCCCGGCCCAGCGGAGCACGCCGCATGAGCCCCCCGCTGCTCGAGGTGCAGGACCTCCGGATCAGCTTCCCCCGCGGCGAGTCGCCGGTGCGCCCCGTGGACGGGATCGGTTTCACCATCGAGGCGGGGGAGACGGTCGCCCTGGTGGGGGAGTCCGGCTCGGGGAAGAGCCTCACCAGCCTCGCGCTGCTGCAGCTGGTCCCCCCGCCGGGCCGGGTGGAGCCGGGCAGTGTCGTGCGGCTCGACGGGACCGACCTGCTGGCGCTCCGCGGGGAAGCGCTGCGCCAGGTGCGCGGCGGACGGATCGGCATGGTGTTCCAGGACCCGATGACCAGCCTCAACCCGGTGCTCACCATCGGGGACCAGGTCTCCGAGACCATCCGGGCGCATCGCGACCCCGGCGCGGCGGCGGCACGCGAGCGGACGCTGGCCCTGCTGGCCGAGGTGGGCCTGGGCGATCCCGCCGCACGGTTCCGGCAGTATCCGCACGAACTCAGCGGCGGGATGCGGCAGCGGGTGATGCTGGCGATCGCCCTGGCGGCGGAGCCGGCGCTGCTCGTGGCCGACGAGCCGACGTCCGCCCTCGACGTGACCGTGCAGGCGCAGATTCTCGAGCTGCTGGAGCGCATCCGTGCCGCGCGGAAGCTCGCCGTCCTGCTCATCAGCCATGACCTCGGGCTGGTGGCGGGGCGGGCCGGCCGGGTGCTGGTGATGTACGCCGGGCGCCTGGTGGAACAGGGGCCGACCTCCCAGGTCTTCTCCACCCCGGCCCATCCTTATACACGGGGGATGCTGGCCTCCCTGCCCCGGCTCCATGGGCCCCGCCGGCCGCTGGTCCCGATCCCGGGCAGCGTCCCCGATCCTGCGAGCTGGCCGGCCGGCTGCCGGTTCGGGCCCCGGTGCCCACTGGCCGGAGAGCGCTGCACTCAGGACCCGCCACTCGCGCCGGCCGGGCCGGGGCGGAGCTCGGCCTGCTGGTTTGCGGCCCGGGTAATGGAAGGAGGCGGATGAGCACCCCCCTGCTCTCCGTTCGCGACCTGCGCCGGCATTACCCGACCGGAGGTCCGCTGCGCCGCGGGCCCGCCGTGCGCGCGGTGGACGGGGTGTCGTTCGACCTCGACCGGGGCGAGACGCTCGCCATCGTGGGCGAGAGCGGCTCCGGGAAGTCCACGCTGGCGCGAACGCTCCTGCGCCTGGAACCGTCCGACGGGGGCCGCATCACCTTCGACGGCCGGGACATCACCAGCCTCGGCGGCGAGTCGCTCCGCGCCCTGCGGCGGCGGATGCAGATCGTCTTCCAGGATGCGGGTGGCGCCCTCAACCCGCGCATGACCGTGGGCGACGCGGTGGCGGAAGGCCTCGCGATCCACCGGCTGGTGTCGCGGGCCGAGCGCCCCGGCCGGGTGCGCGCCCTGCTGCAGGAGGTGGGGCTCGATCCCGGCCTGGCGGTGCGATATCCCCGGGCGCTCTCGGGCGGACAGCGGCAGCGGGTCGTGATTGCCCGGGCGCTGGCGGTGGAACCGGAGCTGCTGGTGCTGGACGAGCCGGTGTCGGCGCTGGATGTGTCGGTGCAGGCGCAGGTGCTCAACCTGCTGCTCGAACTGCAGCGGCGCCGCGGCCTGGCCTACCTGTACATCGCGCACGACCTCGCGGTGGTGCGCCAGGTGGCGGACCGGGTGGCCGTGATGTACCTGGGGCGACTGGTCGAGACCGGCCCCGCGGACACGGTGCTCACGGCGCCGGGCCATCCCTACACCCGCGCGCTGCTCTCCGCGGTGCCCGACCCGGGCGGCGCCACCGACGGGCGGATCGTGCTGGCCGGGGAGCCACCCAGCCCCATGGCCTCGCCGTCAGGCTGCGCCTTCCATCCTCGCTGCTTCCTGGCCGAGCGCGATGCCCGTTGCCAGGCCGAACGTCCGGAGCTCGCCCCGCACGGCGCAGGCCTGGTGGCCTGCCATCACGTGCGCACGGGCGCCTGAGCCACTTCCGGCAGGGCCGCCAGCGCGCTCCGGGCCTCCTCCCACGCCGCCGACAATTCGTCAGCACGCGCGGGCCCGCCGGGGACGGCGCCCTCCCGCCCCATCCGCTCCAGGTCCCGCGCCAGCGCCCCCACCCGTCCGGCCCCGATCTGCAGCGCCGCTCCCTTGAGGGCATGCGCCAGTTCCCGCACCGCGTCGGCCTCGCCGGCGTGCAGCGCCTCGCCCAGCATCGCGACCCGGCCGGGCAGGTCCTTGAGCGCGATGCGGACCAGCTCCCCGAACAGGCCGGGGGAGCGATCCTCGAGCCCGCGGTACTCGGCGATGCGCACCGGATCCAGCGGCCCCTCCTCCCGCAGCTGCTGGACCCGCTCCGCCACCGCGCGCTCCAGCTCGGCGTGGGCCGACCAGGCCGCGTCGGTATCGAGCTCCCGCACCGCCCCGGTCAGCTCGCCGGCGGCGCGGCACACGTCGCGAGCCCCGATGGCGCGGGCCGCCACGAGCAGGTCCTCTACGGCCGGGGCCGCGGCGGCGGGAGTGTGCTCCCGGAGCGCACCGCCCGCCTCCCGCAGCGCGCGCCGGGCCACGGTCAGGAAATCGTGCGTGCCGGGCTCGGGGGCGGAATGGGCCGTGTGCGGCACCACTGAGCGCAGCACGCGCGCCAGGTCCTCCTGTCGCACCGGCTTGGCGAGGTGCGCGGCCATCCCCGCCGCGCGACACCGCTCCCGCACGGCCGGCAGGGCATCGGCGGTCAGGGCCACGACCGGGACCGCCCCGAGATCACCGGGCAGCTCCTGCAGCTGACGGGCGGTCGCGAAGCCGTCCACGCCGGGCATGAGCAGGTCCAGGAACACCACGTCCACCCCGCCCAGCCGGACCCGGTCCACCGCTTCCGGGCCGGAGGCGGCCTGCTCCACGATGCAGCCCAGCGCCGCCAGGTACTCCGAGGCCACCAGGCGACTGGCCTCGGCATCGTCCACGACCAGCACATGCAGCTGGCGGCAGGGATCGCCGGCCTCCGCGGTGCGGTGGGCCGCCATGGCACGGGCCTCCGCCACCACCGCCGGGGTGACGACCGGCGCCGCGAGGCCGCGGTCCACCCGCTGCAGCGCGAGCCCGATCGCCTGGGCCAGGTCCCCGGACGGCAGCGGCCAGGGCAGCAGGCCATGGAGCCCCAGCCCGGCCGCCCATTCCGGTGCGGGCCAGACGCCGGGAGGCAGCAACAGCAGCACGGCCGCCGCGGGCCAGGCGCCCCGGCGGCAGGCGTCCACCGCGGGAGCGATGCGGGCGTCGGCGTGCTCGGCGACCAGCAACACCGCGCGGATCGGTCGTTCCGCGGCGGCCGCCTCGATCAGGGTCTCGGCCGGCGCGGCGAACGGGGGCGTCTCCAGCACCCGGAGCCCGGCCTCTTCCAGCGCCTCGCAGCAGCCCGGCGGGGCGAGGGTATCCACGCCGTGGACCAGGATCCGTGTCCCGGCCGGCGGCGGGGCACACTCCAGCTCCGCCGGCAGTCCCGCGGGCGCCGGCAGGGGCAGGATGAAGCCGGCGGGCTGACCGGCCACCTCGGGGAGCCAGGTGCCCCCCAGCGCGCCGACCAGCCGGCCGAGGAGCGTCCGGCGCAGCTCGCGAATGCCAGGATGGCCGGCGTCCTCCCCGGGCCGGTCCGCGCGGTCCTCGGAGTCGAGGCGGAAAGCCCACCGGCCCGGGCCGTCCGCCGATACCTCCAACGCCGGCGAGGTGGCCCCTCGCCCCAGCCCGTCCGCCAGCAGCGCGCGAAGCGCGTGCCCGACCAGCGCGTGGTCGCCCAGGAGCACCGCCGGTGGGGACACCCGCCAGTGCACCGGCAGTTCCACGTACCGGCCGGCGGCCCGCGCCAGCGCCTGGTCGCGGGCGCCGTCCACCACCTCCTCCAGCCGCAGCAGCTCCGGCGTCACGCGGATGGGGTCGGTGGCACACTCGGCGTACTGGGCCAGGTCGTCGACCAGCGCGAGGAGGCCACTGCCCGACTGGCGCAGGGCCCGGGCATAGCGCGCGGGCACCGGAGGCAGGCTGGCGCGGCAGAGCAGGTCGGACAGGCCGAGCATCGCGTCGGCGGTGCCGCGGAGGTCGCGGCTCACGGTGCCCGCGAGGGCGGACGGCACCGCACGCGCCTCCTCAAGGCGCGCCTCAGCCTGGCGCAGCTGCTCCACCAGCTGGTCCCGCTCTTCCCGCAGCTGGCGGAGCCGGGCGGCGCGCTCCCGTGCGAGGCGCCGGGTGTCCCGCAGCGGCGCGTAGAGCAGCGACCATCCGGCCAGCACCCAGAGACCGAGCAGCAGGAGCGCAAGGAACATCAGCCGACGCACTCGAGATCCGCGGGGAGCGGCTCGCCGTTGGTCGCCGCGGTGAGCGCCCGCTCGTAGAAGGGGCGGATCCGGTCGAATTCACCGAGCAGCCGCGCGGCCTGCTCCGGCACCCGCCGGAGCACCCCGGACTCGGCCAGTTGCTCGATCGTCTCCGCCACCAGCCCCAGCTGCCGCGCGCCCACCAGCCAGGCGGCACCCTTCACGGTGTGGGCGCCGAGATGGATGCTGGCGGCGTCGTTCGCGGCCACCGCCTCCTGCAGCTCCGCGAGCCGCCGCGGGGTGTCGCTCAGGAACAGGCCGCAGAGGTCCTGTACCAGCCGCGAGCCCCCGCTCTTGTCATAGGCCCGGAGCTGCTCCAGCGGGGAGAGCTCCACCACCTCGGGCCGGTCCGCGGCCGACCATCCCGCGGCGGGGTGCTCGCCGCTCGCCCCGCTGGGCAGCCAGCGCGCCAGCATCGCCGCGAGACTCTCCCGCCGCACCGGTTTCGCGACGTAGTCGTCCATGCCGGCCTCGAGGCAGCGCTCCCGATCGCCCTGCATGGCATTGGCGGTCATCGCGACGATCGGCACCCGCGCGGCCGGGGTGTCCGAGGCCCGGATCTGCCGGGTGGCATCGTAGCCGTCCATCTCCGGCATCTGGCAGTCCATGAACACCAGGTCGTACGGCAGGGTGGCGACCATCTCCACCGCCTCGCGCCCGTTGGCCGCGACGTCCACCCGACAGCCGAGCTTCTCCAGCAGCCGAAGTGCCAGCTTCTGATTGACCGCGTTGTCCTCGACCAGCAGCACCCGCGCCGGCACCTCCGGCGCCGTGCCCTGCGGCGTGACGGTCGTGGCCGCCCGTGCCTCGGCGAGCGAGTGCCGGGTGATGAGCGGCGCGCGGGGCGCGGTGGTCCGCTGCTCCCAGGCGAGCGCCAGCGCGTCGTGCAGGTCATCGTGGTGCAGCGGCTTCACCAGGTAGGCGGCGAAGCCCGCCTCCCAGGTGCGGCGGCCGTCACCCGGCCGGCCGTGCGCCGTGACATACACCAGGACCACGTCCTGCAGCCGGGCGTCGCCCCGGATGAGGCGCCCGAGTCCCTCCCCCTCCATATCGGGGAGCCGGTGGGCGACCACCGCGAGGGCATAGGCGTCGCCGACCCACTCGGCGTTGGCCAGCTCCGCCAGCGCCTCCTCCCCGCAGCCAACCGCACATGGGCGCAGGCCCAGGTCGTCGAGCTGCTCGGCCAGCACATGGCGGTTGGTCGCGTCCGGGTCCACCACGAGGGCGCGGAGACCGGAGACGGTCCCGCGGGGCCGTGGAGGCGGGACGGCGGCATGGTCCACCGGCAGGGGGAGCACCACCCAGAAGCTCGCCCCCTGGCCTTCCACGCTGTCCACCCCGATCCGCCCGCCCATGAGCTCCGCCAGCTGGCGGGAGATCGCGAGGCCGAGCCCGGTACCGCCAAACCGCCGGCTGGTGCTGGCCTCCGCCTGGGAGAACTTCTCGAAGATCGCGCCGAGCCGGTCGGCGGGGATGCCGATGCCGGTGTCCTCCACGGCGAAGCGGACCCACGCCGCGGCGCCGGGCCCCGTCTCGCGCTCGACATTCACCAGCACATGCCCCCGGCTGGTGAACTTCACCGCGTTGCCCACCAGGTTGGTGAGGATCTGCCGGATGCGGCCCGCATCGCCCAGCACGTGCCGGGGCACGTCGGGGGCCACGCGGACGATGAGTTCCAGCCCCTTTTCGTGAGCGCGCTGGGCCAGGAGGTCCGCCACGTCCTCGACCGCCACCCGGAGGTCGAACGACAGCGGCTCGATGGTGAGCTTGCCGGCTTCGATCTTCGAGAAGTCGAGGATGTCATTGATGATCCCCAGCAGGGCATCGGCGGAACGCTGGATGGCGACGGCGTAGTCGCGCTGCTCCGGGTCCAGGTCGGTGTCCAGCAGCAGCCCCGCCATGCCGAGCACCCCGTTCATCGGGGTCCGGATCTCGTGACTCATGCTGGCGAGGAACTCGGACTTGGCCTGGGTCGAGGTGAGCGCCGCATCCCGTGCCTCGGCCAGGTCGCGCGCCTGCCGCTCCAGCAGCGCCGCCTGCTGGGCGAGGGCGGCTTCCGCCTCGCGCCGGTCGGTCACGTCCCGGAGCGTGCCGGAGGTGCCGAGGGTGACGCCGCCCGGCCCCTGTCCGGTCCGGGCGTGAAGCTCGATCCAGCGGCTTCCTCCGGCGGCGGTGCGGAAGCGGACCTCGTGCCGGCACGAGTCCACCCCCAGCCCGAGGACCGGTGCCAGCCATGCGGCGCTCCCCTCCCGGTCCGCGGGGTGGAGCGCCAGGAGGAATGGCGTCCCAAGGGTGGACGCCACCGGGAATCCGGTGATGCGCTCCCAGGCGGGATTGAGATAGGTCCAGCGGCCCTCGGCGTCGGTGCGGAAGATGACCTCGCCGACCGCCTCCACGACGGACTGCAGCGTCTCGGCGCTCCCCTGCACCGCGGCGGCCGCGGCCCGACGTTCGGGATGCACCACCAGGAGCCACAGCGCGGCGGACGCCGCCATCACCGTCACCAGCGCGTCGAGCAGGCCGGCCGCCCAGTAGGGGACGGCGGTCGCGACCCGTGGCAGGACGGCCATCACGCCGAGTTCCACCACGAAGACCACGAGCGCCACCAGCAGCAGCGGCCTACGCATGGGGGGCGCCTCCCGCTGCCGTGAGCGCCTCGAGCGCTCGCTGGTACTCCTGGCGCAGCTCGGTCAGGGCCACCTCGTCCATGCGCGCGCCGGCTTCGCTGCCCAGCTGCTGGCACCGGCTCGAGAGGGCGGCCGCACCGACCGAACCGGCACTGCCCTTCAGCAGGTGCACGGCCGAGCTCCACGCGCCGCCATTGCCGGCGTGCAGCGCGGCCTCCAGCTGGTCGAGCAGCAGCCGTCCCTGGGTCGCGAACAGCTCCACGATCTCGCCCACGAAGCCCGGCATCCCCTCGGCCTCGATCTCGCGCAGGCCCGCGAGGATCCCCTCGTCGAGCGGCGTCCCGCTCATCCCCGCGCTGCCGCGGCTCCGCTGTGCGCTGGGCAGGAACCGGCCGGGCACCCAGCGCTGCAGCAGCCCCTCCAGGTCCTCCCGCTGCACCGGCTTGCTCAGGTAGTCATCCATCCCCGACGCGAGGCAGCGTTCGCGATCGCCCTGCATGGCATGCGCGGTCAGCGCCACGATGGTGCGGTGCGCCGCGCCGACGGCCTCGCGGGCGCGCTGCACCCGGGTGGCGGCCAGGCCATCCATCACCGGCATCTGGCAGTCCATCAGCACCATGTCGTACGGCACCCCGGCCATCCGCTCCAGCGCGTCCTGCCCGTTCTCGGCCAGCTCGACGACGCAGCCGAGCCGCCGCAGCATGCTCCCCACGACCTTCCGGTTGACGGGCGCGTCGTCCACCAGCAGCACCCGGGCGGGGCCCAGCGGCTCGGCGACCTCGGGCGTCGAGTCCTCGGGAGCTGCCGGCACGCCGATCACGACCTCCGGCGGCGCGGCAGGCCTCGGCTCGCCCAGCAGGTCCCGCGCTTCACGGCGGCGGAGCGGACGGGTGAAGGCGGCATAGCCCGGGGCCCGGGGCGCACCCAGCCCCGGAGCGGCGAGGGTTGCCAGCCGGGTTTCGACCCCGGCGGCGGCGCGCAGCGCCCGCAGGGTGGCGGCGCCCAGGCCGGCATCGGCGAGCAGCGCGCGAAAGGGGCGTCCAGTGGCCCGTGCCCGGGTCAGCAGCGCCAGCGCCGCCTCGGCGGTGGGCGCCTCGGTGACCGTGGCCCCTTCGCTGCCGAAGAGGTCGGTGGCCGCGAGCGCCTCGAGCTCCATGGGCAGGCAGAGCAGCACCGGGGCCAGTCCGTCGCCCGGCGGCGCCGGCGGGGGCTCCAGTTCCTCGACCGTGAGCACCACCGTGAAGGTGCTGCCGTGCCCCTCGCGGCTCTCCACCGCGATATGACCGTCCATCATCTCCGCCAGCTCGCGGCTGATGGCGAGGCCCAGGCCGGTGCCGCCGTAGCGCCGGGTGGTGCTGGCGTCGGCCTGGGTGAACTTCTGGAAGATGTGCTCCAGCTTGTCGGGCGGGATGCCGATGCCGGTGTCCTCGACGCTCAGCCGCAGCGCCACCTGCCGCCCACGGCGTCCGGCCACGCCCACGTCCACCAGTACGTGCCCCTTCTCGGTGAACTTGATGGCGTTGCCCGCGAGGTTGGTCACGATCTGCCGCAGGCGCACCGGATCCAGCTGCACCTCGGTGGGCACCTCCGGCGACACCCGCGAGATCAGGGTGAGCCCGCGCTCGGCGGCGCGCACCGCCAGCAGGGTGACCACGTCCTCCAGCTCGTCCCGCAGCCGCACCGGGACCGGGGCGAGGGTGAGCTTGCCCGCCTCGATCTTCGACAGGTCGAGGATGTCGTTCAGCAGCCCCAGCAGCGCGTTGGCGGAGTGGTGCACCGTCTCCGCGAAGTCACGCTGCTCGGGAGAGAGGTCGGTGTCGAGCAGCAGGCTCGTCATCCCGATCACGCCGTTCATCGGGGTGCGCAGCTCGTGGCTCATGTTGGCGAGGAACTCGCTCTTGGCGCGGCTCGCCGCCTGGGCCCGCTCATTGGACTCGCTCAGCGCGCGGGTCCGCTCGTCCACCAGGCGCTCGAGCCCCTCGCTGTAGGTGGCGAGTTCCTTGTAGAGCGAGGCGCTCTCCAGCGCCGCCGCCACGTTGCCGAGCAGGATGGCGAGCAGCTTCGCGCTGGCCTCGGGCATGTGACTCAGTGCCTCGTCCCCGAGGCCGATGAACATCCCGATCAGGCGGGAACGGGTGGAGAGCGCGTGCAGCAGCACCGTGCCGCCCGGCCGGGTGAGCGCGGGCACCTGCACGGCGCTGTTCCGCTGCGCGGCCCACGCATACACCCCCGCGGCGACCTGGTGGTCCACCTCCCGCTCCAGCTCCGGCCCCGCCCCGGCGGGATCCACGTCCACCAGGCGCAGGCCGAGGCCGTCCTCCTCGAGGAGGAGGAAGGCGGACTGCTCCAGCGGCAGGAGCCGGCGCAGCACCGGGCGCGCGGCGAGCAGCACCGCTTCCGGGCGCCGGTCCCGCGACTGATCGCCTCGATAGGAGCCCAGCGCGGCCACGAGGTCGAGCGCCTCGAGCACCCACTGGGGATCGCCGGGCGCGGGGGTGGGGGTCATCAATGCTCCCCGGTGATGACCCGCACGGTGACCTCGTAGTGCCGCTCCACCTCCTCGACCACGTCGTCGAGCAGCTCCGGCGCCAGGCCGACCAGCTCCCACGCCGGGGCCGAGAGCGGAGGCACCGCCGGCTCGCCGCTGGAGCCGAACGCCATCGCATTCACCACCAGGTCCGAGACGTGGATCAGCGCCGTCTCCACCGGGAAGCGGGTGGCCCGCTCCGGGTAGTGGTGGTGCTGGACCGCCTCCCGCAGGCTGGCGGGCAGCTTCCACTGCTCCAGCAGGGCACAGCCCACGTGGGTGTGGTCGAAGCCGAGCACCTCCTGCTCCACCTCGAACAGGGGCCGGCCGCTCTCGCGGCAGCGCTGCACCGCGGTGCGGGCCTGGTCGGCCGCCTGGGTGTAGATGATCGGGCGGCCGATGTCGTGCAGCAGCCCGGCCACGAAGAAGCGCTCCACGTTGGCCTCGCGGCGGCGGGTCGCGAGGGTCCGCGCCGCCACGCCGCAGGCCACGCTGTGGCGCCAGAACGACTCCATCGAGACCAGGTGCTCGGGCAGCCGGGCGAACAGTCGGATCACCGAGGTCGCCAGCGCCAGGTCCTGCAGCTGGGCCGTGCCGACGATCGAGATCGCGTGGCTCACCGTCTCGATCTTCGAGGGGAAGCCGTACATGGCGCTGTTGACCAGCCGGAGCAGCCGGGCGGTGAGCCCGGGGTCCTCGGCAATCACGTTGCCCACGTCGGCGGCGGAGGAGCGCGGATCGCTCACCACGGCGGACAGCCGGAGGTACACCCCGGGCAGCGAGGCGACGCTCTGGACCCCCTTGAGCAGGTCGGAGGCCCTAGGCATGGCGCCGGGCCTCCAGCGCCAGGCGCCGGGCCTCACGCACCGCGCCCAGCCGGATCAGCGCCGCGATCAGGGGGTGGCCCTCGTCTTGCCGGTGGAAGCGCGCCCGCACGATTGCCTCGCCCTCCGCCAGCTGCTCCGGCGTCAGCGCGCCCGGGCCCTCGTCCGACTCCCCGCCGGCCCCGCGCACCCGGATGGCCATGATCCCCCACAGGGCGAAGGCCCGCAGGTGGCGATCGGTGAGCTCGGTCCCGGCGGGCATGAGCAGCCGGCCCTGCTGGTCGCGGACCTCCTCGGCGATCACCATCCCGGCGACGAGGTCGTCCACCGGGACGGGGCCAGCCGCGGCGCGGGCCTCGAGGGGCGTGCCCACCGGTCAGGCCTCCACCGGGCCGCGCACCGCCTGCAGCGCATCCCGCGCCGCCTGGTACTCGGTCTCCAGGCGCTGAAGCTCCTCCGGGCCCGGCACCGTCCCGGCGCGGCTCCCCTGCTCCACCGCCTGCAGCGCCTCGGCCATGCGCGCCAGCCCGAGGGTGCGGGCCGCGCTCTTGATGGCATGGGCCAGGCTGGTCACGTCCGTGGCCCGCCCCGCGCGGGCGCAGCCGCCCAGGGCGGTGAGCCGGATCGGCGTCTCCGCGCAGAAGACATCGGCCAGCTCGGCGACGAATCCGCCCTCATCGTCGAGGTCCTGCAGGTTGCGCAGCACCGCCGCGTCGAGCACCGGGGTCGTGGGCATCGGTCCCGCCTCCATCAGCTGGCGCGCCCGGGCCCCTGGCCCGGGAGCGTCATGGCGTCAATCTGGGTCCGCACCTGCCGGTCATAGCAGTCGGGGCAGATCCCGTGGGTGAACTGGGCCTCCGTGCGCCGGGTCACGTACTCCTCCACCTGGCTCCAGCGCTGGTCTTCCTCCCGGATCCGTTTGCAGTAGGAGCAGATCGGCAGCAGGCCCTCGAGCTGCCGCACCTCGCGCTGCAGCCCGAGGACCCGCTCGGCCACGCGCAGCCGGGCATGGAGCTCGCTGCGGTCGAGCGGTTTGGTGACGAAGTCGTCGGCCCCGGCGGCCATGCCGTCGAGCCAGCGGTCCCGCCCCGCGAGGGCGGTCAGCAGCATCACCCAGGTGTAGCGCTCCGCCTGCCGCCCGCGGATCCGGCGGGTGAGCTCCAGGCCGTCGAGCCGGGGCATCATCCAGTCGGTGATGACCACGTCGGCCGGCTCGCGGGAGAAGGCGCTCCAGGCGGACTCGCCGTCCTCCGCGACGCGGGTCGCATGGCCCAGGCGCGTCAGGCTCGCCAGCCCGATCCGCTGCGCCACCGGATCGTCGTCCACCAGCAACACCTTCATGGCCGGGCCCCCGCGGGCTGCGCCGCACCGGCCATCGGCCGGTAGGCCACCGAGGTGCCCTGCACCACCCGCTCCCAGGCATCGTCCACCATGACGGTGGTCTCGGCGCTCCCCAGGAACAGGCAGCCGTCAGGCCGGAGCGCCTGGCGGGCGCGGCGGAGGATCTGCCGCTTGGTCTCGAGATCGAAGTAGATGAGGACGTTGCGCAGGAAGATCACGTCGAACCGGGGCAGCGGCGGCCACGGCTCCATCAGGTTCATCTCGCGGGCCTGCACCAGCCGGCGCAGTTCCGGCCGCGCGTGCCACTGGGTCCCGTGCCGCTCGAAGAAGCGCACCAGGGAGGTGGCCGGGAGCCCGCGGTTCATCTCCAGCTGGCCGTAGCGTCCCTCCTGGGTGCGCTGCACCATCTCGCGGGAGAGGTCGGTGGCCAGGATGGTGACATCCCAGGTCGCGAGCGCGGGAAAGTGCTCCAGCAGGAGCATTGCCACGCTGTAGGCCTCCTGGCCGCTGGAGCAGGCGTTGCTCCAGAAGCGGAGCCGCCGTTCCGCCGCCCGGGCGCGGAGCAGCTCGGGCAGCAGCCGGGAGCGGAGCGCCTCGAAGGGATGATGATCGCGGAAGAAGCTGGTCTCGTTGGTGGTCATCGCCTCGACCACGGCGCGCTCCAGCTCGCCCCGGGGCTGGGCCCGCAGGGCGCTCACGAGGGCCGGGATGGACGCGAGCTGCCGGTCCCGCACGAGGGGCACCAGGCGGCTCTCGACCAGGTACTCCTTCCCCGGCTCGAGCACGATGGCGGAGCGCTCACGGACGAGCCCCCGCAGGAAGTCAAACTCGGCCTGGCCGAGCATGGCCCCGATCCTCCCTGATCATCGGGCGCCTACCGTCCTGGGATTGGAGCCGCCGGGCCGCGCGAGGCGGCCGACCCCGGCGCGCTGGACCAGCTCCGCCGCCACCCGGTCGAGGGGCAGCACCTGGTCCGCGAGTCCGGCCCCGACCACGGCGCCGGGCATCCCCCAGACCACGGAGGTGGCCTCGTCCTGGGCGAGCACCTGCCCGCCGGCCCGGCGGATGGCGTCGGCGCCCTGCATCCCGTCGTGTCCCATGCCGGTGAGCACCAGGCCCAGCGTGCGCTGCGCGTAGAGGGCTGCGGCGCTGCGGAACAGCGGGTCCACCGCGGGGCGGCAGGAATTCTCCGGCGGGTCCTCGGTGAGCCGGAGCCTCGTCGCCTCACCCTCGCGGGTGAGCAGCATGTGGAAATTGCCCGGCGCGATCCACACGGTGCCGGGCTCGACCAGCGCCCCCTGCTCCCCTTCCCGGACCGCCAGCCGGGACTGGCCCGCGAGGCGCTCCGCCAGGAACCGGGTGAACACCGGCGGCATGTGCTGCACCACCAAGACAGGCAGCGGGAAGTCGGCGGGGAGCGCCGGCACGATCTCGGCCAGGGCGTTGGGCCCGCCGGTCGAGACCCCGATGGCCAGCACGTCCATCCGCATCGGCAGCACCGGCCGTGGCGCCGGGGCGGTGGCGGCGGGCGTCCGGGGCGCGGGCGGAGGGGCGACCCGCGGCGTCGGCAGCCCCCGGCCCGCGAGGGCCTTGATCTTGGGGATCAGTTCCTCGCGCACCCGCTCCTGGGCCAGGCTCACGCTGCCCACGTTGGCCGGCTTGGTGACGTAGTCCGATGCGCCGCGCGCCAGCGCCTCCAGCGTGGCGGCGGCGCCCCGCTCGGTGAGGGTGCTGAACATGATCACCGGCAGGCGCGGGTAGGTCTTGCGCAGCTCGACCAGTGTCGCCAGCCCGTCCAGCTCCGGCATTTCGATGTCCAGCGTCACCAGGTCGGGCGTGAGCTGCGGCAGCTTCTGCAGCGCCAGCCGCCCGTTCGCCGCCGTGCCGACGACCTCGATGTCGGGGTCGCCGGAGAGCACGTCGGTGACGATGCGGCGGACGACGACGGCGTCGTCGACCACCAGCACGCGGATCTTCGCCATGGGTCAGCCGGCCGCGAGGCCCACGAGCTGCAGCTTCTCCCGCAGCACGTCCTTGGTGAAGGGCTTCATCACGTACTCGTTGGCCCCGGCCTCCAGGGCGCGCTGCATCTGGCTCATCTCGGTCTCGGTGGTCACCATCATGATGACGGTGTCCTTCCAGGCCGCGTTGGCCCGGGCCGCGACCAGGAAGTCGAAGCCGTTCATCTCCGGCATGTTCCAGTCCACCAGGATCAGGTCCACCGGCCCCACCTCGGCCAGCCGGTCGAGCGCCTCGCGGCCATGCCCCGCCTCGAACAGCTCGAAGCCCAGTTCCTTCACCGTCTTTCCGATGATGCTCCGGATCGCCCGGGAGTCATCCACTACCAGCGCACGCACTGCGGCCTCCTTGTGCCAAGGGTTCCCCGCCATCCCGCCTAGCTGTTCACCGCCACCGGCTGCGGCGCCCGGACCTCCGGGCGCCGGCATTCAGGACACCGGGTCCGCCCGGGCCCGCCCCGCGCCGCCTCCGCCACCTGCCGGAGCGGCAGCCACCGTCCATCCGCCTGTCGCACCCGGGCGCAGCCCGGACAGCACTCGTGCATCGCCTCGAGGTAGGCCAGCGTGGCCTCCATCCCCAGCACCCGCTCCGCCACCCGGAGCCGGGTCACCAGCTCGTCCGGGTCGAACGGCTTGGTGAGGAAGTCGTCGGCACCGGCGTTCATCGCCTCGAGGAAGTTCTGCTTCCCGCCCAGCGCGGTCAGCACCACCAGCCAGGTATAGCGATCGTGGCGCCGGTCGCCCCGGATCCGCCGGCACAGCTCCAGGCCGTCGAGCCGCGGCATCATCCAGTCGGTGATGATCAGGGACGGGTGCTCCCGCTCGAAGTACTGCCAGGCCTCCGCCCCGTCCCGGGCGGAGAGCACACCGTACCCCAGCTTCTTGAGCGTCCGCTCCAGCACCAGCCGCGACGCCGTGTCGTCTTCCGCAATCAGGATCCGCACCTACACCCCCGCGGCCACCCGCGTCCCCGGTCGGGCCGCCCCATGCGCCCCGCCCCTCGTCCCTGTCCCGCCCCCGGTCCGGAACTGCCCCACCAGCCGTTCCAGCTCCGTGGCCATCCGGGCGAGATCGGCCGCAGTCCGGGCGGCCTCCCCGGAGGCGGTGCTCGACTGGTCCGCGGTCTCCGCCGCCTGGCGCATCACGTCGGCGATCTCGGTCGTGCCCCGGGCCGCGTCCTGCACCCCGCGGCCCATCTCGCTCGCCACGGCGCTCTGCTCCTCCACCGCGCTGGCCACGCCGGCCTGGAACTGGTTGATCTGGTCCACCACCCGCGCGATCCGGCGGATGGCCTCGACCACGTCCTTGACCTGGCCCTGCACCATCTGGATCCGGCGGCCGATGTCCTCGCTCGAGGCGCCGGCCTGGTTGGCCAGCTCCTTCACCTCGTTGGCCACCACCGCGAAGCCCTTGCCCGCGTCCCCGGCCCGCGCCGCCTCGATCGTCGCGTTGAGCGCGAGCAAGTTGGTCTTCTGCGCCACGGCGGTGATCGAGTTGATGACTTCCCCGATCTCCTCGCTGCCCTGGCCCAGCAGCTCCACGTTGCGGTCGGCCTCGCTCGCGAGCACGGCCGCCTCCGAGGCGACCGTGGACGCCTCGCTGGCGGAGCGGGCGATCTCCTTGATCGCCGCGGAGAGCTGCTCCACCGCCGTGGCGATCGTGGTCACGCTGCCGCTGACGGTCCCCGCGGTCAGCGCCGCCTGGCCCGACTGCGCCCGGCCGGTCTCGCTGGAGGTGGTGAGCTGGCGGCTCACCACCGCCATCTCCTCCGCGGCGGCGGCCAGCGCCACCGCGTTCTCCGCGATCAGCTGCACCGTCTCCTCGATCTTCCCCACGAAGGTGTTGAAGGAGCGCGCCAGCTCGCCCAGCTCATCCGCCCCTTCGTACGTGACACGCGCCGTCAGGTCGCCGTCGCCGTTGGCCACCTCCGCCAGCCGGTCGGTCACCGCCTGGAGCGGCCGGAGGATCGAGCGGGCCACCGCCTGGCTCAGCACGATCAGCAGCACCAGCCCGGCGAACCCGCCGCCGGTGAGCCCCCAGATCAACCGGGCTGCGACCAGGTCCTGCCGCGCGGCACCGACGTCCGAGGCGGTGCTCAGGGCCTCGGTGATGCCATCCGACCGGTCCTCCTGGGCACTGAACTCGGCCAGGAAGCCGCCCAGCCGCGCCTGGGCCGCCGGCCGGTCCCGGACCGTCAGGGCCACGAGCTCCGCCGCCAGGTCCCCGAAGGCGCGCGCCTGTGGCGCGAAGGCGCGCATCCGCTCGGCCAGCGCGGGCGGCAGGCGGCGGGCGGCCACCGAGTCCAGCGCGGCCTGGAGTTCACCCCGGTGCTCCGCCAGGCGCTCTTCCGCCTCCCGGCGCTGCGGGGCGCCCTCCGCCAGCAGCGCGAGCAGCACGTCGCCGCGCAGCGCGTCCTGCATCATGTCCACGTCCATGTGGTCCCGGAGGGTCACCCCAAGCACGCGCTCCGCATCCGCCGCCGCCGACAGGTCCCGCTCGGCCCACACGCCGACCCCGACACTCAGGCCGAGGAACAGCACCGAGACGGTGGCAAGGGCGAGCAGCTTCCGGCGAATGGTCCAGCGCATGATCCCGGTCCGTCCTGGGGTTCCGAAGGCGGGGCCGCGCAGGCCCCACGTCACGGTCCCAGTATCGGCCGGTGGGAAGGGAGTCTTGAGGCGGGGGAGGCCGGGCGGCAGAGGCCGCCCGGGGGGTCAGGCGTCGCGCTTGAGGCCCAGGTGGTCGTGGAACTCCTGCTCCACCTGGTCCGGATCGTGGGTGTTGAAGAGGATCAGGTTGCGCAGGTGCTCCAGCGAGTCGATCCCGACGATCTCCATGAACTGGATCGCCACCCCGCCGGGCCCCGGGCGCACCACCTTCCCCTGGGCGTGGACCTCGACCTCGGTCCCCTCCAGGTGCAGCCGCACGTCGCACGGCGTGCCGTCGGCCGCCTGCCCGGTGGTGCGCAGGAAGCCGCCCTTGAGGCTCAGGTTTTCCATCGTGCCCTCCAGCCGCACGCCCCCGTCGAGGGTCACGTCGGCCCGGAGGTGAACCGGCACCCGGCTGAACTCCCGCCGGTGGGGCATCGGTACGTCGGCCATGGTCCCTCCTAGTTCGCGCCGTTGCCGGCCTTCCGGAGCAGCCGCACCACCACCGGCGACCCCTGGCACTTGAACCCGACGCTGGTCAGCAGTTCGCTGCCGGGCACCCGGGCACTGTAGTCCGTCCCCTCCACCACCGTGGGCAGCGACAGGCGGCAGCCCTCCGGCAGCAGCGCCTTCACGTTTCCCCCGGTCATGTTGGTCAGCTCGCCCATGGCGTCCTGCATGTCGGACGGCGTGGCGCTGCCCTCCTCGACCCCGAACATCGTGGCCGCGGCGGACCGGGCGAACTCGGCCGAGCATTCGATCGCCACCGCGCCCTCGAAGGCGCCGGTGAAGTGGACCCAGCCGGACACCACGCGCGGGGGCGGCGGCGGGATCTCCGGGGTGCGCACCAGCGGCGCCCCCAGGACCGAGTCCCAGACCATCTCCGCCACCTGGCGGATCTCCTCCTCGAGGTACTGCATTGCGGCCTCCTAGCTGCCCTTGATCCGGTAACACCCGGCCTTGTCGAACTGGACCCGCTCGAACGTGTCGCCCAGGTTGATCGTGGTCTCGGCCCCGCCCAGGAACAGGTAGCCCCACGGCTGGAGCACCTTGCGCACGTTGCCCAGGATCTGCCGCTTGGTCTCCACGTCGAAATAGATCAGCACGTTGCGCAGGAAGACCACGTCCATCTGGGGCAGCGGGCCCCACGGCTCGATCAGGTTCATCTCCTTGAACTCGCAGTACCGCTGCACGTCGGGCTTCACCTGCCACTCGATGCCCTTCTTCTCGAAGTACTTCACCAGCAGGTTCGCCGGCAGGCCGCGGTTCACCTCGATCTGCCCGTAGCGCCCGGTCCGGGAGCGGCCGACCATCTCGCTCGAGAGGTCGGTCCCCAGCAGCCGGACCTGCCACGTGGCCAGCTGGGGGAAGTGCTCCAGCAGGGTCATCATGACGGTGTACGGCTCCTGCCCGCTGGAGCAGGCGGCGCACCAGACGTTCAGTGTCCGGCTGGCCTGGCGCTGCTTCAGCACCTCCGGCAGCACCACCTTGCGCAGCGCGTCGACGGGGTGCAGGTCCCGGAAGAAGCTGGTCTCGTTGGTCGTCATCGCCTCGACGACCTTGCGGTGCAGCCCGTTGAAGGGCTGGGCCCGCATCTGGGCCACCAGCGCATCGAGCGAGGCGAATCCCTCGGCCCGGGCCAGCGGCGTGAGCCGGGCCTCGAGCAGGTAGCTCTTCTCCGGCTCGAGCACGATCGCCGAACGCTGGCGCACCAGCGTGCTGACGAACTGGAAGTCGGCGCTGCTCAGTGCCATCCGCTGCTCCTCCCCCTCATCGCGCCAGCGCCGGCGGGGCCGGCCGACCGCAGCGCTGCAGGATCGCCGCCGGCAACTCCGCCAGCGGCAGCACCGCCTCGGCCAGTCCCGCCCGGGCCACGGCGCCGGGCATCCCCCACACCACGCTGGTCGCCTCGTCCTGGATCAGGACCCGGCCCCCGGCCTCGACCATCGCCCGGGCGCCCTCCATGCCATCCTGCCCCATGCCGGTCAGCACCACCGCCAGGGCCCGAGGCCCGTACACCCGGGCGACCGAGCGGAACATGACGTCGGCGGAGGGCCTGCAGGAATTCTCGGGCGCTTCCCGGTTTACCTGAAGCACGACATTCACCCCCACCCGCTGAACCACCAGGTGGTGGTCGCCGGGCGCGATCCATACCGTGCCGGGCCGGAGCACCGCGCCGGCCTGCGCCTCCTCGACCGACCGGCCGGTCGCCTGCCGGAGGCGGTCCGCCAGCAGTCCGGTGAAGCCCACCGGCATGTGCTGGGTGATGACCACCGGCAGCGCGAATTCCCGCGGCAGCCCCGCCAGGCAGGCCTCCAGCGCGTTGGGCCCCCCGGTGGAGGCCGCCACGGCGAGCAGCTCGACCGGGTTGGCCACCCGGGAGACGGGGCGCGGCGGGATCGCCGGCCGCGCCGGCGGCGGCGCCATCGTTGCCACCCGGGTCTTGGCCACGACGTCCCGGAGCACCGGGGCGAGGCGCTGCCGGACCCACTGGATGGCGTTCACCATGTTGCCTTCGTGCGGCAGCTTGGGAATCAGCTGGCTGGCGCCGAGCGCCAGCGCCTCCAGCTCCGCCGGGCCCGGCTCGAGCATCCCGGTGAACATGACCACCGGCAGGTGGGGCCAGCGGGCCCGGATCCGGCGCAGGGTCTCGATCCCGTCCACCATCGGCATGTCGATGTCGAGCGTGACGATGTCGGGCAGGCCCCCGGCGATGACCTCGAGCGCCACGTCGCCGTCGGACGCGGTGCCCGCCAGCTCGAAATCGCCCTCGGCGCCCAGCGCCTGGCCGACCAGCCGGCGCACGATGACCGCATCGTCCACCACCACCACGCGCGTCGCCGCCATCAGCCCTCCCCGGCCCCCGGCTGCCCCAGCGACCGGAGCCCGGCCGCCAGCACCCGGATGCGGCGCAGGCTCTCCGCCTGCGCCTGGGCCTGCTGCAGCGCGCCCCCGAGCCGCGGCTGCACCACCTCCGCGAGGGCCCGCGCCTCGGCGACCCCGCCGGCCACCGCCTCGCCGGCGGCGGACTGTACCGCGGCCAGCGCCTCGCGAATCGCCGCGTCCGCCCGCTGGAGCGCGGCCGAGTCCGGCGCCGGTCCGCTCGGTGGCCCGTCGACCGGTACCTGGTCCGCCTCGTCGGCGACGGCCTCCAGCAGCCGCGTGAGCGTGCCCAGCTCCTGCGCCACCCCCTCGAGCGCCCGTGCCTGTTCCCGCAGCCCGCCACCCGCCGGCACCAGGCCGGCGTGCACCGCCGACGGCACCGCCTCCGGTGCGGGCCCCGAGGGCGCCACCGGGGCGGCCGCCGCGACGACCGGTTCCGCCGGCCGGGCCGGCTCCACCGTGCGATGCACGATTTCCCAGGTGACCTGCGGGCCGAGGTAGTGTTGTTCCTGGTCCAGCACGGCGCTCACGAGGATCGCCACTGTCTCCGGCCCGACCTGCACCTGGCCCTTCCACGGCAGCCGGGCGGGGTCACGGAAGAGCGCCTCGCGCCATTCGCGGTCGGGGATGAACAGCTCGATCGGCACCCCGTCGCCCGGGGCGACCGGCACCGCGAGGTGGGGTGCCAGGCGGCTCAGCGCCGTATCGCAGGCGGCGTTGCCGTACCAGCGCTGCCGCGCCCCGTCGGGGAGCATGACCGGGACCGGGAGGTCCTCCGCCTGGCTCCGGAGCCGCTGGAAAACCGCCTCGGCGCGGTGTGCCTCGCTCTGGTCGCGCCAGCCGATGCCGTAGCCCACGAGCTCCGCCCCCTGCCGGAGCGCGAACGGCCGCGCCTTCCAGACGGCCCGGCCGAAGCACCAGGTCGTCTCCCGCGGGAGCCGGGTCGGATCCGTGAGCATGGCGGAGAACTGGGTCGGCGCCGGGTGAATGCGCAGGATCGCCTGGCCCAGGAGCTCATCCGCGCCGAGGTTGAATGCGCGGCGCAGCTCCCCGTCCACCGCCCGCACCGCCTGCTCGGCCGCGGCGTTGAGGTGGACCAGGGTGAGCCCGGCGTCCAGCACGAACAGCGGCCACCCGCCGACGCCCTGCCGCTCGGCCTCGGCCTGCGCCATCAGGACCAGGGCCTCCGGCGTGGGCCCGGCGGCGGCCGGCGGCGTCGGGTCCGGGGCCGCCACCAGCCCGAGCCGGGCGGCCTCCTGCCACAGCGCCTCCCGCAGTTCGGCGAGCGCGGCGGGCAGGACGCCCTCGGACTCGAAGGCGGCGAGCAGGTGCGCCAGCAGCGCCTCGACCCGGGACGGGTCGAGCGCCAGGCGTGCGGCCACGGTGGCGGGGTCGGGCCCGTCGTAGGCCATGGGCCCGCCGCCCAGCTCGGTGAGGAACATCTGGCACTGCCACGATGCCTCGGCGCTGGCGGCAGCCGGCAGCACGCCGGCCAGGTCCGGATCGGCGATCGCGCGGGCCAGCGCGCGCCCCACGGCGCGGTCCACCACGTCGAAGCCGCCGAGCCGGTCGAACAGCGCCGCCCGGAGCGGGCTCACCCGCATCACACTGCTCATCGTTGGTCCGCTCCGCCGTCCTAGCAGGTGAACCTGCGCACCATGTCCTGCAACTGTTCCGCGACCCGCGTCAGCTGGTCCGCCGCGTCCTGGCTCCGGGTGACGTTGCCGGTGGTCGCATCCGCCGCCTCGGCGACGCCCTGCATGCTCTCGGCGATGGACCGCGACCCG
Source organism: uncultured Gemmatimonadaceae bacterium (assembly GCA_964647615.1). Classification (GTDB taxonomy): domain Bacteria; phylum Gemmatimonadota; class Gemmatimonadetes; order Gemmatimonadales; family GWC2-71-9; genus JADJOM01. The sequence continues at coordinate 27,876 of CAZYIV010000014.1, read as the reverse complement.
CCCGCGGCCTCCCCGACATTGCGGCTCATCTCGTTGGTGGTCGCGGTCTGCTCCTCGACCGCCCCGGCGATGGTCGTCTGGATGCCGCTGACCTGGTCAATGATCCCGGCGATCTCGTGGATCTCCGCGACCGCATCACGGGTGTCGCCCTGGATCGCCTCGATCCGCTGGCCGATCTCCTCGGTGGCCCGGGCGGTCTCCTTGGCCAGTTCCTTGACCTCGTGCGCCACCACCGCGAAGCCCTTCCCCGCCTCGCCGGCCCGGGCGGCCTCGATCGTCGCGTTGAGCGCCAGCAGGTTGGTCTGCTGCGCGATCGCGGTGATCACCTTGATGACCTTGCCGATCTGGGTGCCCGACTCGCCCAGGCGCGCCACCGTCTGCTTGGTGCGGTCGGCCACGGTCACCGCGCGGCCGGCCACGTTGGCGGCGTCGCCCGCGCTCTTGGCGATCTCCCGGATGCTCGCGCCCATCTCCTCGGTGCCGCTGGCCGCGATGCTGATGTTGCGTGAGACCTCCTCCGCCGCGCTGGACACCACCCGGGCCTGGGCCGAGGTCTGTTCCGCGGCGGCCGCCAGCGAGGCGTTGATGGTCGTGAGCCCGTCCGCCGCCTGCCGCAGCGTCCCCGCGTGCCCGCCGATGCCGGCCACCTGGTCGCGGAAGTGCGCCAGCAGCTGCGCCACGCCCTCACCCAGCTGGCCCATCGCATCGGTGCCGCGCACCGGCACGGGGACGGTGAGGTCGCCCCCGGCGGCGAGCCGCACCGCCCGGAGCACCTGGTCCACCCGTTCCTGGAGTTCGGCCGTCTGCTGCCGCTCCCGCTCCCGCGCCGCCGCGACCTGGAGCTCCGCCTCGAGCCGCTGGGTGACGACTTCCCAGGTCAGCATCGGGCCGAGGTACTGCCCCGCGACGTCGAAGGTGGGGCTGAGCAGCAGGTCGAGCTGCTCGGGGCCGAGGGTCACCCGCAGGCTGTGGGGCAGCTGGCGCGGATCGAGCAGGCGGCCCTTGAGGCCCCGCAGCTCGGGGTGCAGCACCTCCAGCGGCCGGCCCAGCAGTTCGTCGGCGGCGACGCCGGTGAATTCCTCCAGCTGGGCCAGGCAGGCATGGGCGGCCGGATTCAGGTACTGGATCACCAGGTCGCGATCGGCCGACACGGTGTTGACCGGCGAGTTGCGCACCATCGAGGCGTAGCGGGCCAGTTCCACCCGGGCGATCCCGCTGGACACGAGCGCGCCCACCCGGCGGACGACGTCCGCCTCCGCGGGCGGCACCTGCCGCAGCGCGGTGGTGTACATCTCGAGCGAGCCGACGATCTCCCCGTTGACGACCAGCGGCATCGCGGCGGCGCTGCGCACCCCGGCGCGGCGGGCCACCGCCGCCCGGGCGAACTCCGGCACCGCGCCAAAGTCCTCGACCACGACCAGGTCGCCGCTGCGCCAGGCCCGTCCCGACAGCGCCTCGCCCTCGCCGAACTGGGCGGCGCGGGTCTTCTGCCGGAACTCGTCGTCCACCTCGCCGCCATCGAGGGTGCACTTGAGCAGCCCGTCCACCGGGTCGCGCCGCAGCCAGGCGGTGTACTCCCAGCCCAGCTGCTCGCGCAGCAGCGTCAGGGTGGCGCTCACGGCCCCCTTCACGGTGGCGGCGCGGGCCACGGCATCCACCACCTGCAGCACCACCTCCGCCGGGGCGGGACGCCCGCGGGCGGCGGTCGCCGCCTCGCCGCGGACGGCCTCCGCGGTGGCGATCATCGCCGGGCCTCCAGGGTGAACTGGCCGACCAGGCGGCGCAGCTCGGTGGCCATCCCCGCCAGTTCCGCGGTGGCGCGGTCGCTGCTGCCGGTGCTCTCGCTCGTGGACTGCGCGGCGCTCGCCACCGCGGCGATGGTGCTGCTGATCTCGGCCGCGCCGCGAGCGGCGTCGCTGATGTTCCGGCCCATCTCGTTGGTGGTGGCGGTCTGCTCCTCCACCGCGCCGGCGATGACCGTCTGGATGTCGCTGATGCGCCGGATGATCGCCCCGATGTCCCGGATGGCGCCGGCCGCCCGGCCGGTCCCGCCCTGGATGGCGTCGATCCGCTGCCCGATCTCCTCGGTCGCCCGCGCGGTCTCCTTGGCCAGGTCCTTGACCTCCTTGGCCACGACGGCAAAGCCCTTGCCGGCCTCGCCCGCGCGTGCCGCCTCGATGGTGGCGTTGAGCGCCAGCAGGTTGGTCTGCTGCGCCACGCCGGTTATCAGCTTGAGCACCTTGCCGATCTCCTGACTCGAGGTGCCCAGCTCGCCCATCAGGGTGTCGGCCCGGCCGGCGAGCGTCACCGCTTCTCCCGCGACCCGTGCGGCCTCCGACGCATTCTTGGCGATCTCCCGGATGCTGGCGCCCATCTCCTCGGTGCCGGCCGCGACGGTCTGGACGTTGCGGGTGACCTCCTCCGAGGCGGAACTCACCACCTGCGCCTGGGCGCTGGTCTCCGCCGCGCCGGCTGCGACGGTCCGGTTGGAGGCCGACAGCTCCTCGGCCGCGGCGGCCAGCGTGTCGGCGTGGCCGGCGATCGCGCCGATGTTGCCGCGCAGGTCCGAGAGGAAGGTCTGCAGCTCGCTGCCGAGCCGCCCGATGGTGTCCTGCCCTTCCACCCCGACCGCGCGGGTGAGGTCGCCCTGGGCCGCGGCATGCACCGCCTCCAGGATCTGATCCACCTTGCGGCGGAGCTCCGCCGCCTCGCGCTGCTCGCGCTCGTGCGCCTCGGCGATGGTCCGCTCAGCGGTCAGCGCCTCGGTCACCACCTCCCAGGTCAGCATCGGCCCGATGTAGTTCCGCTGGTGGTCGTGGGTCGCGGACACGGTCAGGTCCAGTGTCTCGCCACCGAAGTCCCGCCGCTCCCGGTGCGGCAGGTTCTTCGGGTCGAGCAGCCGCCGCTTGAGCCCCGGGTCGTCGCCCAGCAGGACCATCATCGACTGCCCGGCCACCCCATCCGGGGTAAGCGGCAGCGCCCGGCCCAGCCGTTCCATCGAGGCGCGGCCGGCGGGGTTGACGTACTGCATGGTGAGGTCGGGGTCACCGCAGATGATGTGGGTCGGACAGCTCTCGATCATCGAGAGCACCCGGCCCAGCTCCACCTCGACCCGCTGGCGCTTGGTCTGGTCTTCCCACGCCGCGACGTACCCGGTGGCGGCGCCCTGCTCGTCGCGCACGGCGTGCACCAGACACTTGAAGGCACTGCCCTCGCGGGCAAACTTGTGCTCGTACGGCAGCCGGGCCGGGTCGGCGACGGCCGCGGCGAACCCCGCCGGGTCCCCGTGCACCTCGGCCAGGGTGCGCCCCTCGAGCGGACCGTCGACCAGGTGCAGCCGGGCCACGGTCGCCGCCGCCTGGCGGCTGGCGTGCAGCACCCGCTGGTGCCGGTCGGCCAGGAACACAATCGTCGGGGCCTCGGCGAGGCCCGCGAGCAACCGGGACGCCGCCAGCGGGTCGGTCACGGGGACCGACTGCGGCAACGCCCGGGCGGGAGAATCAGTACGGTCAGCCATCGGCACGCGCTCCTTGCGTCACCGCGGGAGAGGGGGGACCCGGTGTCTCACCGGGCCGCGGCGGGTTCCAGGCCGATCGCCTTTTCCGTATCGAGGACAAGCAGCAACCGGCCCTGCAGCTTGTAGACGCCCCGGATCAGCTCCCGGGCGCTCGCCGGCAGGGTCTCCGGCGGGTCTTCGTAATCGACTTCCTCCACATCCAGCACGTCGCCGATCTCGTCCACCAGGAGGCTCACCGCGCCGTCCTCGGTCCGGATCACGACGTTCATCGGCTGCTGCCCCTCGCCGAACGGCGCGAGGCCCAGCCGGGTGCGGAGGTCGATCGCCGTGACGATCTGGCCCCGCAGGTTGATCAGGCCGCGCACCGACCGGGTCGCCAGCGGCACCCGGGTCATGATCTGGCTGCGGATCACTTCCTGGACCTGCAGCACCTCGATGCCGAAGTAGAGGCGGTCGAGATGAAAGGTGCAGAACTGCTGTTCCATGCTCATGCGCTCAGGCTCCCGCGCCGGCGAGTTCGGCCTCGGCGCTCTCGAACAGCAGCACGTCGGCCTGCTCGATAAGGACCCGCACGTCGAGCAGGTCGGTCACCTTCTGCTGGATCACGGCGGAGCCGTACACCGCTCCCTGCCGCTCCCGCCGGTGCACCGTGAGCTGCTCCTCGACGATGTCCACGATGTTGTCCACCACCAGCCCCACATCCCGCCCGTCGTGGCGGTACACCACGACGTGCAGCGGGTCGCGCTCCGCCACCGCCCCGCCCTCGCCGAGCAGCTCGGAGAGGCGGATCAGCGGCAGCAGGCGGTCGCGGTACTGCACCACCTGGTGGTGGCCGGCCCGCTCCAGCGCGCTCCGGGGGAACTCCTCCAGCCGCGCCACCATCGAGAGCGGGATGCCCATCCGCCGGTCGTCCCCGATGCGGAAGAGCAGCAGCATCTGGCGCTCGCCCTCCGCCCCGCGGACCACCTCGGCCCTGGCGGCGGCGGCCTTCCTGGTGGCCTCGGTGACCACCTTCGCCTGCTGGCCCAGCCCCAGCACGTCCAGGATCAGCGCCACCCGCCCGTCGCCCATGATGGTCGCGCCGGCGAAGGCGTTGATCCCCTTGAGCTGCTTGCCCAGCGGCTTCACCACGATCTCTTCGGTGTCGTTGATCTCGTCCACGACCAGCCCGAAGGTGTGCTCGTCCGCCTGCAGCACCACGATATTCACCGCCTCCTGCACCCGGCCCGCCGCCCGGAACCCGTCCTGCAGGCCCAGCGCATGGGCCAGGTTGACCAGCGGCAGCAGCCGGCCCCGCAGCCGGTAGACCGGCGCGCCGTAGACCATCTCGATCCCGGTGGCGCTCTCCTCGCCGTCCAGCCGCACCAGCTCGAGCAGCGAGACCTGCGGGATCGCGAACCGGTCGCCGCCGGTGGTGACCACCAGGGCGGGGATGATCGCCAGCGTGAGCGGGATCTTGATCTTGAGGGTGGTGCCCTGCCCGGCGACGCTGTGCACGTCCACCGTGCCACCGATCTTCTCGATGTTGGTCTTGACCACGTCCATCCCGACGCCGCGGCCGGAGATGTTGCTCACCTGTTCCGCGGTGGAGAAGCCGGGCGCGAAGATCAGGTTGACCAGCTCGCGCTCGCCCATCCGGGCCGCCTGCTCGGCCGTGACGATGCCCTTCTGCAGCGCCTTGGCCTTCACCCGCTCGGTGTTGACCCCGCCGCCGTCATCGGAGATCTCGATGTTCACCTGCCCGCCCTCGTGGTAGGCCCGGAGCAGCAGCCGGCCCTCGGCCGGCTTGCCCCGCGCCACCCGCTCGGCCGGCAGCTCCATCCCGTGGTCGACCGAGTTCCGCACGATGTGGGTCAGCGGATCCTTGATCGCCTCGATGATGGTCTTGTCGAGTTCCGTTTCCTTCCCTTCCATTTCGATCCGCACCTGCTTCTTGCAGGCGAGCGCCAGGTCCCGCACCACGCGCGGGAACTTGGCCCACACGTTGCCGATCGGCTGCATGCGGGTCTTCATGACCCCTTCCTGCAGCTCGGTGGTGATCAGGTTGAGGCGCTGCGAGGTGGCCACGAAGCCGCCGTCCTCGACGGTCGTGGTGAACTGCAGGATCTGGTTGCGGGCCAGCACCAGCTCGCCCACCAGGTTCATCAGCTTGTCGAGCAGCCCCACGTCCACCCGGATGCTGCTGTCGGAGGCCGCGGGCCCCTTCACCTCGGCGCCCTCCGGCGCCGAGACCGGGGGAGCCGCCGGGGTCGCCGCTCGCGCGGGCGTGGCCGCCGCCGGGGCCGGTTCCGCATCCTCCGGGACGGGCGCCGGCGTCGAGCCGGACTTCCGGCTCTTCCGGGCCGGCGCCCGTTCAGCTTTTCCCGACGGGGCCTCCGCCTCGCCCTTCTGCAGCCGGGTCAGGAGCTCGACCAATGGCTGGAAGTCCTCCTGCCCGTCGGCGCCGGTCGCCTCGATGGCGCCCAGCATCGAGCGCACCGCGTCCACCAGCTGCAGCAGCACACTGGTGATCTCGGGCGTGAGCGACTTTTTGCCGTCGCGCAGGTCGGAGAGCAGGCTCTCCCCCACGTGAGTCACCGACTCCAGTCGGCCGAAGCCGAGGAACCCGCTGGTGCCCTTGATGGTGTGGATGCAGCGGAAGATCCCGGCGAGCAGCTCCTTGTCCCCCGGGTGCTGCTCCAGCGCCACCAGGTTGCGGTCGAGGGTGTCGAGCCCTTCACTGCTCTCGACCAGGAATTCCCTGACGATATCGTCCATGTCGCTCATGCGTGGCTCCCCAAAGCGGTCGCCCCGGAGGGGCCCAGGGCGGGAAATACACCACCGATAGGCCGAGTATCGGCTGGCCGACCGGAATCGTTGAGTTCCAGCCCGGCCCCCCGCCGGGGGGCCGGGGTTCAGGCTCACCCCCCCACGCCGACGGCCCGCCGGCCGGAACGGGCCGGACCCGGCCGGCCTGCCTCCTCCCCGATCCGGAATTGCACCACCAGGGCCTGCAGCGCCGCCGCGGCCTGGCCCAGCTCCCCCGCAGCGACCTCGCTCTCCGCCACCCCCGCGCTCGCCTCGCCCGCCGTCGCCGCCACGCCCTGGATGTTGTGGGCGATCTCCTGCGCCCCGCGCGCCGCCTCGGCGATGTTGCGGGTCATCTCGTTGGTCGTGGCGGTCTGCTCCTCCACCGCCCCGGCAATCGTGGTCTGGATCGAGCTGATCTGGTCGATGATCGTGCTGATCTCCCGGATCGCCGTCACCGCATCCCCGGTGTCCTGCTGGATCGCCTCGATCTTGCCGCCGATCTCCTCGGTGGCCCGGGCGGTCTCCTTGGCCAGCTCCTTCACCTCGTTGGCCACCACGGCGAAGCCCTTGCCGGCCTCGCCGGCGCGCGCGGCCTCGATGGTCGCGTTCAGCGCCAGCAGGTTGGTCTGCTCGGCGATGGTGGTGATCACCTTGATCACCTTGCCGATCTCGGCGCTCGACTCCCCCAGCTTGCCCACCGTGGCGTTGGTCCGCTGGGCCACGGTCACGGCGCGGGCCGCCACGTCGGCGGCACTGGCCGCGCTCTTGGCAATCTCGCGGATGCTGGCGGACATCTCCTCGGTGCCGCTGGCCACGGTCTGCACGTTCCGCGAGACCTCGTCGGCCGCGGCGGACACCACGCCGGCCTGCGCCGAGGTCTCCGCTGCCGCGGTCCCCAGACGCCGCCCGACCGCGTCCACCCGGCCGGTGGCCTCCGACACCGTGGTCGCGGTGCGGGTGATGTTGGCCACACTGCCCCGCAGGTTGCGGAAGAAGGCATCCAGGCCCTCGCCCAGGCGGCCCACGGCGTCCTCGCCCCGCACCGGGATGCTGCGGGTCAGGTCCCCCTGCCCCGCCGCCTCCACCACCGCCAGGATCGCGTCCACCTTCGCTCGCAGCTCGGCCGCCTGGGTCCGCTCCCGCTCGGCCGCCGTCCGCTGCGCCTGCTCCCGCTCGCCCGCCTCCTGCTGCCGCCGCTCCGCCTCGTCCCGCTCGGCGGCCCGGCCCGCCTCCGCGGCGGCCTCCCCGCGCTCCCGGGCGTCGGCGGCCTCGCGCTCCAGGCGGAGCTTCGCGGTAACCACCTCCAGCGTCACCATCGTCCCGATCAGGCTCCCCTGCTCGTCCCGGATCGGGGCCGCCAGGAAGTCCAGCGTCTCCGCCCCATGGGTGAACCGCATCTGGTGCGGCAGCCGGCTCGCATCGGCCAGGAGCGCCCGCTGCCCGGTGAGGTCACGATGGAGGATGTCGATGGGCCGGCCGACCATGTCCTCCACCGGCACCGGCAGGTGCGCCTGCAGCCGGCGGAAGGTGGCCTGGGCCGCCGGGTTCAGGTACTGCAGCACCAGCTCCCGGTCGGCGTACAGGATGTTGATCGGCGCATTCTCGACCAGCTGCTTGATCAGCGTCACTTCCTTCCGCTGCTGCCCCACCTGCTGCCAGTCCACCCGGGTGGCATCGAGCGCGTTCTGCATGCCATCCAGGGCGTGGTTGAATGCCTCGGCCGCGTCGCGCAGTTCATTGTCCCCCTTCAGCCGCGCCCGGGCGGTGAGGTCCCCCTCGCCCGCGGCGAGGCTCGCCTCACCGAGGCGGCGCACATCGTTGGCGATCCGCCGCCCGATCATCAGTCCCACGCCGAGCGAGACCGTCAGCCCGAACACCAACAGCAGCAGGTCCACCCGATCGGCCCGGCGTGATACGACTTCCGCCTGCGCCCGCGCCCCGGCGACCGCGCTCTCGATGGCATTGCTCAGCGCCTCGTTCTTTTCCTCCAGCTGGCCGAAGACCGTCAGGAAGTCCGGCAGTTCGGCACGGGCCCGGGACCGGTTCTGGAACGCCAGGCGGGTGAGCCGCTCGCCGCTGGCGAGGTAGGCTTCGAGGACCGGCCGCAGTTCGGTGAGCCCGGCCTTCACCTCCGCGGGTAGCGGGAGCGAATCGTTCTCCGCCAGGGCGCCCCGGAACCAGGCGGCGTGTTCCTGCAGGTCGGCGAGGATCGTGTCGCGGGCGCCCGGATTCCATTCGGCGGCGTACAGGGCATTCAGCACATCGCCCCGGATGCCGTCGTGCATCATGTCGCCCTCGAGGTGGTTCCGCAGGGCGGTCTGGGTCATGACGATCCCCGCCGCCACCTCGTCCTGCTGCCGACTCTGCCACTTCGCCACGGCCACGCTGATGAGCAGCAGGCCGGCATTCGCGGCCGCCACCGCCAGCAGGATTCGCTTGATCGTCCACCGCATCCCGAACTCCCCTCCCTGAGAATCCCCGGTTCACCGCCCCTAGCGCCCGAGACGGGCGCCCCGCTCCTCCCGCTCGGCCATGAAGGCCGAGGCGTACGCGCTGACGCCATCCCCGTCCTGGTGCGCCGCCGCCGGCCGGGCCGCCGACGGCGTGCGCGCTGCCGGGGCGGTCCGCCCGGTCCGGCGAGCCGTCCCGTCACCCAGCTGGAACTGCGCCACCAGCTGTTGCAGCCCCTGCGCCATGCGGGAGAGCTCCAGCGCCGCAGACTGGGTGTCAGTCGCCCCGCGGGTGGTCTCCTCCGCCGCGGTCGCCACGCCGCCCACGTTCTGCACGATTTCGGAGGCGCCACTCGCCGCCTCGGAGAGATTGCGGTTGATCTCGGTGGTGGTGGCCGTCTGCTCCTCCACCGCGCTCGCGATGGTGTTCTGGGCCGAGCTGATCGACGCCACCACCTGGGTGATCGCCTGGATGGCGGCCACCGCCTGCCCGGTGTCGTCCTGGATCGCCTGGATCTTCCGGCTGATGTCGTCGGTGGCGCGGGCGGTCTCCTTGGCGAGTTCCTTGACTTCATTGGCCACGACCGCGAAGCCCTTGCCCGCCTCGCCGGCGCGGGCGGCCTCGATGGTGGCGTTCAGCGCCAGCAGGTTGGTCTGCTCGGCGATCGAGGTGATGGTCTTGATCACCTGGCCGATCTCCTCGCTCGAGGCGCCCAGCCGGGTGACCGAGGCATTGGCCTGCTCCGCCGTGCCCACCGCCTCCGCCGCGATCTGTGCCGCGGACGAGGCGTTCTTGCTGATCTCCTGGATGCTCGCGCTCATCTCCTCCGAGGCGGTGGCGACCGTCTGGATGTTGCGGTTGACCCCGTCGGTGGCCCGGGCCACCACGCTGGCCTGGACCGAGGTCTCCTCCGCTCCCGCGCTCATCGTCTGGCTCACCTGGGTGAGCTCCTCCGAGGTCGCGGCCAGCGCGGTGGCGTTCTCGCCGATCGCGCCGATGCTCTGGCGCAGGTTGCCGAGGAGGCCGTCCAGCGCCGATCCGATGGTGCCGAACTCGTCCCGGGTCGTGATGCCGCTCCGCACGGTGAGGTCACCGGTCGCGGCCACGCCCAGCGCCTCCACCGTGCGTCCCAGGCTCTGGAGCACCTGGCCCACCACCAGGTAGCCCAGGCCGGCGACCAGGAGCAGGATGATCGCGCTGATCGCCAGGATCTCCCGCTTGGGTACCACGTCAATCACCCGCGCCAGCTGGTGCAGCCGCTCGTAGTTGGCGGTCGAGAGCGCCACCACGCTGTCCACCGCGGCGTGGTGCACGCCGTAGGCCTCCTTCAGCGGGCCCTCGAGCACGGCCCGCGCCCGGGCCCAGTCCCGCCGGGCCACCGCCGGCGCGAAGAGGGTGTCGCGCAGCGCATAGTAGTGCTCGGCCGTGGGCACCACCTGGCCCAGCATCTCGTCCCGGGTCGGCCCCTGGGGCAGGTCCGTGGTCCAGAAGTCCCGGCGCTCATTGAATTCCTTGCGCAGCTGGGCCGACCGGTCGAGGTGGGCGGCGCGCTCGACCTCATGCTCTTCCGCCACGATCCGGTTGTCCATCAGGTAGGTCTCGACCAGGAACTCGGGTGGCGGCAGGATGTCCGCCAGGAGGTCCTTCTCCCGCACGATATCCTGGAACAGCGGCCCGTAGACCTTGACGTTGTTGATGGTCCGGAAGCCCAGGCCGACCGTGGCCACCAGCCCCACGGCGCTCAACCCAACCAGGAGGAGCAGCTTGGTCTTCACCTTCCAGTCACGGAAATGCAGCATGGTCAGGCTCCCTGAGTCCTGCACGGTGGCGAACTCCAGCCCGGCGGCGGCGTGCCACCGGGCGCTGGAGGTCAGAGCGAGTATCGGCATGTGACCCTGCGCACTGGAGTCCCCGGAACGCCGAACGCCCCCGTCCAGGAACGGGGGCGTTCGGCCTGCCGCGGCCGGGGGCGGGCCGCCTAGAACACGAGTTCGGCGCGCAGGGTCCCCACCAGGGCGTCGCCCAGGGCCCGATCGCCCGCCGGGTGCACGATGTACTGCAGGTCGGGACGCAGGGTGAGGAAGCCGAGGGTGGGCAGCCGATAGAAGGCCTCGACCGAGGTCTCATTGGCCGGGGTGCCGGCGCCGGCGGCATCGCTCAGGTCCACGTGGCTCACCATCATCCCGGCGGCATGCCCCTCCAGGCCAAGCGGGCGCTCCTCCACCAGGCCCAGCATCAGGTGCTGCCCGAAGGGGCTGAAGCGATCCGGGCTGCGGCCATACTTGGCGAAGACCACGGCGCCATGCGCCCCCGACGCCTCGCCCTCCGGCGCGCCCGTGACCCGCTGCTCGGCGCCGGCGTACCACCCGGCGGGCGAGCGGGTGAACCCGCCGTTGAACTGTTCGGCATACCCGCCGGGGTGCTGCCAGTAACCCAGCAGCACCCGGCCGCTGCCCCAGCTGCCCGCCACCTCGCCGATCGCGAACGGGGCGTGGCCGGGGGCAGCCGGACCGGTGCCGCGTGTCAGGGTACCGCGGAACACCCCGCCGCTCAGCTGCAGCCAGCCGGCCGGCGCCAGGAACAGGCTCGCACTCGGGGTCGGCTCGGGGTAGGTGGGCAGGGCGTAGATGGTGGGGCTGAAGCCGGCAGAGGCGTTGAGGAACTCGCCCGCCGGCTCGACGACGGCGAATTCGGAGTTGGCATCCACCTGCCCCAGCTTGACCCGCACCCCGTCACCCGCCAGGCGCTGCTCGTACCAGGCCTCCGCCAGGCGGACAAACCGGCTCGCGTCGATGTTGGAGAACGCCTGGGCGTCGCCAGTCAGGGTCGCGCCGCTGGTCCCGCCGTAACTCTGGACCCCCACGAACAGGGCCGCCCCGCGCAGCCCGGCAAGCGCCTCCAGGTCGGCACCGAGCCCCGCGCTCAGGAGCCCGCGGCCGACGCCGCTGCGGCGCACGCCGCCCCGGGCATTGCCGGAGAGGTCATAGATGTAGGCCGCCTCGAGGCTCACGCCGGCCGCCACCAGCCGGGGCCGGAGCCCGCCCCACCCCCCCGTGGCCGCCGACCAGCGCCCCCAGGGCACCGGGGCCTCCGCCGACGGCTCGGCGCTGCCGTCCGCGCGAGCGGGAGCAACGGAGTCCACCACCGACACCCGGGCAAACCGGCCGGCGAATTCGACCTGCGCGGCGAGCGGTACGGCAAGCAGGACGGCACTCAGGGGGAGGCACAGACGTGACGTCATGAGGGGTCCTGGTTCGGGTCAGTACCAGTATCGCCCTCGGACAGAAAATCTTTAGACGCTATACATAATCAACTAACATATTTATTTACATAGTTTTACAATATCTATGTCGATCACTATAGTATCGCTTATTTACACTAGGGGTCCGTTCACGGCTCCGGTACCGCTGCCGAGGCGCTGCATCGATGCTGCGGAACTCGTGTCCGGCGGCGACACACCCCGCCGAGCGAAGCCCTCCGGCCCCCCGGCGCGCTGCCGGCGGCCAACTTCACCTGCGACAATGGGTTTCCGATACTGACCGGGAGGCGGGGAGGGAACTTTTTGGGTGGCCTCGTTGTTGCAATAGGTATGGACACGCGGTTCAAGTCTTCCGGGGAGGTCTCCATGCTCAAGGCGTTGTTCGTGATGATCGTGCTCAGCAACGAGTTTGCCGCCCGCATGTTGGCACGGGTCAGCCGGCATCCGGTGACCTGACCCGGGAACACGGATCCTCTCAATGACAGGCGGGGCGGCCCCTTCCGGGCCGCCCCGCCATTGTTTTTCGCCTGCTGACCCGCCGTCTGCGGGGCGACCCTAGAAGAGGAACTGCTGCGCCTTGGCCGCGATGCGGGGCACCTCGGCGGCGTAGGCAGCGATCTGCTCCTCGGTGGCGCCGATCTCGGTCATGACGTCGGCGGCGGAACAGTCAGCCGTCCCTTCCTCGTGCAGGCCGGCACCCAGCTCGGTGCAGAGCACCTCCGCCGCCTGGATGACGCGCGCGAGGTGCTGACTCTCGTCGCCCGCCTGGTGGGGGTGGTGGTGGTTGGTCACCGCCTCGGCGATGAACTCGGGGAGCGACCAGCGGCCCAGCAGCAACCCGCCCACCGCCCCGTGGTCCATCCCCAGGTGTTCCTCCTCGTACTGCCACAGCCGGCCGCCCAGGGTGGCGCGGGCCGTCATCACCTCGGCGAACTCCCTGGGGAAGTGCTGCTCCAGCACCAGCAGGCCGGCGTCATGGAGCAGCCCGGCGACGTACACGTCGTCGGAGGTGACCTCCCCGGGCTGCCCGAATTCCTCCCACAGCGCGCGGGCGACCATGCCCACCGCGGCGGAGTGGATCCAGAACGACTCGTGATTCAGGCCCCCGGTCCGGGTGCGGAACGCCTTCACCACGGCCAGGACGATACAGATGGCGCGGACCTGGTTGATTCCCAGCCGGGAGACCGCGGTCAGGACCGAGCCGATCCGGTCGCCCCCGCGGTGGAACGCCGCCGAGTTGGCCGCCCGGAGCAGCCGGGCGGTCAGGGCGGGGTCGCGTTCGATGATCCCGGCCACGTCGTTCGCCCCGGCGGTCTCGCTGTCCAGCACCTTGTGCAGCTGGAACACGACCGTGGGCAGCGTGGGCAGGTTTTCTCCCCGGGCGAGGAGGTCGCGCATCCCGTTGATGATGTAGGGCAATCCCTTCCCTCCGGGCCGGACGGGCCCCGTGTGTCCGCTCCTGTTCTCCTCAAGGTATCGGCAAGCGGCTCCGATACTTCAGCCATGCAAGGGATGGCTGCGCGATGATTGCAATTATCGGACTTCTCGTCGTGCTCGGGGCCGTCGTGGTGGGGTTCACCATGGCGGGCGGGCACATTGCCGCCCTGTTTCACCTGTCCGAGATCGTGGTCATCGGCGGCGTGGCCCTGGGCACCGTCCTCATCTCCACCCCCGGCCCCATCCTCAAGGCCATCGGCAGCAAGCTGGGCACCGTCTTCAAGGGCAACCGGTTCACCAGGGACCTGTACCTCGACGCCCTGAAGATGCTGTACGAGCTGTTCCAGATCGCCCGGAAGGACGGGCTGGTGGCGATCGAGGCCCACATCGAGGACCCCGAGAAGAGCGCCATCTTCAAGAAGTACCCCAAGGTCCTGCACGAGCACCACGCGATGGAGTTCCTGTGCGACTCCCTCCGCCTGGTGCTGGTGGGCAGCGTCCCGCCGCATGACCTCGACGCCCTGATGGACGCCGAGATGGACGTCCACCACGAGGAGGCCGGGAAGCCGGCGGCGGCGCTGCAGAAGACCGGCGACGCGCTGCCCGGCATCGGCATCGTGGCGGCGGTGCTCGGCATCGTCATCACCATGGGCGCCATCTCGGGGCCGGTGGAGCAGATCGGCGAGCACGTGGCCGCCGCGCTCACCGGCACCTTCCTCGGCGTGTACATGGCCTACGGCTTCCTCGCCCCGCTCTCCGGCGCGATCGAGGGGGCCAACTCGGAGGAGGCCCGGTTCTTCGCCTTCCTCAAGGCCAGCGTGGTCGCCTTCGCCAAGGGGTTCGCGCCCATCGTGGCGGTGGAGTTCGCCCGGCGCGCGATCTTCTCCACTGCCCGCCCGACCTTCCAGGAGATGGAAACCTCCTGCAAGCAGGCGGCCAAGGCCGGGAAGTAGGCCGTGAACAAGGCGCGCGAGCAGCCGATCATCATCGTCAAGAAGCGCAGCCATGGGCATGGGCACCATGGCGGCGCGTGGAAGGTGGCGTTCGCCGATTTCATGACGGCGATGTTCGCCATGTTCCTCGTGCTCTGGCTGGTGAACCAGTCGAGCGACGTGAAGGCCGCCATCGCCGGCTACTTCCAGGACCCGCTGGGCCGGGCCAATGAGTTCGGCAGCTCGATCATGCCGGGCGAGGGCGCCCAGACCCAGAGCCCCCGCCCCATGACCGCGCAGCAGGTGATCGACCTGCGCCGGGACCGGCTGCAGTACGTGGCCGAGAAGATCAAGGAGCAGATCCGGGAGACCCCGGCGCTGGCGGAGATCGCCGAGCATGTCGAGATCGAGATCACCGAGGAGGGCCTCCGCATCCAGCTGCTGGAGGACTCCACCGGGGTGTTCTTCGAGACCGGCAGCGCCGTGCCCAAGACCGCCGGCGCCGAGCTGCTGCACCTGCTCGGCAAACAGCTGGGCGGGATGCCCAACGCGGTGGTGATCGAGGGCCACACCGACGCCCGCCCCTTCCACCGGGCCGACGGCTACAGCAACTGGGAGCTCAGCGTGGACCGGGCCAACGCCGCCCGGCGGATCATGCTGGGGGGCGGGCTCAACGAGGCCCAGGTGCAGCAGGTGCGCGGCTGGGCCGACCGCAAGCTGCGCGACCCGGCGCATCCCCTCGCCGACGCCAACCGGCGGGTGACCGTCACCATGCTGCTGCCGCCGGTAACGGCGGCCGACACCACCGCGCCCGCGGCGGCGGACAGCGCCCCCGCGGCGCTTGCCGCCGATACCGTGACCGGGCCGCCGGAGATCCCGTGAACCCGGCCCCGGTGAGCACCGTGCTGCTGGTGGATGACGACCCCACCACGCTGGCCCACTTCCGCTCGGTGCTGGAGCACGAGCCGGCCCTGCGGGTCGCGACCGCGATCAACGGGAAGGACGGGCTGGCGCGCGCCCGGGAGCTGCACCCCGACCTGATCATCTCCGACTACATGATGCCGGAGATGGACGGCTTCGAGTTCTGTCAGCGGGTCCGGGACGACCCCTCGCTGGCGGGCTGCCTCTTCGTGGTGCTGTCCGGCTTCACGGATACCGCGCTCAAGGTGCGGGGCCTCAACCTCGGCGTGGACGACTACCTCACCAAGCCGATCGAGGTGGCGGAGCTGATCGCGCGGGTGCGGGCCAGCCTGCGCCTCAAGCGGCTGCAGGACGAGCTGCGCGGCAACCACTCCGAGCTGGAGCGGCTCAACGACGAGCTGGGGTCGAGCTTCGATGGGCTGCTCCACCTGCTCATCCACCTGGTGGACCTGGGCCTCCCCGGCGCCGCCGACCGCGGCAAGCGGCTGATGGCGCTGGCGCGCCAGATCGGCGAGCGGTTCGAGGTGCCGCACGAGTTGCTCGGCGACCTCGACCTGGCCGCGCAACTGCACGAGATCGGCAAGGTGGTGGACGCCGCGCACCACGCGCTCGGCGCCCCCGCCCAGCCCGACTGGCACTACGCCGTGGTCACCAGCTCGCTGCTGGAGCAGGTGGCGCGGCTGCGGGGAGCCTCGGAGCTCATCGGCGGGATGTTCGAGAACTGGGACGGCACGGGGATGCCCAACCACTTCGTCTCGGGCCAGATTCCGCTCCGGGCCCGGATCCTCCGGATGGCGACCGACTTCTACCGGCTGGTGGACGGCGACGCGCGCCGCGCGGGGCTGGGCCCGGAGGCGGCCATCGAGGCGCTGCGGGAGCACAGCGGCACCTGGTACGACCCGCTGGCCGTGGTTCACCTCGAGTCGCTGGTGCTGGACCGGCCCCGCAACGAATGGCGGACCAGCCGGCACCAGGTCGGCGTGGACCAGCTGCAGCCCGGCATGGTCCTCGCCGCGGACCTCTCCACCAGCTCGGGCGTGAAGCTGCTGGCGCGCGGCGCCACGGTGACCACGAGCATGCTGGACGTGATCCAGCGCCGGCACCAGGCCGACCCGATCATCGACGGCGTCTGGATCGTCAAGCGCTGAGCCCCGGGCGGCCCTTGGCCCCCCCCGGAGACGGGTGTACTCTTCCGGTGCCCCCGGGAGACCATTCGTGACCGTCACCACCCAGCCCCAGGCCGTGGCGCAGTTGTCGTCCCCCCAGCTCGACGAACTCCTCATCCGTGCCGACCGGGCCCAGGTGGTCGCCTCCCTGGCCCGCGGGATGGCCCACGACCTCCGGGGCCCCCTCCAGACCCTCACCCTGCTCGTGGACCCGCACGCCGACCTGCTCGGCGGGCAGGAAGGTGCCCGGCTCCGGGTGGCGGTAAGCGACTCGGTCCAGCATCTCGCCGACACCATCGGCCGCTTCAGCCAGGTCTACGCCCCTGCCGACGCCGAGCCGGCGCCGGTGATCGTCGAGGACCTGCTGGCCTACGTGGTGGACCTGCAGCGCTACCAGCGCGGCCTCCCCGCGACCGAGACCCAGCTGGAGCTGCCTGGCGGCCTGCCGCCGGTGCGCGGCCACGAGTCCCACCTGCGCCACCTGCTGCTCTCGCTGGTGAGCAACGCCAAGCAGGCGCTGGAGCGCCACCCCGCGCCGCTGCTGCGCTTCACCGCGGCGGCCGAAGCCGGGACGGTACGGATCACGGTCGAGGACAACGGGCCGGGGCTGCCGGCGGCGGAGCGGGAGCGGGTGTTCCAGCCGTTCGTGGGCGGGGCGGGCCAGCTGGGGATCGGGCTGACGGTGGCGCGGCTGATCGCCAGCCGGCACGAGGGCACGCTGGGGCTCGAGGCGGCGCCGCTGGGCGGCCTCCGGGCGGTGCTGCGGCTGCCGACCTGGCGCCGGGGCGGCTGAGGCCGGCGCTACTCGGCGGCCGGGCGGCGCAGCGGGAGCTGCTCCAGCCACTCGGTGCCGGTCGAGCGCGCGTTGGCGCGCCGGTTCTCCTCGGCGACCCGGGAGACCAGTTCTTCCCGCTGGATGTTGATGGAGGTGGGCGCCTCGATCCCGATGCGCGCGCCGCGCCGGTCGCTGGACAGCACGACGATGCGGATCCCTCCGTCGATGATGATCGCCTCTCCCTGGCGACGATTCAGAATCAGCACGGCTCGGCCCTGTCTCCCCCCCGCACCCGTCAGCGCACCATGCCGATGACGGCCTGCATCATGTCGTCCGCGACCGTGACCATCCGCGCGGCGGCGGCGAACGCGTTCTGCTGCGAAATCAGGTTGGTCAGCTCCTCGTCCACCGAGACGCCGCTGACGCCCTGGCGCATCTCGTCCACGTGGCTCACCACCGCCTCCTGCGCGGTGGCCTTGTCGCCAGCGTCGCGGACCAGCACCCCGATCCGGGAGACCAGCTTCTGGTAGGCGTTGCCCACCGTCTGCCCGCCGAAGCTCGCGACGCCCTGGGTGCGGAGCCCCGCGATCGCCAGCGCGATGCTGTTGTCGCCCACGCCCCCGCTCTGCCCCGCCGCGATGTTGTCGGTCGAGGCCTGGACCTCCGCGCTCAGCTGCATGCTGGCGGCGGTCAGCCCGGTGGGGTTGAAGAAGTTGATGCCGCTGGCCCCGGTCAGGGTCTTGCCGCCGGCGTGCAGGGCGTTCACCTCGGTGACGATGCCCTTCGCCAGGCCGTCGAGCTCATTCCGGAGGCCCGGCAGCGTGGTGTTGGACAGCTCGACCAGCGCGCCCAGCTCGCCGCTCCCCACGTTGATGGTGCCGATCCCGCCACTCACCCCGATGCCGAACTTGCCGCTGCCGAGGTCGCGGACCTCGAAGGTCGTGAACTGCCCGCCGTCCACCAGCAGCGCATCGCCGGCAACGACCCCCACCGTCCCGTCCTCCCGCGGCAGCACCCGCACGCCCACCAGCGAGGAAAGCCGGTCGATCAGGCGGTCGCGCGTGTCCTTCACGTCGGGCGCCTCGCGCTGGCCGGCGGAGACCGAGCGGATCCGGGTGTTGAGGTCGGCGATCTGCTGCATGATGTCGTTGACCTCGCCCACCCGGGCGTTCATCTGGTCCACGACCCGGGTCTGCGCCTCGGCGATGCGGCTGTCGGCCGTCTGGAACCGGCGGGCGACCTCGGCGCCGGCCTGCCGGGCCAGCTCGCGCGCGGCCTGGGAGGTCGGGTCGTTGGCCAGGTCGCCGAAGGCGCTCCACAGCCCGTCGAGTGCGCTGGCGAGCCCCGTGTCCGAGGGCTCGCTGAAGATGCCCTCGACCCCGCCGAGGATGTCCCGGTTGGTGGAGAACAGGGCGTAGTCGCCGTTCTCCTTGCGGTACGACACGTCGAGGAACTGGTCGCGCACCCGGTCCAGGCCCTCCGCCACCACCCCGCGGCCCACCTGGCCGATGGGCGTGACCAGCGGGTCCGCGGCGCCCAGCCGGAGCCGCTGGCGGGTGTAGCCGTCGGTGCTGGCGTTGGCGATGTTGTGGCCGGTGACGTCAATCGCCTTCTGCTGCGTGAGCAACGCCGTCCGCGCGATCGAGAGCAGGCTGGTCAGGCTCATGGTCAGGCCATCCGGTTGAGGATCACGCCGCTCCGGGCCGGGGCCTCACCCGGCGCGGGACCGCGCTGGTAGCCCGGGCCGGGCTCGCCGGCCATCGAGAACAGCTTCTGCAGGAAGTGGTCACCCGCCTCGAGCGCGCGCCGCAGGATGTGCTGGTTGATGGCGAGGTCCTGGCTGGCGAGCATCGCCTCGCGCTTCACCAGCGCCCGCGCCTCCTCCACTTCCGGCGGCAGCGCGCCGCCGAGGAGAAGCTCCATCCGGTCGAGCGGCGTGGCCTCGCCCCCGGCGATGAGCGCGGTGAGCGCCGCCCGCCGGCGCTTGGCCTCGTCGAGAGTGAGCAGCGTCCGCCCCATGGCGTGCACGCTCGCCTCGACCAGTTCCGCATCGTCCTGGGCCACGCCCGCCCGCTGCCGGAGCAGCGCCTGACGCAACTCGGCGATGACGTGCGCCTCGTAGAGCAGTGCCTCCGCGAGGTCGGCCAGCCGCTCCCTCTGGGAGGGCTCCGACGCAATGAATTCCTGCCGGCCGTGCACGATCATGGGGCTCCCGTGGCCGGACCAGAGTCCGGCAGCCTCCGGCTCAACTGGCGATACAGCGCTTCTCCGAGCCCGCCCCGCGCCCGCTCGCCGTACAGTTCGGCGAGGCGCTGGTCGAGCACCCCGGTGAACATCTCCTGCCCGGGGTCCTGGGAGAGGATGCCCTCCTGCGGCACCGTCTCCCGCATGGCCTTGAACAGCTCGTTGACGAACACCGCCTCGAGGTCGTGCGCCGCCTTGCGCAGCTTCGTGCGCGCGCCGGCGGCCGCCTCCTCCGGCGGCTTCGGGCCGAGCCGCCCGGCGACCGGGCCGGGCCCGGTCACCGGACCACCACCTCGGCACCGATCGCGCCGACATCGTGCAGCGCCCGGAACAGCGACGCGATCTCCTCGGCCCGCGCCCCGGCGGCATGCAGCCCTGCGGCCACCTCCTGCACCGTGGCTCCGTCGGCTACCGCCAGCAGGCCCCCGCCGTCGGGCGGGCGGGTGCTGTCGGGTACCGCGGCGGGCGCCGGCCCGCCACCGATCCGGAGGGTCAGTCCCCGGTGACTCACCGTCGCGGCGGCCACCCGGACCAGGCCTCCAGTCACCACCGTCCCGTTGCGGGCGTCGATGACGATGCGCGCTTCGGGAACCATTCGGACCGGCAGCGTGTCCACCGCGGCCAGGAATCCGTTCAGATTATCGGCCCCGGCGGTGCCGGGGTTGAGCGTGATGGACCCAGGATCATCCACCCTGGCCGCGGTGGAGTCGCCCAAGCCCTGGGCGATCGCCAGCGCGATGCGCTGGGCGGTGGCCAGGCTCGGCTGCCGGAGCAGCAGCTTTGGGGTGAGGGCCGCGACCGCGGCCGGCTCCACCTCCAGCACGCCGCCGTCGGGAATGCGGCCCGAGTTGCCCCGGCGGGAGGCGTAGCGGACGTTCTCGTCCGCCACCACCAGCGCACCCTGCGCGGTGGCAACCGGCGCCTCGTTCACGTCGGACACCAGCGGCGTCATCCACAGCACCCCGCCCCGCAGGCTGCTGGCGTCACCGATCGAGCTCACCTGCACCTCGAACCGGCCTCCGGCCCGGAGGTACGGCGAGGTCTCCGCCGTCACGATCACCGCGGCCACGTTGCGCGGCCGGAGCCGCTCGGGCGGCACCTCGAGCCCGAAGCGCCGCAGCGCGTTGGCGATGGAGCGGACCGTCTGGGTGCCGCCGCTGGCGCCGCCGAAGGACCGGTCGCCACTGCCCTCGAGGCCGATCACCAGTCCGTAGCCGATGAGCCGCCGGGGGGTGTTGCCGGCGTGGGTGACGAGGTCGCCCACCCGCTGGGTCGCCTGGGCCGCGAGCCCGGCGGCGCCGGCGAGCAGCACCACGAGTGAGAGCGCGAGGCGGCGGATCATGGCCAGAAGATGGAAAGGATGCTGCCAAGGATCCCCTTGGCGGGGCCGATCTTCTTTCCCTTATAGCTGATCACCGACTCGGCGACCCGGGAGGAGGCAACGGTGTTAGAGGCGGTCACGTCCTCGGGCCGCACCACCCCCTCGACCGTGATCAGCTGGTTGCGGCCATCCACGCCGACTGTCTTCTCGCCCTTGAGGTGGGCGACGCCGGACGGTTCGATCGAGACCACCCGCACGCTGATCACCGCGCTCAGGTCGCCCTGGCGGCCGGCGTCGGCGGTGTTGCGGGAGTTGGCGTTGGCGCTGGTGGAGAAGCCCTTCTCCGGGCCGATCGCCACGCTGCCCACGTTCAGGTTGAGCCCCATCTGGTGGGAGCGGTTGCTCACCGCGTTCTGGCTCTGGCGCTCGCTGGCGTTGACGGTCTCGTCCACCACGATGGTGATGATGTCGCCCACCTGCAGCGGCCGCTTGTCGCTGAACCAGCCGGCGCGCGCCGCGGGCGGCGCGGTCGGCGGAGCGGCAGTGGCTGGCGCGGGCTGCGCGGTGCTGGGCGCGGCGGGCGCCGCCTGGGCGGCGAGCGGCGCGACGGGGAGCAGCGCGAGCCCCAGGGCCCACGAGGCACGGAATCGGGTCATGGCATCCTCGCTTCGCCGGGCGCGGTGACGGTGCCGAGCAGCACCCCGGTCCGCCGGCCGGTGCGGACGCGGACGGTCTCACCGACCACCGCGTCGTTGAGTGCGGTGCCCTCGAGCACCACGGAGACGTTGCCTTCGGCCCACTGCAGCCGGACCGGCTGGCCGGCCGCGATCACCGGCGGCGGGACCACGCGGGGGGGCAGCAGCGCTTCGCCCTCGCGCAGGGTGCGCTTCACCAGCCAGCCCGCGGCCGGCGATCCCTCCGGATCGGCGGCGAGCGCCGGCGGGCCCCACGCCACGTGCGGTTCGAACCGGATGTCCGCCGCGGCCAGGGTGAGGCCGGCCCGGAGGGGACGGGCCGCGACGGGCCGCAGCTCGGTGCGCCCGGCCCGGAGCCGCACCGCGACCACCGGGTGGTCCGGCGGCTCGAAGCTCACGGCGAACCAGCCGCCCTCGCCGGCGCCGAGCAGCCGGAAGGCGGATGAATCGGGCAGCGTGGCGAGCGGCCCGCTGCCCCAGTTGAGCACCAGTCCCGTGGTGTCCACGCCCCACGCCCGCGCCACGGCGGCGGTCACCCGCGCCGCGAGCCGCGGCGGGAGCGTGCCGTCGCCCGCGGCCAGCCGCGCGGGGCGCTGGCCGGCGAGCGGCGAGAACAGGGCGAGGAGGGGCGGGAGCGCCATGACGAGGATCCGCGGGGCGCGGCGGCCGTGCCCCGCGCGCGCCCTAGCGGATGAGCTCATTGGTCACCGTCTGGATCATCTCCTCGGCGGTCTTGATCGCCTTGGAGTTGACCTCATAGGCCCGCTGCGCCGCGATCATGTCCACCATTTCCTGCACGATCTCGACGTTGGAGGCCTCCAGCGATCCCTGCACCACCTGGCCGAACCCGTCTTCCATCGGCACGCCGGTCATCGGCTCGCCGGAGGCGGGGGTGGCGCGGTAGTTGTTGCCGCCGAGCGACTCGAGCCCGCTCGGGTTGGCGAAGCGGGCCAGCTCCAGCTGCCCCAGCTCCACCGTCTCGCCGGTGTTGCCCAGCACCGCAGTGACCTGCCCGGTGGTGGAGACCGTCAGCTGCACCGCCTCCGGCGGCACGCTGATCTCCGGCTGGACGATGTAGCCGGCGTGGGTCACCAGGGTGCCGGTGTCGGCGGCGCGGGTGAAGGTGCCGTCGCGGGTGTAGGCCATCTCCCCGCCCGGCAGCTGGATCTGGAAGAAGCCCTCGCCCTCGATGGCGAAGTCGAACGGGTTGTCGGTGGTCTCGAAGGTGCCCTGGGTGTGCACCCGCTGGACGTCCGCCAGCCGCACCCCGCGCCCGATCTGCACCGGCGCCAGGGTCTCGGTGCCCTCGTAGCGGACCAGCTGCGAGCCCTGCAGGGTCTCGTACAGCATGTCCTCGAAGTTGGTGCGGCTGCGCTTGAAGGCCGTGGTGTTCACGTTGGCCAGGTTGTTGGCGATCGCGTCGATGCGGATCTGCTGGGCGCGCATGCCGCTGGCCGAGGCGCGGAGACCGGGATTCATGGGGACTGCTCCTGTCTGGGGGGCGGGGCCTAGCTGACCCGGCCCACGTCGTTGACCACGGTGCCCAGTACGCTGTCGAGCGCCTTGAGGCTGTCCACGTTGGCGGCGTATGCGCGCTGGATGGTCACGAGGTCCACCACCCCGCGCAGGGTGTCCTGGTTGCTGTTCTCGACCGCGCCCTGGCGCAGCACGGTGGTTCCGCCCTCGACCGGCACCGTCGGGTCCGCGGCCAGGTAGCGGCCGGCGCCTTCCTTCTGCAGCGTGGTCGGGTTGTCCACCGTCTCCAGCCGCAGCCGGTCGAGCCGGGTGCCGTCCACCAGCACGTCGCCATCGGCCTGGATTTCGAGGCTGCCGTAGCGCGGCGGGAGGGTGATCGGCCCGTCCTCGCCCAGCAGCAGGTTGCCGTGCTTGTCGCTGAGCCGGTTGCCGCCATCGAGGGCCAGCGAGCCGCCGCGGGTGAGCCGCTCGGTGCCGTCCGCCATGCGCAGCACCAGAAAGCCGGGCCCGTCGAGCGCGAGGTCGAGCGCGCGGCCGGTGTCCTCGATGACCCCCTGCGACAGGTCGGTCTTCGTGACCGGGATCGGGGCGGTCGCGTCGCCGACGAGGCGCGCGGCCATGATGTCGGCCTTGAAGGTGTCGGTCTCGCTGTTGGCCAGGTTGTTGGCCGTCAGCGCCTGCAGCCGGGTGTAGAAGCCCAGGGTCTGGGCGGTGTTGCGCAGCGCGTTGAGTCCCATCGAGTGCTCCTCCTCGTTCCCCGGCCGGAGGGGCAATCGCCATGCCCCATCACCCGGCCGCGCGCTCCGCGACTAAGCCAATGCCCGATAACCACTTGGCCGAGCCGCCACGGGCCTCGCCCGGGGGCCGGCGGGGAGCGAAGGCTGCCGGGGCCGGAAGCTCTTGCCGCCCCGGGCGGCAGGGGTCGGCGCTCCCCGTCCCAGCGCGACCCGCACCGCGTCCTGGGAGAGGTGGAACTGGCGGGCGAGGTCCTGGACCCGTTCGCCCCCCCGGGCGGCATCCCGCAGGCGGCGGCTGAGCTCAGAGCCCCCCTCGGGTTCGCGCCGGGCGACGGCCCGCCGGGTGGGGCGGGTGGCCCGCGCCGGGACCGGGGCCGCGGTGAGGTGCCGATGCAGCAGCAGCACCAGGAGCAGCAGGGTGAGCCCAGCGGCGGTGGCCAGCAGGGCATCGGGCCCCGGCAGCGCCGGCAGGACGCCGGCCGGCAGCGTGAAGCGGTCGGACAGCGTGAAGCCGTCGGGCAGGGTGAGCCGGGACGGCAGCGCGGCGAGCGCGCGGCGCACGCCAGGGGTCACCGCCCGTACCAGGCCCGGGAGCTCCCCGGCCATCGGCGCCAGCGAGAGCAGGATGAACACGGCCAGGAAGCCGAGGACGATCCGGCGCATCTGCGGGGTCATGCCCGTTCCTCCGTGGGGGTGAGCCGCTGGCGCAGGCGCTTGAGCGCCTGGGTGCGGATCTGGGACACGCGTGACTCGGTCACGTGCAGCACCTCGGCGATCTGCCGCAGGTTCAGTTCCTCGTAGTAGTACAGCGCCAGCACCGTCCGCTCCTTGGGCGGCAGCATGCCGATGGCCTGCTTGAGCGCGGCCACGGTCTCCTCGTCGTCCAGCGCCTCGCCGGGGACCCGGGCGGCGTGGTCGGGGAGGGTCTCCTCCATCGACGCGGCCTCGGCGTGGTCCAGGGAGAGGCTGCCGTCGAGCGAGACCAGCACGGCGCCATCCACCTCCTCGCGCCAGCGCCAGTAGGTCGGCATGTCGAGCGAGAGCGCGCCGGCCACCTCGGCCGGCTCGGGCGCGCGGCCCAGCCGGCTCTCCAGCGACGCGACCACCGCGGCCATCTGGCGGCCCTTGGCCCGGACCGACCGGGGAACCCAGTCGCGGCTGCGCAGCTCGTCGAGGATGGCGCCCCGGATGCGGCGCATGGCATAGGTGCTGAAGGCGAGCCCGCGGGAGAGGTCGAAGCTCTCCAGCGCCTGGACCAGGCCCAGGGTGCCGGCACTGACCAGGTCGTCCACCTCGACCACGTCGGAGACCCGCGCCGCCACCTGCCGGGCGACGTGGTGCACCAGGCCGAGGTACCGGTCCAGCAGCTGGGTCCGAGCCTCGGGGTCGCCAGTGGCGCGGTAGCGCTGCCACAGGGCGTCGGTCATTGGCGGCGTGCTCATGGTCGCTCCCGGGTTCCGCTTGATCGTCCGCATCATCCCGCAATCCTCTCCGGTGCCAGCATCTCGAGGCGCTCGAGGATGGCGGTGAGTTCGTCGTGGTTGGGGCCCGGGGGCAGGCCGTGGGTCAGCTGGCCAGGGGCGCGCACCGCCTGGCGGATGCCCTCGTCCTCCCACAGCGCGCCGAGGTACCGCACCCGGCGATGGAGGAAGCGCTCGGTCGCGGTGGCCAGCCGCTCGTAGGTCTCGGGGCCCTCGGCCGGGTCCTGCACCCGGTTGACCAGCACGTCCACCGGGATGTCACTGACCTGCAGGGCCACGATCTTGATCGTGGCGTAGGCGTCGGTGAGCGCCGCCGGCTCGGGCGCGGCCACCACCACACAGCGGGTGGCACGCATCGTGGCCACCCGCACCACGCTCTCCAGCCCGGCGCCGGCGTCGATGATCACCGCGTCGAAGTCGTCGTACAGCGTGCTCAGCCGGTGGTGCAGCCGGGCGCGGTCCACGGCGGTGAGGGCGTACAGGCTCTCGGCCCCGCTGTCGGCGGGCAGCAGCCAGAGCTGCTCGGTCACCGGCAGCAGCAGGTCGGCCGGCGCGGCGGCATCCTGCAGCAGGTGCTCCAGCCGGTGGCTACGCTGCACCCCGAGCAGCACGTGCAGGTTGCCGAGGTTCTGGCTGCCATCCACCAGCAGCACCTTCTTCCCCATGCGGGCCAGCCGCTCGGCCAGCAGCACGCTGACCACCGACTTCCCCACCCCGCCCTTTCCGCTGCCCACGACGATCGCGGGCGGGCCGGACGGGGGCGCCGGCTCGGGCCGGCGTCCCGCCATCATGGCGCGCAGCAGCGCGGCCTGGTCGGTCATGCGATCACCTCCGCCGCCTGGGCGGTGCGGACCCGGAGCGCGAGCACCGCCGCGAGCAGCCGCGGCGCCGCAGCCTTGAGGTCGCGGGGGACCTCCTGCCCGTCGGCCAGCCAGCGCATCGGCAGCCGCGCCTCGGCGGCGAGGTCGAAGAGGGTCCAGTCGTCCGGGACCTCGTCCAGCTTGCTCGGCAGCAGGTGGGTCACGCCCTGTGCCTGGTAGCTCTCCAGGGTGCGCCGCACGACCGCCGGCTGCAGCCCGGCGGGCAGCACCAGGTGGGTCTCGTGCGGCTGCAGCTGCACCAGCCACTGCCGCACCTGCTGGCTGTCGGCGTGGTGCCGCGGGCCGCGGCCCGGGGTGTCGATGAACACCACGTCGCGGTCGGAGAGCCGGCGCAGCGCGGCGGGCAGGTCGCTCGACTCGTACGCCACCTCGAGCGGCAGCCCCGCGATCTCGGCGTAGGTGCGCAGCTGCTCCAGCGCGCCCACCCGGTAGGTGTCGAGGCAGAGGAAGCCGGCGCGCCACTGGTGGAAGTACTCCGGGTGGGTCGCCAGCTTGGCGATGCTGGTGGTCTTGCCCACGCCCGTCGGCCCCACGAAGGCCACCAGCCGCGGGCCGGTCTCGGGCTCGTGGCGCCGGGCGAAGTCGCCCGGCAGCGGGGCGCACTTGAGCAGCGGGTGGCTGCCGCCGTCGGGCGCCATGCGGCGGCGCTCGGGGCCGGCACTGTCGGCGTCGGCGGCGAGGACCTGGTAGACCGGGGCCTCCCCGTCGCCCCGCAGGGTGCGGACGGCGAGGATCTCGGCGTCTTCGCCGAGGCGGGTCCGCACCCGGGCCAGCAGCGCCTCGACGGTGGGACCGGTGAAGGACTCAAGCGGCACGGGTCAGCTCCCAGGTGGCGAGGCTGTGAATGGGCGTCTGGGCCGGCAGCTCCCCGAGGGAGAGCACGGGCACGTTGGGCATGACTGGCTCGACCAGGCGGCGCACGCCGACCCGGAGCGCGGGCGGCGTGATCAGCGGCCGCAGCTGGCCGTCGCGGCGGTACTCGGCCATGAGGTCGTTCAGCTGGCGCAGCGCGCCGGTGAGGTCCTCGGGCTCCAGCGCGCGCTGGCCCTCGCGGGTCGGGCGCGGGCTGAACAGCCCCATTAGCGCGGCCTCCAGCCGGGGGCCCACGGTGATGCCGCGGATGGCGCCGTCGCCGTCATCGAACAGCTGGACCAGCACCGGCGCCAGCGAGCGGCGCACCTGCTCGGTGAGCGCCTCCGGGTCCTTGGTGGTCTCGGCGGCGTCGGCGAGGGTCTCCAGGATGAGCGCCAGGTCGCGGATGGGGACGGCCTCACGCAGCAGCCGCTGCAGCACCCGGTGCACCGTGCCGAGCGACAGCTTGCCGGGGATGGTGTCGTCCACCAGCGCGGGGTGGGACTCCTTCAGGGTATCCAGCAGCTCGCGCACGTTCTGGCGCGAGAGCAGCTCGGCGGCGTGGACCTTGATGGTCTCCATCAGGTGGGTGGCGAGCACGGTCTGCGGCTCCACCACCGAGTAGCCGTTGGCCTCCGCCTCGGTGCGGCGCTCGGCGGTGATCCACACCGCCGGCAGCCCGAAGCTCGGGTCGGTGGTGCGGATCCCCTCGATCGGCGCGGCGATGCCGGTGGTGTCGAGGGCCAGCAGGTAGCGGGGCAGGATCTCGCCGAAGGCCACCCGCACGCCGCGCAGCTTGATGGCGTACTCGGTGGCGGGGAGCTGGATGTTGTCGCGGATACGGGCCGGCGGCACCACGATCCCCATCTCCAGCGCCAGCTGCTTGCGCATCAGGCCGATGCGCTGCAGCAGGTCGCCCTTCTGGGACTCGTCCACCAGCG
>CAZYIV010000013.1:0-58062 GCA_964647615.1 uncultured Gemmatimonadaceae bacterium | reverse complement strand
ATTTCTTCGGGAAGGACCGGCGGGGCCAGCTGCACCGGGTGCCGCTGATGACGCTGTCGATCGGCATCGTGACCAACCGCAGCCGGAAGTTCACGCACCCGGCGCAGGTCAGCGAGCTGGCGACCGAGATGAAGAGCTACGCCAAGACGCTGCCGGGCTCCGTCTTCGTGGTGGACCGGCGGCAGCAGTCGGACTCGGACGACCCTGGTGACCGGCGTCCGGGCGCAGCCCGTTAGGGGGAGGCATGAACGTCACCTGTCCGTCCTGCACCACGATCTACCGCGTCGACCCCGCCAAGGTGCCGGCGGCGGGCGTGCGGGCGCGGTGCAAGGTCTGCTCGGCGGTCTTCCCGGTCATGCGCGGGGCGGGGGAGAGCGCGCCCCCGGTCATGCCGCCCCCGCCGATGCCGGGCATTGGCGAGGTAGCGGAACCGACGGTCCGGCGGCCGGCCCTGCCCGAGGCCCCCGCGGCGCCGGCGCCCGCCGATGTCACCATGAAGCGGCCCTCGCTCCCGGAGCCGCTGCCCCCGCCGGTGAGCGACGCGACGGTGAAGCGTCCGGCGCTCGACATTCCAGGCGCCCCGCTCGCCGCGCCGGCCTCCGGCGACGTCACGGTGAAGCGCCCGTCGCTTCCCGATCCGCTGGTCGCGCCCGACACCGACGCCACCATGAAGCGCCCGGCGCTGCCGGAGCCGCCGGTCGAAGAGCCGGTGGCCGCCGCCGCACCGGTTGTCGCGGACGCGCCTGTCCCCTTGGAACCGGTGATGCCAGCCCCGCCGGCGGCTGCCGCCGCGCCTCCGGCCATGCCCCGGCCGACGGTGCCGCCGCCCGCGGTCCCACCGGCGACCCGGCCCACGGCTCCCCGCGGGTTCCCGCCGGGCTCCCCGGCTGGCGGCCGTTCGCCCGTGATGCCGCCCCCCGCCGTGCGTCCGACGGTCCCCGGGGGCGCTCCCCCGGCGGTACCCGCTCCTCCAGCGGCCCCGGCCGCCCCGGTGGTGCCGCCGACCGTCGTGGCGCCCGCGCCGACCGCCCCTCCGCCGAGCGCCCCGGCGCGCCCGGCGGGCCGGCCGATCAATCCCTTCCTGTCCCAGGACCCGTCCCAGAAGGCCCGGCGCCTGGCGCGGGCGCTGATCTCCGACCTCGCGGTCTACTACCCCGATCGCCGCAAGGAAGGGATGGCCAACGGCACCCTGAAGGAGCTGTTCCAGGAGGAGATCGCGAAGAGCTGGGAGGAGTACACCGACCAGGTGGGGAAGGAACTGGCGGAGTCCACGACCTACTTCACCGACGCGCTCAACGAGATCCTTGCCGGCGGCCAGCGGGTGTTCTGACGAGCCGGGGCGCCGTCCTGCAACTGCCTGCCGCGCACGCCGCCGGACACTCCGGCGGCGTGACCGTTTCCGGCCCCGGCGCCGGTCGTGAAGTTGCGGGGAAACCGTTTATCTTTCGGGACTTACACCACCAGACCGGAACCGGCTGAGCCATCATGCGTGAACTCATCGAACGACTCGACGCCATCGACCAGCGTGCCACCCAGATCCGAGGGTTTCTTTGACCTCGCCGCGAAGGAGGTGCGGCTGAAGGAACTGGAGGCGCGGCAGGCCGACCCGGCATTCTGGTCCCGGGGCGACGAGGCCCGCCAGGTGGTCCAGCAGGTCAAGGAACTGAAGGCGTGGCTCCAGCCCGAAGCGGAGATCAGCCGGCGCATCGGGGACGCGCGCGCGATGGTCGAGCTGCTCGAGGCGGAGCCGGATGCCGACCTGACCGCCGAGCTGTCGAGCGAGGTGGAGCGGCTGGAACGGTCGGTCGAGAGCTTCGAGCTGCAGGCCATGCTGCAGGGCCCCGACGACGCGGGCAACGCGATCGTCACCATCCACCCCGGCGCGGGCGGCACCGAATCCCAGGACTGGGCCGAGATGCTGCTGCGCATGTACGTGCGCTGGGCGGAGCGGCACGACTTCGGGGTCACCATCCTGGACCGGGTGGACGGCGAGGAGGCGGGGATCAAGTCCGCCTCGATCGAGATCACCGGGCAGTATGCCTACGGCTTCCTCAAGGCGGAGAAGGGCGTCCACCGGCTGGTGCGGATCTCCCCGTTCGACTCCCAGGCCCGGCGCCACACCTCGTTCGCGTCGGTGTTCGTGTATCCCGATATCGACGACACCATCGAGGTGGACCTGCGCGAGGAGGACATCAAGATGGACGTCTATCGCGCCTCGGGGGCGGGCGGGCAGCACGTCAACAAGACCAGCTCGGCCGTCCGCCTCACGCACATCCCCACCGGGATCGTGGTCGCCTGCCAGCAGGAGCGGAGCCAGGGGAAGAACAAGGCCACCGCCATGAAGATGCTCCGGGCCGCGATCTACCAGAAAAAGCTCGAGGAGCAGGAGGCGGAGCGCGCCAAGCTCGAGGCCACCAAGACCGACAACTCCTGGGGCAACCAGATCCGTTCGTACGTGTTCCAGCCCTACACCATGGTCAACGACCACCGCACCGAGCTCAAGATCGGGGACGTGCAGCGGGTGATGGACGGCGACCTCGACGCGTTCATCGAGGCGTACCTCAAGCAGTACGGGGGGAAGGCGGCGTGACCGACGACCTGAGCCAGCCGGAGCGCCACCGGCGCGAGAAGCGCGCCGCGCTGGAGGCGCTGGGCGTCCGGCCGTTCGCCTACCGCTACGAGCGGAGTCATGCCGCCGCCGCGGCCCTGGCCCTGTACCGGGACGAGATGGGCGATGCCGGCCCCGAGGTGACGGTGGCAGGGCGGATCCAGGCGTGGCGGCCCAAGGGGAAGGTGGTCTTCGGCCACCTGGAGGACGAGAGCGGCCGGCTGCAGGTGTACCTGCGCGCCGACGACCTGGGCCCCGACGCCTGGGCCATGATCCAGCTGCTCGACCTCGACGACCACCTCGGCGTGCGCGGTCGATTGATGAAGACCCGGGCCGGCGAAGTCACCGTGAAGGCGACGGCGGTCGAGCTGCTCAGCAAGTCGCTCAAGCCGCTGCCGCGGCCCAAGGTCGAGGTGCTGGAGGACGGCTCCCAGCGGAATCACGGCGGCGTCGCCGACCCGGAATTCCGCTACCGGCAGCGCTACGCCGACCTCGCGGTGCACCCTGAGGTGCGGGAGGTGTTCCGGCTGCGCTCCCGGATCCTGACCCGGATCCGCGCGTTCCTCGATGGCCGCGGCTTCCTGGAGGTGGAGACCCCGGTGCTGCAGCCGCTCTACGGCGGTGCCTCGGCCCGGCCGTTCATCACCCACCACAATGCGCTGGACATGCCGCTCTACCTGCGCATCGCGGACGAGCTCTATCTCAAGCGGCTCATCGTCGGCGGCATCGAGCGGGTGTACGAGATCGGGCATGACTTCCGGAACGAGGGGATGGACCGCACCCACAACCCCGAGTTCACCATGCTGGAGCTGTACCAGGCCTACGCCGACTACGGCGACATGATGGCCCTGGTGGAGGCGCTGCTGCGCGAGCTCGTGGCCGAGGTAAGCGGGGGCGGGCACACCCTGGAGCGGGATGGGGGCACCCTGGACTTCTCCGCGCCGTTCGCGCGGGTGAGCTTCGTGGACGGGATCCGGGCGCACAGCGGGCTGGACGTGCTGACGGCCCCGGAGCCCGAGATGCGGGCCCGCCTGGTGGGCACCGGGGTGCCCCGGGATGAGGCCGAGAGCTTCACCGGCGGCAAGCTGATGGACGAGATGTTCTCGGCGTTCCTGGAGCCGCACCTGATGCAGCCGACCTTCGTGATGGACTACCCCAAGGCCCTCTCGCCGCTGGCCAAGGAACACCGTGACCACCCGGCCCTGACGGAGCGCTTCGAGCTCTTCATCCAGTGCCGCGAGATCGCCAACGCTTTCAGCGAGCTCAACGACCCGGAGGACCAGCGGGCCCGGTTCGAGGACCAGGTGAAGCAGCGCGCCGCGGGCAACGACGAGGCCCAGCCGTACGACACCGACTACGTCCGGGCCCTCGAGTACGGCATGCCGCCGACCGGCGGCATGGGCATCGGGGTGGACCGGGTGGTGATGCTGCTGACCGACCAGCCGTCGATCCGGGACGTGATCCTGTTCCCGGCCATGCGGCCGGAGGACTGAGCGTGGCCGCCCGCGGCGTCCGCCTGTGGGAGTTCTTCCGCTGGCCCAGCCGGCTGGAGCGGGAGATCGCCGGCCGTTACCTCCGGAGCCGGCGCGCCTCGGGGCGGGTCTCGCTGATCACCGCCATCGCGACCGGCGGCGTGGCCGTCGGCGTGTGCGCCCTGATCGTGGTCCTCAGTGTCATGAACGGGCTCCGCAACGACCTGCAGGAGCGGATCCTGGTCGCCAACCCGCACCTGCGGATCCTCACCTACGGCAACGGACTCCGCCTCGATGACTGGCGCCACGTGATGGACGTGGTGCGCCAGGAGCCCGGCGTCGTCGCCGCGGCGCCCGAGGTGCTCACCCAGTCGGTGCTCTCGGCGGGGGCCGACTACGCCGAGGGCGTGAACGTCCTCGGCATGGACGCCGACACCGGGACGGAGGCGGTCACCACGCTGCCGCAGGCGGTGACCCGGGGCGACATGAGCTTCACCACGACCCGGCCCGACGTGGACGGCGGCATCGTCCTGGGGAGCCGGCTGGCCGAGCGGATGACGGTGTATCCGGGCGACGTCGTGACCCTGGTGCCCGCCAAGCCGCCGGAAGTGAACCGCGCCCTGGGGGTCGGGGTACCACGGTACTGGAAGTTCGAGGTGACGGGGACATTCGAGACAGGAATGTTCCTGTATGACAACCAGTTTGTCCTGATCTCCCGGGAGGTGGCCCAGCGCTTCACCGGCCTGGGCGACGCCGTGAGCGGCGTGCAGGTCCGCCTCGCCGACCCGTGGCAGGCGCCGCAGATCGGCCACCGGCTGGAGGAGGAGCTGGGGTATCCTTATCGCTCGCTCGACTGGCAGGCGCAGAACTCGAGTCTGTTCAGTGCCCTCAAGCTGGAGAAGCTGGCGATGGGACTGATCATCTTCTTCATCATGGTGGTCGCGGGCTTCAACATCGTCGGGACCCTGACGATGGTAGTGGCAGAGAAGACCCGGGAGATCGGCATCCTGCGGGCCATGGGGCTCCCGGCCGGCGCCGTGGGGCGGATCTTCCTGGCCCAGGGGGCCATCGTCGGGGTCACCGGCGTGGCCCTGGGGCTGGCCGGCGGGCTCGGGCTGGCGTGGCTGCTCGACCGCGGGCGGCTGATCCGGATCGATCCCTCGGTCTACTTCGTGGACCACCTGCCGGTGCGGGTCGAGCCGCTGGATGTCCTGCTGGTGGTGGGGGCGAGCTTCCTGCTGGCGCTGGTCGCGACGCTGCCGCCCTCGCGGGGCGCCGCCCGGCTGGAGCCGGTCGAGGCGATCCGGCACGAATGAGCGCCGTGCTGACCGCGCGCGGGGTGCGCAAGGACTACCTGGGCGGCGACGGCCGCATCCTGGAGATCCTGACCGGGGTGGACCTGGACGTGGCACCGGGGGAGTTCATCGCCATCGTGGGGGCGAGCGGCGCGGGGAAGAGCACGCTGCTGCAGCTGCTGGGCGCGCTGGACCGGCCCACGGGCGGCCACATTGCCCTGGACGGGGTGGACCTGGCCGCGGCACCCGACGCCGAGCTGGAAGTGCTGCGGAGCCGGCGGATCGGGTTCGTGTTCCAGTTCCACCACCTGCTCCGGGACTTCACGGCGGTGGAGAACGTGATGCTGCCGCAGCGGATCGCCGGGATGCCGGCGGGGCGGGCCCGGGAGCGGGCGGAGGCCCTGCTGGGACGCGTGGGGCTGTCGGAGCGGCTGCTGCACCGGCCGCAGATGCTCTCCGGCGGCGAGCAGCAGCGGGTGGCGGTGGCCCGGGCGCTGGCCAACGACCCCCGGGTCGTGCTGGCGGACGAGCCCTCGGGCAACCTGGACCTGGCACAGGCCGAGCGGCTGCACGACCTGCTCGGGACGCTGGCGAGGGACTTCGAGACCGCGCTCGTGGTGGTGACGCACAATGGGCAGCTGGCGGCCCGGGCCGACCGGGTGCTGTCGCTGGAGGAGGGACGACTGGTGCCCGTGGACCGGGTGGAAGTGACAGGCTGATGCGCTGCGACCAG
Organism: uncultured Gemmatimonadaceae bacterium; assembly: GCA_964647615.1. GTDB lineage: Bacteria > Gemmatimonadota > Gemmatimonadetes > Gemmatimonadales > GWC2-71-9 > JADJOM01. The sequence continues at coordinate 51,954 of CAZYIV010000013.1, read as the reverse complement.
TGTCACGAGCGGGAAGCCGTGGTCCACCTGACGCAGATCGCGCAGGAGCAGGTGGTCACCCTGCACCTGTGCGAGCGCTGCGCCGCGGAGAAGGGCGTGGAGAGCACCGCCAGCCTGGCCAAGACCCCGGTCGGAAGCTTTCTCGCCTCCATGGGGAAGGGGCTCGAGGCCCAGGCGGCGCTGCCGGGGATCACCCCGCCCGGGGCCTGCCCGACCTGCGGCGCGACGCTGGCCGACTTCCGGGAATCCGGGCGACTGGGTTGCGCCGATTGCTACCATGCGTTCGAGGGCCCGCTGCGGGACCTGCTCCGGCGGCTGCACGGGTCCAGTCGCCACTTGGGGGAGCGCTACTCGGCGCAGGGCGCCGAGGCGGCGCCCGCCGTGCCGGATGCGGCCCAGCTCCGGCAGCAGCTTCAGCTCGCCATCGAGACCGAGAACTTCGAGCTGGCGGCCGAACTGCGCGACCGGCTGCGGGGACAGGGAGGGGAGGGATGATCGACCTGAGCCTCCTCCCGGACGGCGGCATGCCCTGGCTCGACGCCAGCGGGCCGGTGAGCCACCTGGTGCTCTCCACCCGGGTGCGGCTGGCCCGGAACCTGGCGAGCCATCCGTTCAACACCCGGAGCAGCGTCGAGGAGCGAGAGCGGGTCCTGTCCGACGTGCTGGCGGCGGCGCGGGAGACCGTCTCCCTGCGGGAAGCGCTCGTTTTCCGGCTGGACCGGCTGCCCAGCGCGGACCGGCAGGTGCTCCATGAGCGGCACCTGATCAGCCGGGAGCTCGGCGGCGTGGTGGAGGGAGCCCCCGCAGGGGTCCGGCCGGCCGCCGCGGTGCTGGTCCAGGCCCGGGCCGGGGTGATGGTGAACGAGGAGGACCACCTGCGGTTGCAGGGGGTGCGGTCGGGATTCGACCTGGAGGCTACCTACCAGGACGTGGACCGCGTGGACAGCGAACTGGGACAACGACTTCCTTTCGCTTTTCACCCTGAGTTTGGTTACCTTACCTCGTGTCCGACCAATGTCGGGACGGGGCTTCGGGCTTCGGTACTTATCCACTTGCCCGGCTTGGTCTTAACGAAGGAAATCACCAAGGTTCTGCAGGGGTTGGCGCAGGTCGGGCTGACCTTCCGCGGGCTGTACGGTGAGGGCAGCGAGGTCGTCGGGAATTTCTTCCAGTTGTCGAACCAGACGACCCTGGGGAAGACCGAACGGGAGCTGCTGGATCACCTCGCGAAGATGGTGCGCCAGGTGGTTGAGTACGAGGAGCAGGCCCGCGAGGTGCTGCTCCGCGACGTACCGACGATCATCGAAGACAAGGTGTGGCGGGCCTACGCCCTGCTGCGCTATGCGCGGTCGCTGAGTTTCGAGGAGACGATGAACCTGCTCTCCGGGGTGCGCCTCGGGGTGGGGCTCGGGTTGGTCGATCGCTGCGGGCTGTATGCGCTCAACAAGTTGCTGATCCACACCCAGCCGGCCCACCTGGCGGCGAGCGCGGGCGTGGCGCAGGACGATCCGGAGCTGAACGTGCGCCGCGCGCGCTACGTGCGCGGGCTGCTGGAAGACGAAGCGGGACGCCGGGGGCAGTCGCCATGAACGGATACAACTTCACCGATCGGGTGCGGAAGGTGCTGCAGATGGCGCGGGAGGAAGCCGCGCGGCTGCACCACGAGTACGTCGGCACCGAGCACATCCTCCTCGGCCTGATCCGCGAGGGCGAAGGCGTCGCGGCGGCGGTCCTGCAGAATCTGAACGTGGACCTGGAGGAGATCCAGCAGAAGATCGAGGAGACGGTGAAGAAGGGGAAGGCGGCCGCGGCCACCGGCCCCGACCTGCCGTACACCTCGCGGGCCAAGAAGGTGCTGGAGCTCGCCATGACCGAGGCCCGCGAGCTCAATCACAGCTACGTGGGCACCGAGCACCTGCTGCTGGGCCTGCTGCGGGAGGAGAAGGGCATCGCGGCGCAGGTCCTCACCGACGCGGGCGTCAACCTGGAGCAGAGCCGGGCCGAGACCCTGCGGCTGCTCGGCAGCGACATGCCCCAGCCGCCGGCGCAGGGCGCCTCGCCCCAGCCCGCCGCGGCCCCCAAGTCGGAGAAGAAGTCCAAGACCCCGGCGCTCGACCACTTCTGCCGCGACCTGACGCAGCTCGCGGCCGAGGGGCAGCTCGACCCGACCATCGGGCGGGCCAAGGAGATCGAGCGGGTCATGGAGATCCTGGCCCGGCGCAAGAAGAACAACCCGGTGCTCATCGGCGAGCCGGGCGTGGGCAAGACGGCGATCGTCGAGGGCCTGGCCCTCATGATTGCCAACGGGATGTGCCCCGACGTCCTCAAGGACCACCGGGTGCTGTCCCTGGACATGGCGGCGGTCATCGCCGGGACCAAGTACCGGGGCCAGTTCGAGGAGCGGCTCAAGGCGGTGATGAACGAGATCGCGCAGAATAAGCAGATCATCCTGTTCATCGACGAGCTGCACACGCTGGTGGGCGCCGGCGCCGCCGAGGGCGCCATCGACGCCTCGAACATGCTCAAGCCCGCGCTGGCACGGGGTGAGCTGCAGTGCGTCGGCGCCTCGACCCTCAACGAGTACCGCAAGTACATCGAGAAGGACGGGGCGCTGGAGCGCCGCTTCCAGACGGTCATGGTGGATCCGCCGTCCATCGACGAGACGATCGAGATCCTGAAGGGGCTCCGCAAGAAGTACGAGGAGCACCACCGGGTGGTGATCCCCGACGAGACCCTGGCCGACGCGGCCAAGCTCTCGGAGCGGTACATCACCGACCGGTTCCTGCCGGACAAGGCGATCGACGTGATCGACGAGGCGGGCGCCCGCGCCCGGCTGGCCTCGCAGGTGCCGCCCGCCGAGGTGGCCAACCTCAAGGCGGACCTGGAGAAGGTCAACCTGGAGAAGGAGGAGGCGGTCCGCGACCAGAACTTCGAGCGGGCGGCGGCGCTCCGGGACAAGGAGCGCGACCTCCAGACCCAGATCCGGCTGCGGCAGGAGGAGTGGGAGAAGGAGCGCCAGACCCGGCGCCCGGTGATCAGCGAGGAGGACATCGCCTTCATCGTCTCCCGCTGGACCGGTATCCCCGTCACCCGGCTGCAGGAGCACGAGACCGCCCGCCTCCTGCGCATGGAGGACGAGCTGCACGAGAGCGTGGTGGGCCAGGACGAGGCCATCAAGGCCATCTCCCGCGCCATCCGCCGCTCCCGCGCCGGGCTCAAGGACCCGAAGCACCCGATCGGCTCGTTCATCTTCTGCGGCCCCACCGGCGTCGGCAAGACCGAGCTGGCCCGGGCGCTGGCCAAGTTCCTGTTCGCCGACGCCTCCGCCCTCATCCGGGTGGACATGTCGGAGTACATGGAGAAGTTCTCGGTGAGCCGCCTGATCGGCGCGCCCCCGGGCTACGTCGGCTACGAGGACAGCGGCACGCTCACCAAGGCGGTGCGCCGCAAGCCCTACAGCGTGGTCCTGCTCGACGAGATCGAGAAGGCCCATCCCGACGTCTTCAACATCCTCCTCCAGGTGCTCGACGAGGGACACCTCACCGACAACTACGGCCGGGTGATCGACTTCAAGAACACCGTGGTGATCATGACCTCCAACGTGGGCGCCCGCGACATCATGCAGGGCAAGACCCTCGGCTTCCACGGGCAGGACTTCAAGACCTCGTTCGACAAGATGCAGGAGAAGATCAAGGACGAGATCCAGAAGGTCTTCAACCCCGAGTTCCTGAACCGGGTGGACGACCTCATCGTCTTCCATCCGCTGGCCAAGGAGCACATCGCTCAGGTCGTCGGGATCCTGGTGCGCGAGGTCCAGCGCCGGATCGGCGAGGAGACCATCAAGCTCACCCCCGCGGCCACCGACTTCCTGGTGGAGCACGGGTACGACCAGAACTACGGCGCCCGCCCGCTCAAGCGCGCCATCCAGAAGTACATCGAGGACCCGCTCAGCGAGAAGATCCTGCTGGGCGAGTTCACGAAGACCGACGAGATCGAGGTGGACGTCGCCCCCGACGGGGAACGGCTCGCCTTCCGCGCCTTGAGCCACTCCAAGGCCTGACGCCTCCACGCGCCGGCGTCCCCTCACGGGCCGCGCCGGCGCCCCGTGCCTGCCGCATGCCCCTCACTCGCGCACGCCTCCCGCTGCTGCTGATCGCGCTCCTTGCCCCGCCGCTGGCGGGGCAGGACGCCGCCGCACCCACGGTCCCCATCCTCGACAGCATCGCGATCGAGGGGAACGTGCGGCTCAGCCGGCAGCAGATCCTCAACAGCCTGAGCCTCCCCACCGGCCAGCCCACCAACTACCGCGATATCCAGCGGGCCGTCACGGCGCTGTTCCGGACCGGGCAGTTCGACGACATCGAGGTCCGGCAGGGAACCGACACCACCGTCGTGACCCTGATCTTCGTGGTCAAGGAGCGGCCCGTCCTGACCCGCTGGGCGGTGAAGGGCGTGGACCGGCTCTCCGAGCGCTCCGTCAAGGAACGGGTGAAACTGGGCGAGGGCCGGCCGCTGGACCGGGCCGCGGTCCAGCGCGCCAAGGCCGGGATCGACTCGCTCTACCGGGCGCAGGGCTACTACGCGGAGCGGGTCAACGTCATCGAAACCACGCCGGGTCCCGGGCAGGTGGGGATCGTGTTCGACGTGGACGAGGGTAACCGGGTCGCCATCAGCCAGGTCCAGGTCGAGGGGAATGCACACTTCCCCGACAAGGACCTGGTGAAGCACATGGACACCCGGCCCGAGGGCTTCTTCTGGTGGCAGAAGGGCCAGTACGACGATGACAAGCTCGAACAGGACATGCGGGAGCGGCTGCCCGGCTGGTACGGGAGCCACGGGTACATCGATTTCCAGGTCACCCGCGACTCCATCGCGGTGGACTCCGTCAACGGCAAGGCGGTGCTGCACCTGGCGGTGGACGAGGGCCAGTCCTACCGGGTCGGGACCTTCCAGATCACCGGCAACCGGCGCTTCAGCACCGAGGACCTGACCAGCCTCTACCCCTTCGGGGCGGATGGCGGGGCGGGGCAGGCGTTCAACAGCGAGGCGTGGTCCGCCGCCACCTCCAAGGTCGGCGACCTCTACAGCAACAACGGCTACATCTACGCCCGGGTGGAACCGGTCGAGACCCGCCGCACCGGGCCCGAGGGCGAGCCGCTGATCGACCTCAAGTGGAACATCCGCGAGGGCGAGCCGGCCACGATCAACAAGATCAACGTCGTGGGCAACGACGTGACCCACGAGCGGGTGATCCGCGACGCGATCGTGCTGGTGCCGGGCGAGCTGTTCAACCGCGACCGCCTGATCCGCAGCTATCAGAACATCTCCAACCTCGGCTTCTTCCAGCAGCCGATGGCCCCGCCCGATGTCCAGCCCACCGAGAACGGCGTGGACGTGGACATCACCTTCCGGGTGGAGGAGCGGCGCACCGGCAACATCAACTTCGGCGCCTCGCTGGGGCAGGGCACCGGCCTGGGCGGGTTCCTGGGGCTGGAGGAGCCGAACCTGTTCGGCCGGGGCAAGCGAGGCCGGCTGATGTGGCAGTTCGGCCGGAACATCAATGACTTCACCCTGAGCTACACCGACCCCGCCATCCGGGAGACCCGGACCTCGGGGACCATCACCCTGTTCAACTCGCGCCAGCGCTTCACCGTCGGCGACCTGGGCCGGCGGCGGCAGGTGGGCGGCAGCCTGCAGCTGGGCTTCCCCTTCCTGGGCTCGCGCTTCACCCGCATCTACGTGTCGTACGGCCTGCAGCAGATCCGGTACACCGGCGGCTCGGCCGACCTGCGGGCCCAGTTCCGCTGTGAGCGCTGCACCCGCTCCACGGTAGGCGGGAGCATCGTCCGCGACACCCGGATCGGGCTGCCCTTCGCCACGGGCGGCGCGTTCACCAACGTCTCCCTCGAGCTGAACGGCGGCGTGCTGGGCGGCACCGGCAACTACCGCAAGGTGGACGTCGAGAGCCGCTACTACGCGCCGCTCGGCAGCGCCGGTGGCAATGCCTCCTTGGGGAGCGGGGTGCAGTTCGTGCTCGGGCTGACCGCCAAGAGCGGGTTCATCTTCGGCGATGCCGGCCCGTTCTACACCGAGCTGTATTCGCTGGGCGGTACCCAGTTCGGCATCCCGCTCCGCGGGTACGACGAGTTCTCGATCACGCCCAACGGCTTCGACCCCACCGCCGGCGGAAGTGCGGCGGCGAGCGTCAGCTCGTTCGGCAAGGCGTACGCCGCCTTCACCGTCGAGGCCGGCGCCCGGGTCAGCCAGTCGCTCTACTTCAGCACCTTCCTCGACGCGGGGAACGTGTACCGTTCGACCCGGCAGTACGACCCGAGCCGCCTCTTCCGCGGCGCCGGCGTCGGGGCCGCGGTGCTTTCGCCCCTCGGCCCGATCGGGATCGACCTGGGCTACGGGTTCGACAAGGTCAACCGCAAGGGCGACCCGCGGCCGGGGTGGCAGCTGCACTTCAAGCTCGGCAACTTCTTCTAGGCCGGGCGTCCACGTCTTCCGAGGAGTCTGCGATGGTCCGTGGTGTCGTCCGCATGGGGCGCGTGCTCGCCCTCCTGCTGCTGCTGCCGGGCGCGCTCGCCGCGCAGCAGGCCGGGCAGAAGTTCGGGTACATCAACGCCCGCGCCGTGCTGCTGGCCGTGCCGGGGTACGCCCAGGCCGAGTCCACCTACAATCGCGAGCTGGAGGGGTTCCGGGGCGAGATGGAGAAGCTGCAGGCCACCCTCGATTCGGCCGCGGCCGACTTCGAGCAGAAGTCGGTCATGCTCTCCGCCACGGCCAAGACCGCCAAGCGCCGCGAGCTGCAGCAGCAGCAGGACCAGATGGAACAGCGCGCCAATGAGCTGCGCGACAAGGCCGCCCAGCGGGAGCAGGAGCTGCTGGCGCCGATCCACGCCCGGGTCAACACCGCCATCGAGGCGGTGCGGGCAGAGGGCGGATATGCCATCATCTTCGACGTGAGCGCCAATGACGGGCTCATTGTCGCGGTGGACAAGTCGCTGGAGCTGAGCCAGAAGGTCATCGACAAGGTCAAGGCCTCGCCCTGAGCGCCGCGGCCGCCTCCGGGCGCCACACGGCCCGGGCGCTCGCCGAGCTGGTCGGCGGGCGCCTGGAGGGCGACGGGGACCTTCTCCTCCAGCGGCTGGCCCCGCTCGACCGGGCGGGGCCGGACGCGCTCAGCTTCCTCCTCTCGCCACGCTACCTGACCGCCTTCCGCGCCAGCCGCGCGGGGGCGGTCCTGCTTCCGGCCGGACTGGCGCCGGAGACCGGCGGGCCGCCTGTCCGCATCATCGTGCAGGACATCGCCGGCGCGCTCTCCTGCGCGGCCGAGGCGCTCGCTCCCGCCGCCCCGGACGCCACCGCGGGGATCCACCCCACCGCGGTCGTTGCAGCCGACGCGACGCTCGGTGAGGGGGTCTCGATCGGGCCGGGCGCGGTGCTCGAGGCCGGTGTCCGGCTCGGCCGCGGCAGCCGCATCGGCGCGGGCGCCTGGCTCGGGGCCGGTGTGATGGTGGGCGACGACACGGAGATCGGGCCGCACGCGGCCTGCTATCCCGGGGCCCGCCTGGGCAACCGGGTCCGGCTCAAGGCCGGGGCGGTGATCGGGGGAGACGGGTTCGGGTACCTGCGATCGCCCGAGGGGCACGTGCGGATCCCGCACCTCGGTGGATGCATCATCGAGGACGGGGTCGAAATCGGTTCCGGCACCTGTGTGGACCGGGGCAGCTTCGAGGACACGGTGGTTGGGCAGGGCACCAAGATCGACAACCTGGTGCAGGTGGGGCACAACGTGCACATCGGGGCCCGTTGCCTCATCATGGCCACGACGGGGATCGCGGGCAGCTGCCGCATCGGCGACGATGTCACGATTGCCGGCGGGGTGGGCATAGCGGATCACGTCATCGTCGGTGACGGAGCAACCATCGGCGCCAAGGGCGTCGTGTTCGGGCCGGGGCGGGTGGAGGCCGGCGCGGTGGTGTCAGGGTATCCCGCGCGGCCGCACCGCCAGTTCCTCCGCGCGCAGGCGGCACTGTACCGCCTGGCCCCGGCGGCGGAGGCCCTGATGCGCCTGGCCGAGACCGATGCGCTGGACCACCGCGCGGGGCGCTGAACTCCAGGGCCGCGGCCTGCACACGGGGGCCGCAGTGCGCCTGGCGCTGCTCCCTGGCTCGAGCGGCGCCGGGATCGTGTTCCGCCGGAGCGACCTCGGCCCCGAAGCCACGATCCCGGCGCGGCTGGGCCTGGTCACAGCCGCCGACCGGCGCACCGCCCTGGAGCACGAGGGTATCAGGGTGGAAACGGTGGAGCACCTGCTGGCCGCTGTCGCCGCTGCTGGGCTCGACGACCTGTGCATCGAGCTGGACGCACCCGAGCTGCCGATTGGCGATGGGTCGTTCGAGCCGTTCGTCGGGCTGCTGGAAGCGGCAGGGCGCGTGGGGGCGGCCGGCTGCCGGACGGTCCTGGTGGTGGACGAGCCCTTCGCGCTCCGGGACGGCGACAGCGAGTACCACGTCACCCCGGCCGCGGCCCTGCAGCTCGAGGTCGGGCTGGAGTACGCCGAGCCGGTGATCGGGGTGCAGCGCGCCCGGCTGGGACCGGGGACGGACCGCTTCCGCGATGAAATCGCTGGTGCGCGCACCTTCGGGTTCGTTGCCGAACTGGCGGCGCTGCGGGCCCGCGGGCTCATCGCCGGGGCGGACGGTTCGGTGGCGGTGGTGCTGGACCGCGAGCGGCCGGTGAACACCAGCTTCCGCTGGCCGGACGAATGCGCCCGCCACAAGCTGGGTGACCTGCTGGGAGACCTCGCCCTGCTGGGGGCGCCGCTCCGCGCCGCGATCCGCGCCGAGCGACCCAGTCACCGCGGCAATCACGCCTGCGCCCGCGCCATCGGGGCACGGGCCCGACGCCTGGAGGAGGGATGATGGACGTGCGCCAGATCCTGGAGCTGCTGCCCCACCGCTACCCGTTCCTCCTGGTGGACCGGATCCTCGAGACCGACGGGAAGCAGCGGATCGTCGGGCTCAAGAACGTCACCATGAACGAGCCCTTCTTCCAGGGCCATTTCCCCGGGCACCCGATCATGCCGGGGGTGCTCATCGTCGAGGCGATGGCCCAGACCGGCGGCCTGCTGCTCATGGAGCAGATCCCCGACCGGGCCGGGAAGGTGGTGTACTTCATGTCGCTGGATGAGGTGAAGTTCCGGAAGCCGGTGGTGCCGGGCGATCAGCTCATCATGGAAGTCGAGATGCTGCAGTTCCGCGGCAAGGTGGCCCGGATGAAGGGCGTGGCCCGGGTGAACGGACAGGTGACCACCGAAGCGGAGATGATGGCGGGACTGGCGGACAAGTGACCCTCACGCTGCACCCCACGGCAGTGGTCCACCCGGCCGCGGAACTGGCGCCGGAGGTCGAGGTCGGGCCCTATGCGGTGCTGGGGCCGGGCGTCGTCATCGGGCCCGGCTGCCGCATCGGCCCGCACGCGGTGCTCGAGCGCAACGTGCGGCTGGGCCCGCGCGTCCAGCTGGGGGCGGGGGTGGTGCTCGGGGCCGCGCCCCAGGACCTCAAGTACCGCGACGAGGACACCTGGGTCGAGATCGGGGCCGACACCGTGATCCGCGAGTACAGCACGGTGCATCGCGCCACCACCGCAACCGGCACCACCCGGGTCGGGGCCGGCTGCTACCTGATGACCTATGTGCACGTGGCCCACGACTGCCAGCTCGGCGATGGCGTCACCATCGCGAACAGCACCCAGCTCTCGGGGCACATCACCATCGAGGATCATGCCAGCCTCAGCGGGCTCTGCGCCATCCACCAGTTCGTGACCATCGGCACGCACGCGTTCATCGGCGGATCTTCCCGGATCCCGCAGGACATCCCGCCGTACGTGAAGGCGGTGGGGAATCCGGTGCGGCTGTTCGGGCTCAACGGCGTGGGGCTGGAACGCGCTGGCTTCTCCCGGGAGACCATCGCCGCGCTCAAGCGGGCCTACCGGCTGCTGTTCAACAGTCCCCGGCCTCGCGCCGAGGCGGTGGCGGAGCTGCGGGCGGCTGCGGCGGCCAGCGTGCCGGAAGTGGCGCGGCTGGTCGACTTCGTGGCCTCGACCAGCCGCGGCCTGCCCGGATGAAGCGGCCCGTGCGGGTGGGCGTCATCGGCGTCGGCGCGCTCGGCTGGCATCACGCGCGCCACCTCGCCTCCATGCCGGACGCGCAGCTGGTCGGGGTCTACGACATCCGGACCGACCGCGCGGCGTATGTCGCGGGCCAGTTCGGGACTCGCGCCTGCGGCTCGCGCGAGGAACTGCTCGAGGCCTGCGAGGCGGTGACCATCGCGGTGCCGACCACGGTACACGGCGAGGTCGGCCTTGCAACGCTGGACGCCGGCCGCGCCGTGCTCATGGAGAAGCCGCTCGCCGCCACCCTCGAGGAGGCCGACCGCCTGCTCGACCTCGCCGCCGCCCGCGGCGCGCTGCTCCAGGTGGGGCATATCGAGCGCTTCAACCCGGCCCTGCGCGCCGCGCTGCCCTACCTCGACCGGCCCCTCTTCATCGAGGGCGAGCGCCTCGCGCCGTTCCAACCCCGGGGCACCGACGTGCCGGTCGTGCTCGACCTCATGATCCACGAGCTGGACCTCATCCTGCACCTGGCCGGGGCGCCCGAGGCCCAGGAAGTCCGCGCCAATGGCGCGGCGGTGCTCTCCCCGCTGCTCGATGTGGCCCATGCGCGGGTGGAGTTCGCCACCGGGCTGGTGGCCAGCGTCACGGCCTCGCGCATCGCCGACGAGCGGGTGCGCCGGCTCCGGGTGTACCAGGAGGAGGGCTACCTCTCCCTGGACCTCGGCACGGGGCAGGGCGAGTTCCTCCGGCTCCGCAACGGCTGGACGCCGGGGGGCGCCCGGGCCCTGGCCGATGTGGCCGAGCGGATCCCTCTCGAGGCGCCGGCCGCCGATGCCCTGCGACTGGAGCTGGAAAGCTTCCTGCACGCGGTGCGCGGGGAGCGGGAGGCGGTGGTGAGCGGCGTGGAGGGCCGTGCGGCGCTCAGCCTGGCCCTCCAGGTGGCCGAGGCCATCCGGCTCGCCGCCCCGGCGCCGCCACTCGAGGCATGAGTGGCGCCGCCTCCCGGCGGCTGCTGGTGAGCGCCGGCGAGCCCTCGGGCGACCAGCTCGCGTCGGAAGTGGTGCGTGAGCTCCGGCAACGGCGGCCGGGCCTGGCGATCGAAGGGATCGCGGGGCCCCGAATGCGCGACGCGGGCGTCCATCCCCTGGGCCAGACCGAATCGCTCGCCACGATGGGCTTCCAGGAGGTCCTGGGGGCACTCCCACGGCACCTCAGCCTCCTCCGACAACTGACCGCCCGGGCCCGGGCCGGCGACTATGCCGCGGCCCTGCTGGTGGACTATCCGGGGTTCCACCTCCGGCTCGGCGCCCGGCTTCGGGCCGCGGGGGTCCCGGTGATCCAGTACGTCGCCCCCCAGCTGTGGGCCTGGCGTCCCGGCCGACTGCCGGCGCTGCAGCAGGGCGCGGACGTCGTAGCCAGCGTGCTGCCCTTCGAAGCCGGGTGGTTCGGGGGCCGAGGGGTCGCCTGCCGCTATGTCGGGCATCCGGCCGTGGAACGGGAGCGGCCCGCCCGGGAGGCCGCCCGGGCCCACCTGGGGATCCGTCCCGGCGAGGTCACCCTGGGTATCTTTCCCGGCAGCCGGGAGCGGGAGGTCGGCTACAACTGGCCGCTCTTCCGGGATGTCGGGCGGCAAATGCTCGCCGGCGGGTGGTGCGGCCGGGTCGTCGTCGCCGGCACCAGCGGCGGGTACTACCCCGAGAGCGCGCCCTTCGCGCTGCACCGGAGTGCCGCGGCAGAGGTGCTCGCGGCGGCCGACGTGGTGCTGGTCAAGTCCGGCACCGCGACGCTCGAGGCGGCCCTGGCCGGGGTGCCGATGGTCGTGGCGTATCGCACGGCGCGGCTCACCTACGAGGTGGCGCGCCGGCTCATGACGGTGGACCGGATCAGCCTGGTCAACCTGATTGCCGGAGAGGATGTGGTACCGGAGTTCTGGCATCCGCCGGTGTCTGCCGCGCCAGTCGGCGACGCCGTGCGGGGCCTCCTGGAACAATCGAGTCCCGCCGCGGCACGGCAGCGTGCCGGGCTGGCCATCGTCCGCGACCGCCTGGGGGGCCCCGGGGCCGCCGGGCGGGTCGCCTCGCTGGTGGAGGAGCGGCTGGGGTGCTGAACCGGCTGGCCCCACCCCTGGCCCGCGCCCTGGCGCGGAGCTGGCGGGTGCAGACCATCGCGGACGGTCCCTGGCAGGCGGTGCAGGCCTCCCGGCGGCCCTTCGTGCTGCTCTGCTGGCACGAGTGCCTGCTGCCGGTGATGTGGCACCACCGCGGCCTCGGGATCGCCGCGGTGATCAGTCAGGCCCGGGATGGCGAGCTGCTGGCCGGCTTCGCCGCGTCCCTCGGGTATGGCCTCATCCGGGGGAGCAGCACGCGCGGGGGCAGGAAGGCGCTGGGAGAGGCGATCCGGCGCCTCCGGGAGGGGACACCGATCGGGGTAACTCCGGATGGGCCGAGGGGGCCCCGAAGAGAAGCCAAACCCGGCGCCTTTCAGGCGGCGTCCCGGGCTGGCGCCCTGGTGGTCCCGGTGCACGCGGAAGCCCGGCCGGGGTGGCGGGCGCGGTCGTGGGACCGATTCCTGCTCCCCGGTCCCCTGGCACGGGTCCGGTTGGCGTACGGAACCCCGGTGGATGCAGGCGCGTTGCCCGATCCGGCGGCAGTCGGCCGGGCGGCGATCGGAGAACTGGACCGAGCAATGAGACTGGCGGCATGGCCCGACGGCGCGGCGACACCCACCGACTGATCCGCTGGCTCTGGACCAGCCGGCGTCTCGACGCCCGGCTGGTCCGGCTGGCGCTGCTCCCGCTCTCCGCCCTGTGGGGCGCCTGGATGCGGGGGCGGCGGATGGCGTTTGGCCACGGGTTGCTGCCGGTTCGTGACCTGCCGCTCCCGGCGGTGGCCGTCGGCAACCTCACCGTGGGCGGGTCCGGCAAGACCCCCATCGCCATGTGGATCGCCCGGTTCTACGCCGAGCGGGGGCTGGTGCCCGGCGTCCTGCTGCGGCCCTACGGGGGTGGGGACGAGGCCCGGGTGCACGCGCGGGCCCTGCCGGGGGCGCATGTCATCGCCGATGCCGACCGGGTGGCCGGTGCGGAGCGGGCCCTGGCCCGCGGCGCCCAGGTGCTGGTGCTGGACGATGCCTTCCAGCGGCTCGACCTGCGTCCGGACCTCAACGTGGTCGTGGTCAGCGCGGAGACGACCCGCGCGGTGCGCTGGCTGCTCCCGGCGGGGCCGTGGCGGGAAGGGTGGTCGGCGCTCGACCGGGCCGATGCGGTGGTGGTCACCCGCAAGCGGGCCTCGGCCGAGGCCGCCGCGGCGCTGGCCGAGGACCTGCAGGCGCGGGTCCGGGGCCCGGTCGCGATCGCCCACCTGGGGCTCACCCGGTTCGAGGGCCTGCTCACCGGCCGGCTGCTGGGCGCCGAATCGCTGGCGGGGCGCCGGGTGGTGGCCGCCAGCGCGATTGGCGATCCGGAGGCCTTCGTGGCGCAGACCAAGGCCACCGGGGCGGCGGTGCAGGTGGCCACCTGGAAGGATCATCATGACTACGGCCAGGAGGATGTCTCCTGGCTCGCCCATGCGGCGCGGCGCGCGGACCATGTGGTGATCACGGAGAAGGACGCGGTGAAGCTCCGGGATCGCTGGCCGTCGGATGCGCCCGAGCCGCTGGTGGCGGTGCTGGACCTCACGTGGGAGCGTGGCGGGGAGCTCCTCGCCGTGGCGCTCGAGGCGGTCGTGACGCCCGCCGAGCGCCTCTAACAGTCACTGGAGAGGTTATGACGTCCATCAGTCCGCGTCCCCGGCAGACGGTGATCCGGCCGGAGAAAGACCGCTTCCTCACGACGGACAATCCGTTCGAGGAGATGATGTCGCGGTTCGACGACGCCGCCGCGCGGCTCAACCTGGAGCCGGGGCTGTACCAGATCCTGCGGGCACCGGAGAAGCAGATCATCGTCTCCGTCCCGGTGCTGCGGGACAACGGGACGGTGGAGGTCTACACCGGCTACCGGGTCATCTACAACACTTCCCGCGGCCCCGCCAAGGGCGGGATCCGGTTCGACCTGCAGGTGACACTCGACGAGGTGAAGGCGCTCGCCGGCTGGATGACCTGGAAGTGCGCGGTGGTGAACCTCCCCTTCGGCGGCGCCAAGGGCGGCGTGATCTGCGACCCGACCACGATGTCGAACGCCGAAATCGAGCGCCTCACCCGGCGCTACACCTCCAGCATCATCGACACCCTCGGCCCGGACTCCGACGTCCCGGCGCCGGACGTCAACACCAACGAGCGGGTCATGGCGTGGGTGATGGACACCTACTCCATGCACAAGCGGCACACCGTCACCGCCGTGGTCACCGGCAAGCCGGTGGCGATGGGCGGCTCGCTGGGCCGGCGCGAGGCGACCGGGCGCGGGTGCATGTTCACCACCCGGGAGGCGCTCAAGAAGCTGGACATGCCGATCGCCGGCACCCGGGTCGCCATCCAGGGCTTCGGCAACGTCGGGTCGGTGGCCGCCGACCTGATGCAGAAGGAGGGGATGGTCATCGTCGCGGTGAGCGACAAGTCCGGCGGGCTGTACAACCCGAACGGGCTCGACATCCCGGCCCTGCTGCAGCACGTGCAGGAGCGCAAGCTGCTCAAGGACTACCCCGAGGGCGATCACATCACCAACGAGGAGCTGCTGCTGCTCGACTGCGACGTGCTGCTCCCCGCCGCCCTGGAGAACGTCATCACCGAGGACAACGCCGCCGACATCAAGGCCCGGATCATCTGCGAGGGCGCGAATGGCCCCACCACCGCGGAGGCCGACCAGATCCTCAACGACAAGGGCATCTTCGTCATCCCCGACATCCTGGCCAACGCCGGCGGGGTCACGGTGAGCTACTTCGAGTGGGTGCAGGATCGCGGCGGCTATTTCTGGGACGAGGAGACGGTGAACTCCCGCCTCGAGCGCATCATGGTCGAGTCGTTCGAGCAGGTGACGCGCATGGCCGAGAAGCACAACGTGGACAACCGGATCGGCGCCTACATGCTGGCCATTGACCGGGTCGCGGTGGTGCACCGCCTCCGCGGGATGTACGCCTGACGCTGACCCTGCTGGCCGTCGGCCGGCTGCGTCCCGCGTACCGCGACGCCGCCGACGACTACCTCCGCCGCCTGGGGCGGTACATCCGGGCGGCGGAGGTCGAGGTGAAGGAGGCGGGGCGGGGGCGGACACCCGAGGAATCGCGCCGGCTCGAGGGGGAGCGCCTGCGGGAGCGGTTGCCGGCCGGCGCGGAGACCGTCGCCCTCGACCTGCACGGCGCGCCCTGGTCCAGCGAGGACCTGGCCCGCCTGCTCGGCCGCTGGCGTGACGCCAGCCGGCCCATGGCCTTCCTCGTGGGTGGCTCCGGCGGACTCGATCCCGCCCTCACCGCCGCCTGCCGCCACCGCTGGAGCCTCGGCGCCATCACCCTCCCGCACGAACTTGCCCGCGTGGTCCTACTGGAACAACTGTACCGGGCGTTTACCATTCTTCGCGGCGAGCCCTACCACAAGTGAGCCCGGCGGGTGCCGGGAAGGAGCAAGGCCGGCGGCGATGGCGGAGTGGTTCGAGGAGTGGTTCGGGGAGGAGTACCTGCACCTCTATCCCCATCGTAACGAGGCCGATGCGCAGCGGGTGGTGGCGCTGCTGGCCGGCCGGCTGCCCTGGCGGCCGGGCTGGCGGGTGCTGGACGTGGCCTGCGGGGCGGGGCGGCACCTCACCGCGCTGGAGCAGGCGGGCGCCATCGCCTACGGGTTCGACCTTTCCGCCGCGCTGCTCCGGCGGGCCCGCACGCTCACCTCCCGCCCGCTGGTGCGGGCCGACATGCGCGCGCTGCCGTTCCGGCCCGGCAGCATGGACCTGACGGTGAACCTGTTCACCAGCTTCGGCTACTTCGCCGAGGATGAGGAGCACACCGATGCGCTGGGCCAGATGCTGGCCACGGTGCGCCCCGGGGGGTGGTTCGTGATCGACTTCCTCAACGCCGAGCAGGTGCGCAACTCGCTCGTGCCCGAGGAGCGTACCCGCTACGGCGACACGCCGGTGCACATCACCCGGGGCCTCACGCCGGACGGCCGCTTCGTCCGCAAGGTGATTGCGCTGGCCGACGGGCGGCGCTGGGAGGAGCGGGTGCGGCTGCTCGGTCCCGACGACCTCACCCGCATGCTCGAGGCGCATGGCGCCGCGGTGCGGGCCGGTTTCGGCGACTACGAGGGCGGGGCCCTCGGGGGTGGCACCCGGACCATCCTGGTCGCGCAGGTGGCGGCGTGACCTTCCGCCTGGTCAGCACCCCGCTCGACGCGCCGATGGCGTGGCCGGCCCCGCGTGAGGGCGGGCTCGATCCGGCACTGCTCGACGCCTTCGTGTGCGCCGAGGGGCGTGGCGCCAGCCTGGGCCGCCTGCGCGACCCGCGGGCGCTGGTCGTCACCACCGGGCAGCAGCCCGGCCTGCTGACCGGTCCCCTCTACACCATCCACAAGGCCCTCTCCGCCGCCGCGCTGGCGCGCCTCTGCGAGGCCCGCTGGGGCCGGCCGGTCGTGCCCGTCTTCTGGGCCGCCGGTGGGGATCATGACTTCGCCGAGGGGAATCACGCCTCCTGGACCACGGCGGGCGGGGAGACCATCACGGTCACCCTGCGGGAGCGGGCGGCGGATGCGCCCCTCACGCCGCTCTACCGGGAGCCGGTCGGGCCCGAGATCGGCCCCGTGCTCGACCGCCTGGCCGCCGACCTCGAGCCCGGCCCGGGGCGGGACGAGGTGCTGGCGCTCTTCCGGCGGTGGTATCGACCCGAGGCCACGCTCGCCGACGCCTGCGCCCATACCCTGGCCGAAGTGCTTGCGCCGTTCGGGATCGTGGTGTTCGATGCGACCCATGCGGCGGCCAAGCGGGCCCAGATGCCGCTGCTGCAGCGAGCCCTGGAGCAGGCCGCCCCGCTGGAACGGCTGCTGGTGGCGCGGCACGCGGCGCTCCTGGCCGAGGGACGGGACCCCGGCGTCACGGTCGGGGATGGCGCGACACTGGTGATGTACGAGGGCCAGCAGGGCCGCGATCGCCTCGCCCTGCGCGGGCCCGGCTTCCAGACCCGCCGGAGCCGGGAGCAACTCGCCCTGGCCGAGGTCGAGCGCCTCGCGGCCGCCGATCCGGGACGGTTCTCTCCCAACGTGCTGCTCCGGCCGGTGGTGGAAAGCGCCATCCTCCCGACCGTAGCCTACCTCGGCGGGCCGGGGGAGCTGCGATACTGGGCCCTCGCCGAGGCGCTCTACCAGCCGCTTGGCGTCTCCCGGCAACGCCCGCTGCCACGGTGGTCGGGCCTGATCGTGGACGCCCGCACCGACCGGGTGCTGCAGAAGTTTGGTGCCACGCTGGAGGAGCTCCTGGCCCCGGGGCAGCGGCTCGAGACCCGCGTGGTCCGCGACCAGCTGCCCGCCGCGGCCACCGGGGCGCTGGGGAGCCTCCGCGCCACGCTCGAACGCGACTACGCGACCCTGATCCGGGCCGCCGTCGCCATCGACCCGACAATCGAGCGGACCCTCGAACGGCACCGCCGGCGGGCGCTGCAGGGCGCCGACGATTCGGAGCAGCGCCTGGTGAAGCACCTCAAGCGCCGCCAGGTGACCGAGACCGGCCAGATCGGGCGGGCGCGGGAACTGGTCCAGCCGCTCGGCAAGCCGCAGGAGCGGGTGCTCACCCTCGCCCCCTTGCTGGCCCGCCACGGCGCGGTGCTCCTCGAGGCGCTCGCGGCCCAGGTCACCTCCTGGTACGCCACCGCCCTTGAGACGGCCCCGGGGCCTCGGTAGACTCGAGCCATGGCATTCCTCGGCCTGATCCTCCTCGTCGCGCTCCTGATCCCGATCATGGGGATCGTGGTGGACTCGCCCATCGGCCGCGCCATCGCGCGCCGGCTGGAGGGCGGGGAACAGACGCCCCCGCCGCTGGCCGACCTCGCGCGGAAGGTGGAGATCCTCGAATCCGAGGTGGAGGACCTGCAGCGCAATGTCACGGCGCTGCAGGAGGAGAACCAGTTCCTGCAGCGGCTGCTCGAGGACCAGCCCCGCTCGAGCCTCCCGCGGCCTCCGGCCCCCTGAGCGCGCCGGCCCAGCCGCCGGCGGAGACGCGCCCCAGGCGCTCCGCCTCGCACGCGGTCCTGGTCGCCACCGGGATCTTCCTCAGCCGCATCTTCGGCCTGGCCCGCCAGCGGGTGCTGGCTCATTACCTGGGCCTCGGCGACGCCAGCGACGCCTTCCTCGCCGCCTTCCGCATCCCCAACCTGCTGCAGAACCTGCTGGGCGAGGGGGTGCTCTCCGCCTCGTTCATCCCGGTGTACGCCCGGCTTCGCGCGGACGGCCGGCACGAGGAGGCCGACCGGGTCGCCGGGGCGGTCTTCGGGCTGCTGGCGGTCGTGGTCTCGGCCCTGGTCCTCGGCGGCATGCTGCTGGCGGGGCCCCTGACGCGCCTGATCGCCCCGGGATTCGAGGGGGAGAAGCTCGCCCTGACCATCCGCCTGGTGCGGATCCTGTTTCCCGGCGCCGGCTTCCTGGTGGGTTCCGCCTGGTGCCTCGGGGTCCTCAACAGCCACCGCCGGTTCCTGCTCTCGTACACCGCGCCGGTCATCTGGAACCTGGCGATCATCGTCACGCTGCTCCTGGCCATGCGAGGCGGGGGCACCGACGCGCTCGGGGCCCTCGCCGCCGCCGCCGGTTCCGTGATCGGCAGCGTGCTGCAGTTCCTGGTGCAGGTGCCCTCGGTGAGCCGCCTGCTCGGGAGCTTCCGTCCCGCGCCGGACCCCTCCGGGGCCCACGTGCGCACGGTGTTACGCAACTTCGGGCCGGTGTTCCTCGGGCGGGGCGTGGTGCAGATCAGCGCGTTCGTGGATACGGTGCTCGCCAGCCTGCTGGGCACCGGGGCCGTGGCCGGGCTCAACATCGCCCAGATCCTCTACACCCTGCCGGTGAGCCTCTTCGGCATGTCGGTCTCCGCGGCGGAGCTGCCCGCCATGTCCAGCACCCAGGGCGACGCGGCGGCCCGGGCCGCGGCGCTCCGCGCCCGGCTCGATGCGGGGCTCGAGCGGATCGCGTTCTTCGTGGTGCCCTCCGCGGTGGCGTTCCTGGCCTTCGGCGCCATTCTCGCCGCGGCGTTCTTCCAGACCGGGCAGTTCTCCGCCGACGACAGCCGGTACATCTGGGCGATCCTGGCCGGCAGCGCGGTCGGGCTGCTGGCGGCGACCATGGGGCGGCTGTACAGCTCCGCGTACTACGCGCTGCAGGACACCCGCACGCCGCTCCGCTATGCCATCG
This sequence comes from uncultured Gemmatimonadaceae bacterium, assembly GCA_964647615.1. Taxonomy (GTDB): domain Bacteria; phylum Gemmatimonadota; class Gemmatimonadetes; order Gemmatimonadales; family GWC2-71-9; genus JADJOM01. The sequence goes on along the minus strand of CAZYIV010000013.1, from coordinate 32,529 downwards.
TGCGGGTGACGCTGACGATCGTCCTGGGCTATGTCTGCGCGGTGTTGCTGCCGCCGCTCCTCGGGCTGGAGCTCCGCTGGGGCGCGGCAGGACTCACCGCCTCCGCCGGCGTCGCCGGCTGGGTGGAATTCCTGCTGCTGCAGCGGGGCCTGACGCCCCGGATCGGGACGACGGGGATCCCCGGACGCCACCTCCTCCGGCTCTGGGGGCCCGCGCTGCTGGCCGCCGGGCTGGGAGTGGGCGTGGACCGGCTGCTCCCCGCGCTGCCACCGATTCCCCGGGGGGCGGCGGTGATCCTGCCCTTCGGAACGGCCTACTTCCTCCTCACCGGCGCCCTGGGGGTCCCCGAGGCCCGGGGCATCCTCGGACGGCTCCGGCGCCGCTGAGCCTCCGACCTCCCGGGCTATCTTTCGCCTGATGACGGACGACGCCCCCGATCCGCTGCAGCGCAAGCTCGATACCCTCCCCGACCAGCCCGGCGTGTACCTCTGGAAGGACGACGCCGGCAACGTGCTGTACGTGGGGAAGGCGAAGCGGCTCCGCAGCCGGGTGCGCAGCTATTTCAGCCAGGATCACGCGGGGAGCCTCAAGACCCAGTACCTAGTGCGCCAGATCGCGGATGTCGAAACGATCGTGGTGGCCAACGAGGCCCAGTCGCTGCTGCTGGAGAACAACCTCATCAAGGAGTACCAGCCGCGCTTCAACGTGCGGCTCAAGGACGACAAGAGTTACCCCTCGATCGCGGTGACGGTCGGCGAGCCGTTCCCCCGCGTGCTCGTCACCCGCCGCCTCGACCTGCCGGGCGCGCGCTACTTCGGTCCCTACACCGACGTCACCCAGCTGCGCCGGGCCCTGGTCATCATCCGGCGGCTCTACACGGTGCGGTCCTGTGCCGACGACCTGCCGCGGGAACAGCGCGAGCGCCCCTGTCTCGACTATCACATCGGGCGCTGCCGCGCCCCCTGCGTCGGCTGGCAGACGCAGGCCGAGTACCGGGGCATGATCGACGAGGTGCTGGATTTCCTCTCCGGCCGCACCGTGGACGTCCGGGGCAAGGTGCGGGACGCGATGCTCACCGCCAGCGAGCGCCAGGACTACGAGCGCGCGGGGCGCCTGCGCGACCAGCTCAAGTGGCTGGAGCAGCTCGACGCGCCTGCCAGCGTGGAGGTGATCGGCACCGGCGACGCGGACGTGATCGGCTACGCCCGCGATGGCGATGACGCCGTGGGCGCGGTCGTGCGGGTGCGGGACGGACGGGTGGTCGCCCGGGAGCACGCCTTCCTCGAGAACCTGGGCGAGGAGACCGACGAGGCGATCCTCAACTTCCTGCTGGTCAGGGCCTATGTCCCCATGGCGGATCGGGTCCGGCGCCTGGTGCTGCCCTTTCCGCCGGAGGAAGTGGGCCTGCTCCAGGAGCTGATGCCGGAGACCGAGTGGCACGTCCCGCAGCGGGGCACCGCGCGGCGCTGGCTCGACCTGGCCGACCAGAACGCCCGGCACCTCCTCGAGAGCCTGCGTATCGAGTCGTTCGAGACCGACGAGCGCGCCGGCGACCCGGTCTACGCCCTCGGTCGCGACCTCGGGCTCAGCGCGGTGCCGCGCAGCATGATCTGCGTGGACATCTCGACAAATCAGGGGCGGGACACGGTCGGGTCGCTGGTCTGGTTCGAGGCCGGGCGCCCGCGCAAGGCCGACTACCGCAAGTTCAAGATCAAGGGCGAGGCCCAGCAGGACGACTACGCCGCGATCGACGAGGTCATCACCCGCTTCCTGAGCCGGCGGCGCGAGGAGGAGAAGCCGTTCCCCGACCTCATCGTGATCGACGGCGGCAAGGGGCAGCTCGCGGCTGCCGTCGCCGCCGCGGAGGCGCTGGGGCTCGGCCACATCCCAATGGTCAGCCTGGCGAAGCGGGAGGAGGAGGTCTTCTTTCCCGGCCGGCCGGAGAGCCTGCGCCTATCCCGGCGCAGCCCGTCGCTCCGCCTGCTGCAGCGGATCCGGGATGAGGCCCACCGCTTCGGGGTCGCCTACAACCGGAAGCGGCGCACCCAGCGCACCGTCACCTCGGCCCTGCTCGACATCCCCGGTGTCGGCCCGGCGCGCCGACGGGTGCTGCTGGAACGGTTCGGCAGCCTCGCCGGGGTGAAGTCGGCCACGGCGGCGGAGATCGCCAGCCTCCCCGGCTTCTCGGCCACGCTCGCCGAGCGGATTCTCGGCGCCGTCCGCGCCTGAGCCCGCCGCGCCCTTATCTTCCGGGCCATGTCACGCGCCTTTGTCCGCGAGGACCAGGAAGAACCGCCGGCCCGGTACGAGCTCCCGGATCGCGCCGATCCCGGCTACCCGGCCGCGGCCGCATGGGCGCTGCTCGAAGGCGCCAACCGGGGCGACTCCCTCGGGGCGGAGCAGGCGACCGGCTACCGCTGGGGTGATCCGTCACTCCGGCCTCACGTCGAGCAGTTCCTGGCCCAGGCGCGCCGGCGCGGCGACGACCGGCTGGAACAGCTCGCCGAACGCTTCCTCAACACCGACTGAGCATGGACTGGATCCTGGAGTGTTCCGGCTGCGGCGCGACCGCCGCCCCGACCGGGTTACCCACCACCTGTCCCGCCTGCGGCCAGCCCTGGCTGGTACGCTATCCCGGCCGCCCGGCGCCCAGCCTCACGGCCCGCGCCGAGGTCCGGCGCGGGCAGGGGATGTGGCGCTTCCGGCCCTTTCTGCCGCTTGCGGCCGGCGAGGCCCCCGTCACACTCGGGGAGGGAGACACGCCGCTCCTGGAAGCGCCCAGGGTCGGGCGGCGGATCGGCCTGGCGGACCTCTGGATCAAGGACGAGGGCGCGAATCCGACGGGCTCGTTCAAGTCCCGCGGCCTGAGCGCGGCCATCACGCGCGCCGTCGCCGCGGGGGCGAAGACCTTCGTCATCCCGACGGCGGGCAATGCCGGCGTCGCCGCCTCGGCCTACGCCGCCCGCGCGGGCGCGCGCATCCGGGTGATCGCGCCGGACACCACGCCCCGGCCCATTCTCGATCAGGTCCGGACCTTCGGCGCGGAACTGGTGCTGCTGGCGGGGCACATCGGGGACTGCGGCCGCGCCGCGCGCGCGTGGGCGGCGGAGGTGGGCGCCTTCGACCTGTCCACGTTGCGGGAGCCGTATCGCATCGAGGGGAAGAAGACGCTCGGCCTGGAGCTGGCGATGCAGTTCGGCTGGTCACTCCCGGCGGCGATCATCTACCCCACCGGTGGCGGCACCGGCCTGATCGGGATGTGGAAGGCGTTCCAGGAGCTGCGCGAAGCGGGGTGGGTGACCGATCCGCTCCCGCGGATGTACACGGTGCAATCCACGGGGTGCGCGCCGGTGGTGCACGCCTTCGAGTCGGGCGCGGATCACGCCACGCCCTGGCCCGAGCCGTGGACCGTGGCGAGCGGGCTCCGGGTCCCCGGCCCGCTGGGCGACCGGCTCATGCTCCGGGCGCTCCGGGAGAGCAGCGGCGGCGCCATCGCCGTCACCGACGACGCGCTCAGCGAGCAGGCGCGGCGCGGGGCGGCCGAGGAGGGCCTCGATCTCGCGCCGGAGGGGGGCGCGGCGCTGGCCGCCGCGGAAGCGCTCCGTGCCCAGGGTGTGCTGCAGCCCGAGGCGCGGGTCGTCGCCTTCAACACCGGCGCCGGGTGGCTGTACCGTTCCCCCGCCGATTTGCCCTCCCCCTGAACGGCGGGCGATATTTCAGGCTTATGGCCTCGACGCGCTGCGCCATCCTCGACCCTGCCGCGGGCATCAGCGGAGACATGCTGCTCGGCGCGCTGCTCGACGCCGGGGCCCCTCCCGACTGGCTCCGGGCGCTGCCGGCGCGGCTCGGGTTTCCCGAGGTGCGGGTGGAGGTCGAGGGCGTGCAGCGCGCCGGGATCCGGTGCACCAAGGTCCACGTGATCCTGCCTGGCGAGCGGACCGAGGCCCCGAGCCCCTCCTACGATCCGGCCGCCCCGCACGCGCACGCCGGGCACCACCATCATCACGACCACGGCGGAGCGGGCGGGCATCGGCATCTGGCCGACCTTCTCGCCGTCATGGACCGGGCGGCGCTCAGCGACCAGGTGCAAGCGCGGGCGCGGTCAGCGTTCACTCTCCTGTGCGAGGAGGAAGGCCGGGTCCACGGGGTCCCCGCTTCCGAGGTGGCCCTGCATGAGGTCGGGGCAGTGGACGCGCTAGTGGACATCATCGGCGGCATCGAGGGGTTCGAGCAGCTCGGCATCGAGCGTGTGTACCTGAGGCCGGTGGCGGTGGGCAGCGGCTGGGTGCACGCGGCGCACGGCGTGATGCCGGTGCCGGCGCCCGTCACCACGCGGCTCCTCGCCGGCCTCGAGATCGGTCCCAACGGGCCGGTCACCGGGGAGGCGACTACGCCCACCGGGGCCGTCCTCCTGCGGGTGCTCGGCGCCGGGGCGCCGCCGGCCCGCTGGCGCCCGCTCGCCACCGGCTGGGGTGCCGGTGGCCGCAACCCGGCGGAGTACCCCAACGCCCTACGACTGATCGTTGCCGAGGAGGTGTCCGAGGCGGCGCGGGTGACCGTGCTGGCCACGGACGTGGACGACCTGAGCCCGGAATACGTCGAGCCGATGCGCGAGGCCCTGGTCGAGGCCGGCGCGCTGGACGTCCAGGTCTGGGCCACGCAGATGAAGAAGGGCCGGCCCGGAATTCGTGTCGAGGTGATCTGCGACACAGCGCACGCGGAGGCCGTCACGGAGGCACTGTTCCTGCACAGTACCACTTCCGGCATCCGTCGCACGGCCGTGGAGCGGGTCACGCTGGCCCGGCACATGCTTCAGGTGCCCCTGGCGGGTGGTGAATCGGTGGGCGTGAAGGTGCTGGAGACGCCCGCCGGGCCCCGCCTGAAGGCGGAATACGAAGACGTGCGCCGCGCGGCCCGACGCTCGGGCCGGCCGGCACTGGAAGTCGCGCGTGACGCCGAACAGGCCGCGCGTGCGCTGGTCCCACCATCACCGAGGGGAAGGGAATGAAGAGGACGACTGTCGGACTGGTCATGCTGCTGGCGGGTGCCGCGCCGCTCTCGGCGCAGCACCCGGAGATCGCCTCCCGCGTTGCCGCGCAGCTCGGCAGCAAGTTTGTCGACGCCGACTGCAACATCAAGGAAGGCCACTTTCTCGTCAGCAGCGCCAAGACCAAGCTGAGCAGCTACGCGTCGGTCTCCGACCCGGTGATCGGGGCGCGCCTCCTCAAGGAGGGGGTCGGGATTCTCAATGACGCCATCCTGACCAAGGACCAGAAGAAGAACCCGGCGGCGTGGTACTGGCTTGGCCGCACCGAGCTGCTCCGCGGCGAGCTGCAGGGCGCCGACACCGCGCTCACCAGGGCCGCCGCCCTGGCCCCGCAGTGCGCCCAGGACATCCAGCACTATCGCACCCGCGGCTGGGCGGCGATGGTCCTCGCGGCCCAAGGCGCCACCGAGGCCAAGCAGACCGACTCGGCGGCCTACTTCTTCCACCAGGCCATCCTGATGGACCAGCAGACGCCCCACGCGTTCAACGGCCTCGCCGGCATCATGCTGGACAACAAGCAGATGGACAGCGCGATCGTGTACTTCGGCAAGGCCGCCGCGACCACGCCGACGGACCCGAGCTACGTGAAGGTGCGTAACCGTGCCGCCTACAACTACGCAGTACTCCTCCTGAACGCCGCGCGCGGCACCGAGGCGGTGGCGGCCTTCCACCGCTACCTCGGCTTCGAGCCGACGGACGACCAGGGCCAGAAGGGGCTGGCGCAGGCCTTCCGTGCCGCCGGCATGGTGGACAGCGCCGCGGCCATCGAGCGGCAGCTGCTGGCGTCGTCGGGGAGCGAGGGCGGGGATCCGGGCTCGGCCCTGTCCGACCGCGAGCTGCAGGAACTCGCCGCCCGGCAGTACAACGACAAGGACTACGCCGAGGCGGCGAAGACCTACGGGTTGGTGCTCCAGCGGAACCCGAACCATCGCGATGCGCTCTTCGCGCAGGCCAACAGCTACCTGGCCACGTCCAATGGCGAGGGCCTGGCCGCGTCGGCCGGCAAGCTGGTCGAGCTCGACCCGCTCGGCGAGTACAACTACAAGCTGATGGCGCAGGGCTACAAGTTCCTCGGCAAGCAGGACAAGGTCGCCGAGGCGATCATCGCGGAGTACGCCCTGCCGGTCGACCTCCAGTACGGCGACTTCAGCGCCAGCGCCACCGACGCGACGTTCACGGCGAAGGCCGTCGGCCGCGAGGCCCGCGACGAGAACAATGCCCTGCTGCCTCCGCACGCGGTGACCATCACCTTCGAGGCCCTGGCCAAGGACGGCAGCGTCGTCGGCAGCAGCGAGGCCACCATCCCGGCGCTCAAGGTCGGGGAGGAGTCTGCCGTCAGCATCAAGGTCTCCGGCGGCCCCGCCGCGGCCTGGCGTTACCGGATGAAGTAGCGGACCGAGGGGTGGAGTGGGCCGGAAATGGCCCACTCCGCCTGTCTCCAAACGTGGACATTTTGTCCACTTTTCTGGAATCGGCCGACGGGCGCCATTGACAACGCCCCGCCTCGCTGGACACTTTTGGGCCGGTTTGCGGGCGTAATTCAGTTGGTAGAATGCCAGCTTCCCAAGCTGGACGTCGCCGGTTCGAGTCCGGTCGCCCGCTCTGGTACAGCCCACCCTGCCGGCCCGGGTGGGCCTGTCTTTTGCGCAAGTCACCCCTGCCGGGCTCGCCCGGCGCCCGATGCCCCTCTGGGGCCCCGGCGTGAAGCCATCGGGATCCCCAACCTGGAGCGCAGAATGAAGACGATCCTCCGTGCGGCCATGGGTGTCGCCCTCCTGGCGCTGGTGGCCTCGGCCCCGGCAGCGGCGCAGGCCATTCCGCAGGGAGCGACCAAGGAGATGGTCGCCAAGGGCAACGAGATCTTCCACAAGCAGGGCCTTTGCTACGCCTGCCATGGCCAGGACGCGAAGGGCCTTGTCGGTCCGAACCTCACCGACGACGTGTGGCTCCACAGCAAGGGCACCTACGAGGACATCGTCAAGCAGATCACGACCGGCGTCACGAAGGAAGAGTCCAAGAGCGGCGTCCCGATGCCGGCCAAGGGCGGCTCCGCCATCAGCGACGATGACGTGAAGGCGGTGGCGGCCTACGTGTACTCGCTGAGCCACAAGTAGCCCTCCGGGCCCCTCCGGGGCCCGACCGTACGTCAGGCGTCGCCTCCCGAGCCCGGGGGGCGGCGCTTTCTTCGTGCAGGACGCCGCTGTTTTGCCGCTCCCGCCGCTTTCATCTGGCCTCGGAGCATCCGTGCAACGTATTCCAGGGCAATGTCTTAGCGTATTCCCGGCGTTCTTGGCATGGGCTATGCCCCCGCTCTGGGGGTCACGACTGGCTGGTTGGGCCCCCCCGGCCGGGCCCCAGAACGCAGGGAGTCGCCATGTCCAAGAAGGGATTCACGCTCATCGAGCTGCTGATCGTGGTGGTGATCATCGGCATCCTGGCCGCGATCGCCATCCCGAAGTTCGCCAACACCAAGGAGAAGGCGGTCCTCGCCAGCATGAAGACGGACCTCCGCAACCTGGTGACGGCGCAGGAAGCGTTCTACTTCGACAACAGCGATTACGCCGGAAACACCACCGCGGGCGCTCAGGTCAACGCGCTCGGCGGGGCGGGGAAGATCACCTTCCTCCCCTCCACCGGGAATGTGCTCGCGCTGACCTACGTGTCCCAGACCGGCTACAAGGCGGTGATGACCAACCCGATCCTGGTCTCCGGCCTGCAGAACTGCGGCGTGTACATCGGCCCCGCGGCGAATACGCCCAACGCGGCCGTGACCCAGGAGGGCGCCCCCGCCTGCTGGTGAGGCCGCGCGCGCGGTCCGGATGACGGGCCGGCCCCGCCGGGCCGGCCCGTCGCCGGTCCCCCCCCTTGGGTACCCCTCTATCTTCCCCGGCCATGCTGAAGGTCACCCGCGTCGCCCCCGAGTCGCTCGGGGCGGAGCTCGGGCTCGCTCCGGGCACCGAACTCGTCACCGTCAACGGCCGGACCCTCGAGGACTTCCTCGACTGGGAGTTCCTCACCGCCGACGACGCTTTCCTGCTCCACGTCCGCGGGCCGGACGGGGAGGAGGTCGAGTACGATATCGAACGCCCCGAGGGGCTGCCGATGGGGGTCTCGGTGGAGCCGCCCCGGATCCGGCGCTGTGCCAACCGCTGCGATTTCTGCTTCGTGGATGGGCTCCCGGAGGGCCTCCGGGAGACGCTCTACATCCGGGATGACGACTACCGGCTCTCGTTCAAGTACGGCAACTTCGCCACGCTCACCAACCTCAAGCCCCGCGACGTGGCCCGGATCCTGGAGTACCGGCTTTCGCCGCTGTACGTCTCGGTCCACGCCACCGACCCGGTGATCCGCCGCTGGCTGCTGCGGAACCCGCTCGCCCCGGACATCCTCGAGCAGCTGCGGTTGTTCGCGTCTCACGGGCTGCAGTTCCACACCCAGGTGGTGATGTCGCCCGGCGTGAATGACGGCGAGGTCCTGGAGCGCACGCTCGCCGACCTGTGGGCGCTCGGGGCGAGCGTGCTGAGCGTCTCGGTCGTTCCCGTCGGGCTCACCACCTTCAGCAAGCATCACCTCGTCCGCGAGCCCACCCGTGAGGAGTGCCGGGATGCGCTCCTGCGACTGGAGCGCTGGGCCGAGCGGGCCCGCGGGGCACGCGGCATCAGCTGGGCCCTCGGCGCCGACGAGCTCTACCTCCGGGCCGAGCGCGAGCTGCCGCCGGCGGCCTGGTACGACGGCTTCGAGCAGGTGGAAAATGGGGTCGGCTCGGTGCGCTTCCTCCAGCAGCGGATCGCGGAGGGGCAGGGGGACCTTCCCGACTGGCGCGGGCGGCGCATCGGGGTCTGCACCGGGACTTCCATGGGGGCCCTGATGCCCCAGGTGCTCGCCCCGCTCAGTGCCGCGACCGGCGCTACCTTCGAGCTGTTGCCCCTCACCAACCCGCTGTTCGGCGCGACGGTCAGCTGCGCCGGCCTGCTCCCCGGCCGGGCCTTCCGTGACGCGCTGGCCGGCCGGGCGGACCTGGACCTCGCGCTGCTGCCCGCCGAAGCCCTGAACGACGAACAGCTCTTCGTGGACGACCTCACCCTCGCCGAGCTGGCTGCCAGCGTGCCGGTCGAGGTGCGGCCCTCCTACTGCTTCACCGACGCCCTCGAGACCCCGGCCCACCCGTGAGCAAACCCACCGTCGCCATCGTCGGCCGCCCCAACGTCGGCAAGTCGACCCTCTTCAACCGGCTGCTCGGCGGGCGGGACGCGATTGTCTCCGACCGGGCCGGGACCACCCGCGACCGGCACTTCGGGGAGGCCGAGTGGGCCGGGCGTCACTTCTGGATGGTGGATACCGGTGGCCTGGTGCCCGGCTCGTCGGACTCGATGGATATCGCAGTCCGGGAGCAGGTGGAGCGGGCTGTGGCCGAGGCCGACCTGATCCTCTTCGTGGTGGACGGGCAGGAGGGGCTCAATCCGGTGGACCGGGAGGTGGCGGCCCAGCTCCGGCGCTCGGGCCGCCCGGTCCTGCTGGCAGTCAACAAGCTGGACGACCTGCCCCGGTCCACGGGGCATCACGCCTTCTGGGAGCTGGGCCTGGGCGAACCGCTGCCTCTCTCCGCCGCCGTGGGGAAGGCGAGCGGCGACCTGCTGGATGCGGTAGTGGAAGCGCTCCCGCCTCGCGGGAGCGGCGAGGACGAGTCTGCCACCCACGTGGCCGTCGTCGGGCGGCCCAATGCCGGGAAGTCCTCGCTGATCAACCGGCTGCTCGGCGAGGGGCGGCTGGTGGTGTCTCCGGAGCCGGGGACGACCCGGGACGCCATCGACACCCCCTTGCGGTATCAGGGAAAGACACTCAACTTCATTGATACTGCGGGCTTACGGCGCAGAGCTAAAGTAGAAGATGACATTGAGTTCTACTCCACCCTCCGAACTCATCGCGCGATCGAGCGCGCGGACGTGTGTGTACTGGTGGTGGACGCGGATCGCGGGATGCACGCGCAGGACCTGCGCATCGCAACCGAGGCATGGGACGAGGGCAAGGGTCTCATCGTCGCGGTCAACAAGTGGGACCTGATTCCCGAGAAGGACGCCAACACGGCCAAGCGGGGACAGGACCAGCTGGAGGAGAAGGCGCCGTTCCTCCGCTATGTGCCGTTCGTCTACATCTCGGCGGTCTCGGGACAGCGGGTGAGCAAGCTGCCGGACCTGATCCTCGAGGTGGCGGCCGCCCGCGACGACCGGGTCACGACGGCTGACCTCAACCGGACGCTCGAGGCGCTGGTGGCGCGCAACGCCCCCCCGCAGGCGCCGGGCGAGGAAGTGAAGCTGCTCTACGTCTCCCAGATCGCGGTGCGGCCCCCGACCCTCGCGATTGTCAGCAACCGGCCGGAGGACGTGCCGGAGTCGTACCAGCGGTACCTGCAGAACGGCTTCCGTGAGGCATACGGGTTCACGGGGGCGCCGCTCCGGCTCAAGTTCACCGGGCGGGGCGCGAGCAAGTACCACCGGCGGGACGACGGCCGCCGGGTCCGGGGCGGCTGACGGAGGCCGGTACCCGTCCGGGGCCTGACACCGAAAGGGAGCGATGACCACCGCGCTGCTGCTGCTGGGAGCGTCGTACCTGCTGGGCGCGATTCCCACCAGCTACCTGGCGGGGCGCTGGTTCCGGGGGATTGACCTGCGCGAGCACGGGAGCCGCAACCTCGGGGCGACCAACCTGTATCGCACCCTCGGGTGGCGGTTCGCGGTGCCGGTGGGCCTGTTCGACGTGGCGAAGGGAGCGATCCCGGTCCTCCTTTTCGGGCCGAAGAGCACGACGCTCCCGGCATTCCCCACGCTCTGCGGCGTGGCGGCGATGGTGGGGCACACGCTCTCGCCGTTCGTCGGCTTCAAGGGCGGGAAGGGTGTGGCGACCGCCGCGGGCATGCTGCTCGCGCTGGCACCGAAGGCGGTGGGACTCGCCGCGCTGCTGTGGGTGGCGCTGGTGTGGCTCACCGGGTACGTGTCGGTGGGCTCGATCGCCGCGGCCCTGGTGCTGCCGGGCGCCGATTCCCTGCTGTACCCGGCGCGGCGCACGGTGGTGGGCGTGGGGCTCGACGTCGCGGTGGCGCTGTTCATCGTCTGGAAGCACCGGGCGAACATCCAGCGGCTGCTGGCCGGCACGGAGAACCGCTTCGGCAAGCGGGCAGCAGTCCGCACGCCCCCGCCCGCCGCATGACGCGCGTCGCGGTCCTCGGGGCAGGGAGCTGGGGCACCACCCTCGCGGACCTGCTGGCCCGCAAGGGCCTGGCCGTCCGGCTCTGGGCCTACGAGACGGACGTCGTGGAGGCCATCAACCAGCGGCACGAGAACCCGGTGTTCCTGCCCGGATGCCCGCTGGCGGAGGGCCTGGTGGCCTGCGGTGACGCCACCGAGGCGGTGCACGGGGCCGAGATGATCGTGACGGTGGCGCCGAGCCACGTGCTGGGTGCGGTGGCGACGGCGGCCCGCCCCGGGATGACCGCCGGGGTTCCGGTGGTCTCGGCGACCAAGGGCATCGAGCCGGGCAGCCTGGCGCTGATGTCGCAGGTGCTGGAGTCGGTGCTCCCCGGGCATCCGGTGGCGGCGCTGTCGGGCCCGAGTTTCGCGCTGGAGGTGTACCAGGGGCAGCCCACGGCCGTGGTGGCCGCGGCGCGGGAGGCGGGGGCGGCGGCGGCGGCCCAGGCGCTGTTCGCCACGCCGCGGTTCCGGGTGTACAGCCACGACGACGTGACCGGCGTGGAGCTGGCGGGCGCGCTCAAGAACGTGATCGCCATCGCGGCGGGGATCCTCGACGGGCTGGGGCTGGGCAACAACCCGCGGGCGGCGCTGATCACGCGGGGCCTGGCCGAGATCACCCGGCTGGGCGTGGCGATGGGGGCGGACCCGCTCACCTTCGCCGGGCTGGCGGGGATGGGCGACCTGATCCTCACCACCACGGGGGCGCTTAGCCGGAACCGGGCCCTCGGGCTGGCGCTGGCCGGCGGGCAGACCCTCGCCGCCTGGACAGCCGCCCACCGGAGCGTGGCGGAGGGCGCCACCACCGCGCGGGGCGCGCTGGCGCTGGCGGAACGGCACCGGGTGGAGCTCCCCATCTGCGCCCAGGTGGCGGGGATCCTGTTCGAGGAGAAGCCCGCGCGGCAGGCGGTGAGCGAGCTGATGGAGCGTACCCTCAAGGCGGAGCAGTGGCGGTGACCATGGCGCGGCCGGTCCAGGAGTTCTTCAGCATCGGGGAGGTCTGCGCCCTCACCGACCTGAAGCCGCACGTGCTCCGCTACTGGGAGAGCCAGTTCCGGTTCCTGAACCCGGCCAAGAACCGCTCCGGCAACCGGGTGTACAAGAGCCGGGAGGTCGAGCTGATCATGCTCGTGAAGCACCTCCTGTACACCGAGAAGTACACCATCGAGGGCGCCCGCCAGCGGATCGAGCACTACCGCCGCACCGGCGAACTGCGCGGCGCCGCCCGGGCCGCCACCGAGCGCGAGACCCTGCGCGAGCTGCGGGAGGCGGTGGAGGAAGTGGTGGACATCCTCGACGGCAAGGTCCCGCCGCCCCGTCGGGAGCCGGTGGAGGAATAGCGGTCCCCGCCGGGTTATCTTCCGGACCTCATGCACATCCTCGTATCGAACGACGACGGGATCCTGGCCCCCGGGCTGGCCCTGCTGGCCGAGGTCTGCCAGGGGCTGGGGCAGGTCACCGTCGTTGCGCCCGACCGGGAGCAGAGCGGGACCTCGCACAGCCTCACCATGCACCGGCCGCTCCGGCCGGCGCGCCGCCCCGACGGGGCGTTCCAGGTGGACGGCACACCCACCGACTGCGTGCTCCTCGCCCTGGGGGCGCTCCTGACCGAGCGCCCCCACTTCGTGTTCAGCGGGGTGAACCACGGCCCGAACATGGGCGAGGACGTGCTCTACAGCGGCACCGTGGCCGCGGCGATGGAGGCGGTGACCCTGGGAGTGCCCGGCATCGCGATCTCGTTTGCCGGTCCGGCCTCGGACCTGGAGACGCTGCGCAGCTACCGCGACCTGCTCGCCGGGCTGGTCCGGCGGATCACCCAGGTGCGCGACTTTCCCGCCGACATGCTGCTCAACATCAACCTGCCGCCCTGCGGGGCGGCGGCGGTGCAGGGGATCCGGGTCACCAGCCTGGGCAGCCGCTACTTCAAGGAATCCCTGACCCGGATGAAGGACCCCTGGGGGCGGGAGATCTTCTGGATCGGCGGCGGCTCCATCCACTGGACCGGTGGCGAAACCTCCGACCACCACGCCGTCGCGGCGGGCTACATCAGCATCACGCCGCTGCACATGGACCTCACCAACTACGACCTGCTGGAGACCGTGCGCGGATGGTCGCTCGAGGACTGACCGAGGCCGACGGTTTCGGCGGCTACCGGACCCAGCTGGTGGGTGAGCTGCAGGCCAAGGGCATCCGCGACCTCGCGGTGCTCCGGGCCATTGCGGAGGTCCCCCGGCACCGGTTCGTGCCCGAGAGTGTGCGGCACCGGGCCTACGAGGACTCGGCCCTCCCGATCGGCGGGGGCCAGACGATCTCGCAGCCCTGGGTGCAGGCCCGCTCGCTCGAGCTCGCCCGGCTCACGGGGCGCGACCGGGTCCTCGAGGTGGGGACCGGCTCGGGCTACCAGACCGCGCTGCTGGCGAAGGTCGCGGACCAGGTCTTCTCGGTGGAGCGACTGGCCCCGCTGGCGCAGCGCGCCCGCGACACCCTGGCGGAGCTCGGGGTCCGCAACGTCTCCATCATGGTGGGGGACGGGACCCTCGGCTGGCGCCCCTACGCCCCCTACGACGCGATCATCGTGGCCGCCGCCTCCCCGGAGATCCCCCAACCCCTGGTCGAGCAACTGGCCCCCGGGGGCCGCCTGATCCTGCCGATCGGCGACCGGGAGCAGCAGACCCTCACGTACTGCGAGAAGGCCGCCGACGGGCACGTGGCTTGCCACACGGTCAGCGACGTGCGGTTCGTGCCGCTGATCGGCCAGTTCGGCTTCGCGGGCGACGCCCCCTGACTGGAGAGCCCATGGAGCTGTTGAAGGACTTCATCGACCTGTTCCTGCACCTCGACACGCACCTCAGCGAGCTGATCGCCACCTACGGAACCTGGACCTACGGGATCCTGTTCCTGATCGTCTTCTGCGAGACCGGGCTGGTCGTGACCCCCTTCCTGCCCGGGGATTCCCTGCTGTTTGCCGCCGGAACCTTCGCCGGAATGGGGAGCCTCAACCCGGGGCTGCTCTTCCTGCTGCTCTTCGCCGCCAGCACCCTGGGCGACTCGACCAACTACTGGATCGGCCGGTATATCGGGCCGCGGGCGTTCAGCGGGAACATCCGCTTCCTCAAGCGGGAGTACCTCGACAAGACCCACGCCTTCTACGAGCGTCACGGCCGGAAGACCGTGATCCTCGCCCGGTTCCTCCCCATCATCCGGACCTTCGCCCCGTTCGTGGCGGGGGTCGGGGCCATGCCCTATCCCCGGTTCCTGGGGATGAGCCTGGCCGGCGGCGCCGCCTGGGTGGGGCTGTTCGTGGGGGCCGGGTACTTCTTCGGCGGGCTGCCCGTGGTCCGGGAGCACTTCAGCGTGGTGGTCATGGGGATCATCGCCGTATCCCTGCTGCCGATCGGGATCGAATGGCTCAAGGCGACCCTGAGGAAGCCGGCCGCCGGATGACCCGCCAGTGGCTGGTGGAGGGCAGGGTACAGGGGGTCGGGTTCCGGTATTTCGTCCGGCGGCAGGCCCACGCGCTGGGGCTCTCGGGCTGGGTGCGCAACCTGCCGGACGGGCGGGTCGAGGCCCGGGCGCAGGGCGATCCCGCGGCGCTCGAGCGGCTGGAAGCGGCGCTCGGGTCGGGGCCGCCACATGCGCAGGTCCGGCATGTGGAAAAGCAGGAGATTTCGGTTGAACAAGCAGAGCCAAATCCATTTGAAATAAGGTAGTTGCGGCATTCACACCAACCAAATTCCGGACTGACGCCATGGCCAATGTGACCGACCGCCTGCGCCAGACGCTGCGCGCGATCCCGGACTATCCCAAGCCCGGGATCGTCTTCCAGGACATCACACCGGTGCTCCAGAACGGCCTGCTCTTCCGGCAGGTCCGGGAGGCCCTCGCCGACCCCTTCCGGGCAGCCGGTGTGACTCATGTGGTGGGGATCGAAGCCCGGGGATTCATCCTCGCCGCCCCGGTGGCGGTGACCCTCGGGGCGGGGTTCATCCCGCTCCGGAAGCCCGGCAAGCTCCCCTGGCAGACCATCCGACATGAGTACGAGCTGGAGTACGGCACCGACTCGCTGGAGGCCCACCAGGACGCCTGCCCGCCGGGCTCGCGAGTCCTGGTGGTGGACGATGTCCTGGCCACCGGCGGCACCGCCGAAGCGGCCGGGGAGCTGGTCCGCCGGCTGGGTGGGGAGGTGGTCGGCTGGTCCTTCCTGCTGGCGATCGGGGCGCTGGCCGGCGAAGCCCGGCTGCGCGGCGCCCCCTGTCATGTGGTGCTCCCGGTCTGATCGGCGTTGACGGGCCCCCGCCAAGGCCGCTATTATCAAGGGCTTGGCCCCCGTAGCTCAGCTGGATAGAGCAGCGGTTTCCTAAACCGTTGGTCGGACGTTCGAATCGTCTCGGGGGCACCTCTCGAGCGGCCGGGGCCGACCCCCTGGCCGCATTCCCGCTTCTGCATGGAAGACTGATGGCTGCGACCGTTGACGCCCCGAGCACTCCTTCCGCGGCTCCCGCCGCGGCGGCTGATTCCCAGGACCGCTGGTTCGATCACCCGGTGAACCGCTACATCGCCGCCGGCGCGGCGCTGGTGCTGCTCGCGCTGGTGGTGTGGTTCGTGATGCTGAGCGGCCGGCGGAAGGAGGAGTTCGCCAGCCGCGCGCTGGACCAGGCGCGCGCGATCGCGGAGTCCGGCAACCTGCCGCTCGCCGCGAGTGAGCTGCAAAAGGTGATCACCACCTATGGCGGCACGCGGGCGGGGCAGGAGGCGGTCATGAGCCTGAACCAGGTCCGCCTGGTGAACGGCCAGGCCGAGCTGGCCGCCGCGTCGCTGCAGGACTTCCTGAAGGGCGCGGCCTCGGCCGAGTTCCGCGCGCCGGCGTACGGCCTGCTGGGCCAGGCATACGAGAACGCCCACCGGGCCCCGGAGGCCGCGCAGGCCTTCGAGGATGGGGCCAAGGCCGCCACCGTGGACTACATCAAGACCCAGCTCCTGCTCGATGCGGGGCGGGCCTGGTCCACGGCGGGCGACACGTCCAAGGCCGAGGCGATTTATCGCCAGATCTTGAAGGACTATCCCGAATCCCCGTCCACCACCGAGGCCAAGGTCCGGCTCTCGGAACTGACCGGCGGGCAGTTGTAACCTCCCGGGCGCCGCCTCCGGCGCCGGGAGGTGTCCACCCCCTCCCGGAGGACCGATGCGCAAGCTCCTCGCAGGCACCACCGCGCTGCTCATCCTGGGCGCTTGTGGCGGTGGCTCTGATGGCCCCACGACCAGCGCGCCGCCGTCGGCCGTGGCCGGGGTGGCCGCGACCGTCACCAACAACAACATCCGGGTCACCTGGAATCCCGTGTCCGGCGCCGTCGGCTACCGGGTCTACATGGCCTCGGTGACGGGCGTGACCCCGGGCAACGTGACCACGTTGCCGGGGAACATGACCCATACCGACCTCCCGACCGATTTCGACCACCCGCCGGGGCTCGACGCCAACACCAAGTACTTCTTCGTGGTCACCGCAGTGAACTCGGCCGGCGAGAGCCTGCAAAGCTGTGAGGTGTCGGCCACGATCGCCACGGCGACCGGCGGCAGCTGCTGAGACGGCGGCGGGTCCTGGATAGGCCACTGAGGGGGCTGCCGGAGGCTGGCCCCCTCTGTCCTTGCCCTCCTCGTTATGTCGTATAATATGTATTATGTTAAGTAACGCGGTGGATAACTGGGGAAAACTCCGGGCCCGCCCGGAGCGATAAGCTTAATTGATTGTCCTGTATGAATTTAGAGATCAACACCGAGGGACTGCAGCACCCCAGTAAACACCATCCGCCCTTCGCCGCGCAGCCACACATCGCGGATCTGGGTACCAGACACTGTCGCCGTGATGACGAGCGGCCTGCCCCCCCGGGTCCAGATTTCCAGGGGGAACCCGGCCCGGCCGGCCACCACGAGGCTGGTCGCGGCGGCCACAGTTCCGGTCCCGCACGCCAGCGTTTCCGCCTCCACACCACGCTCGTAGGTCCGGATCCGCCACTGGTTGTCCACCCTGGCCACGAAGCTCACGTTGGCCCCGGCGGGCCCCAGCAGCGAATGGTGCCGGAGCACCCGTCCCCGGTCCATCAGGTCGGGTCGCTCCAGGTCGGCCACCTCGAGCGCCAGGTGAGGCACCCCGACGGTGGAGAATCCGGCGGGGGCCTCGCCTGCCCCGGGCTCAAGTCCGACCGGGGTCGTCGGGGCGGCGAAGTCGGGGAGGTTGAGTTCCGCCAGCTCGCCGGGCCCGGGATACACCCGGACCGGGAAGGTCCCGGCCCGGGTCACCAGCTGGAGCCCCTCCGGCCCGGCGAGCTCCAGGTGGGTGGCCAGGCGGGTGCTGCAGAGGGCGGCATTGCCGCACATGTCGGCCCGGGAGCCGTCGCAGTTCCAGAAGTCCATCCGCACTGCGCCGGGCCCCGCCGGAGTGAGGACCACCAGGCCGTCGGCCCCGATGCCCCGGCGCCGGTCACAGATCGCGCGGACCCGGCCGGGCTCCCGGTCGAACACCGCCGCGTCGACCTGCCGCCCGTCCAGCATCACGAAGTCGTTCCCGGAGCCGGACATCTTGTGAAAGACGGTGCCCGTCATGGTCAGATCCGCCTGAGGAGGCCCTGCAGCCGCAGCCACCAGACCATCCAGATCGCCTCCCGCACGATCCGCTTGCTCATCTTGCTCTGCCCTTCCACCCGGTCGTGGAAGATGATCGGGATCTCCTTGAGCCGGAAACCCTTCTTCCAGGCCCGGAAGCTCATCTCGATCTGGAAGGCGTAGCCGTTGGACCGGACCTTGGAGAAGTCCAGCGCCTCCAGCACCTCCCGGCGGAAGCACTTGAAGCCCCCGGTGGAATCGCTCAGCGGCAGGCCGGTGACCCAGCGGGCGTAGAGATTGGCACCGAGCGACAGCATCAGGCGGGAGATCGGCCAGTTGATGACGTTGACCCCGGTGGCGTAGCGCGAGCCGAGCACCAGGTCGGCGTCCTCGATGGCCTCGAGGAAGCGCGGCAGGAACGCCGGATCGTGCGAGAAGTCGGCGTCCATCTCGAACATCGCCTGGTAGCCCTGGTCGAGCCCCCAGCGGAACCCGGCGAGATAGGCACGGCCGAGCCCCTCCTTGGCCGAACGGTGCAGCACATGCACCCGCGACTTGGTACCGGCCATCCGGTCGGCGATGTCCCCGGTGCCGTCCGGGGAGTTGTCGTCCACCACCAGGACCTCGAGCCGCGGGTCCTGCTTGAGGATGGCGGGGACGATCTGGGGGAGGTTCTTCGCCTCGTTGTAGGTCGGGACAATCACCAGGACGCGCTCAAGCACCGGCGTGCCTCCGTCCGGACCAGGCCCCGCCGGCGATCAGGAGCGCTGCCGCGAGCAGCCCCGCGAGGGACACGAGCTTGCCCCGCGCGTAGGCGGCCGAGTCGAACCAGAACGACACCTCGCGGGCCCCGGGCGGGATCACCACGCTCAGCAGGGTGTGATCGCCGCGCAGGACGGGCGCCGCCTGCCCATCCACCGTGGCGTGCCAGTCCGGGTACCAGTTCTCCGACACCAGCAGGTAGGCCGGAGCGGTGTCGGACCCGGTCAGCGCGATCTGCATCCGCCCCGGCTCCCAGCTGGTGACCCGGGCCGACACGCCGGAAGCGCGGATCGGCTGGACCAGGGGGGCCGGCGTGACCGGCGCCGTGTCCGCGTAGACCACCACCCGGTCCACCGGGAAACGGGAGTCGAGGATCGTCGGCACCGCCTGCCCTTCCGGGAGCTTGGCAGCGGCCGTCACGACCCGCGCATACGGGGGCAGCGAGTCGCGCTGGTACAGCGTCGCGGGCGAGCCGAAGGTCGAGGTGATCGGTCCGATCACCCGGTGGAAGCCGGTGATCGAGTCGGCCTGCTGCAGGATGAGATACTGGACGCTGAGCAGGTCGAGCAGATTGGGCGACTGCAGCGCCCGCCAGCCCGCGTCCTTCTGCCCCAGCTCCTGGTAGGTGCGGAGCTCGTTGCCGTGGTAGCCCCAGACGCTGGGGATCCGGTAGGCCATCAGCGTGGACTGGGGATAGGCGCCGGGGTCGTTGAGGACCCGGTAGGGCGCCGGCTGGGCCCGGAGGTAGCTGGTGATCTCGTCGTCGCGGAACAGCACGCTCGCCCGGGGCGAGAAGATGTAGAACTGCCGGTCAATCACCCACAGATCCGCGACCGTGACCGTCACCATGACGAGCGCCGCCAGAGGTCCGGCCAGCCGGCCCCGCGTCACCAGCCATGCGCTCCCACCCACCACGCCGAGGGCCAGCAGCAGCCGGACGGCGCCGAGCCGGAGGGCCCCCGCGTTGGCCTGCACCGCGGCCATGCGCTCCGGCAGTGCGAGCCCCTCGGCCACGGCCTGGAGCACGCCGGCCACCCCGAGGAGCGCGACCACGCCGAGCGCGCCGAAGACGAGCAGCACCCGCGCGGGGGGCACCTCGCGGCGCAGCAGGCGGTCCAACCCGATGCCGGCGAGGAGGGTTACCGGGAACGCCACCAGGAAGAAGACCATCCCGACGGCGCGCATCTTCTTGAGCATCGGCACGAACTCGAAGAACGGCCGGTAGAAGGGGGTGTGCCCCGCGAAGGCCAGCAACTGGAACAGCGCCGCCCCGCCGAGCAGCGCGACCACCAGGCGGCGCCGGGAGCGGTCACCCCAGGCAAAGCAGGCAAGCCCGACGGCCGCCACGCCGAGGTACTCGGTGTGGAACTTGATCGGGTTGCTGCCCCAGTAGTGATCGAGGATGCCGTTGAACTCGGGCAGCACCCAGGTGAAGACCTCCGAGGGTGGCATCGCGTAGCTGTTCACCCACTCCCACCCGGTGCTCGGCCCGCCGGCCGCGCGCGGCGAGTACTTGATGTACTCGAGGAACGGGATGACCTGGAGCCCGGTGATGGCGATCCCGACGGCGACCGCGACCGCCGCGAGCGCCACCGCGACCCAGGGCCGGGCGCCAGGCCGGCGCTCCGGGTCCCAGAAGGCCAGGTACAGCGTCCAGAGCCCGAGGGCCAGCATCAGGAAGTAGCACATCTGGTAGTGGCCGAGGACCAGCAGAGCGACCACCAGCGCGAACGCCCCATAGGCCCACCGCGCGCCGCCCCGGATGGCCGCGAGGAGCACCCAGAAGGCGAGCGGTGTGAGGGCCGAGACGAAGAGCTTGCCGTCGTGTCCCGGGCTCATCTGCGACGCCACGATGCCGGAGAGCTCGTAGGCCACGCCGGCGATGATCGCGGCGGTCCAGCTGAGCCGGAGTGCCCGGGCAAAGCCGTAGGTCAGCCACCCCGCGAGCACGAAGTGCAGCGCCATGCCCCAGGTGATGGCGAGGTCCACCGGCATGACCCAGCGGAGCCAGGCCGTCGGGTAGAAGATGTCCCCGTGCATGGCGGCGATATACGGCAGGCCGCTGAAGAGGTACGGGTTCCACTGCGGAATGCTCCCGGTGGACCGGAACCATTCCGCGCCGAACAACCGGAAGGAGTAGCCGGCGATGAACATGTCCGACCGGCCGCCCCCGAAGAGGATCTGCCCGGTGAGGAGGGGCCACAGCAGCGTGAGTGCGGCGAGGGTGCACACGACGGCGGCCAGCAGGCGGGGCCGGCGGGGTTCCCACGGGTGCAATTCAGTCGTCACGGGGTGATCCCGGGCGAAGGAGAAGGAACGGGACCGCAGCGCCCAGTTCCGTGATCGTCAGCAGCACGCGCGAGGCGATGGCGAGCGCGGTGGCGGGGCCCAGGCCGATCGGTCCCTGCAGCATCGCGACCAGGACCCCCTCCCGGACCACCAGCCCGCCCGGAAAGATGAGCGCCACCAGGCCGGCGACATAGGACGCGGCGAAACTCGCCACCGCCAGGTCGAGGCCGGGGGGATCCCCGGGCAGTGTGGCCCGTGCCAGCAGCCACAGGGCCGTTCCGTAGCCCACCCACGCCACGACATTCGCAACCAGCCCCAGGACCACCGGCCCGGTGCCGGGCGAGGGACGTGCGGGCCGGATCCCGACCAGAGCCAGCAGCCGGCCGGTCACCGCCGGTGAGCCGAGCGCCAGCAATCCCGCGGCGAGCAGGATTCCGCCGGCAACAAGGTAACCTTCCGCCCCGTGATGAGCGGCCTCCAGCGACGCGCCGCCGGCGAGCGCCGCCACCAGCCCTCCGGTGCCGATGGCGAGCAGCTGCAGGATCACGGCGGAGGCCGAGGCGGCCCAGCCCGAGACGCCCGCATCCCGCGCCATGAGGGCCATGCCGGCGATCGCCCAGACCTTGCCCGGCACATACTTGCCGAGGCTGGAAAGCACCCAGATCCGGGCTGCCCGGGCATATGCCAGGTGATCGCCCCAGCCGGCCAGCATTCGCCGCCAGGCCTCGATCAGGCCGGCATACATCAGCCAGACCAGCGCCAGCGCGCCAAGTGCCGGCAGTGGCCGGAAGACCCAGGCGATGGGCTGGGCCTGCAACTCGGCCCAGTTGCGGGCGAAGGTCCGGGCGACGAATGCGAGGATCGCAAGCGCCAGTACCCAGCGCCCGACCCGCAGCAGCCGCTCACCCACCGAGCGCCTCCCGGTACCAGCCCTCGCAGGCCTGGGCCACCGCGGCCGGGCTGAGACGCTCGCGCCAGCGACGGCCGTCCTGCGCCGCCGCAGCCCGGGCCGCCGAGTCGGCGAGGAGGCTCCGGATTGCGTCGGCGATCGCCTCCGGCCGCGGGGGCACCACGCGTCCGCCGCCCTGTGCCGGCACCACGTCCAGAACGCCACCGCCGTCGGAGCACGCCACCACCGGCACCCCGGCCATCAGCGCCTCCGCCGCCGCAAGGCCGAAGCCTTCGCGCGCCGCCGGGAAGATGGCGACATCTGCTCGCGCCAGGCGCGCGGCGACCTCCGCGGGCGGCAGCGCGCCGGTGAAGCTGACCCGCGGCTGCAGTCCCCTGGCGCGGGTGAGCTCCTCCAGTCGGGCCCGGTCCGCACCTTCCCCGATGATGGTCAGGGGCGGCAGGTCCGGTCCCGCGACAGTCAGCGCTTCAAGGGCCAGGTGCAAGCGCTTCTGCGGGGACAGCCGCGCGACCGCCACCAGCCCTCCCCCGCCGGCCCCGGGCTCGGCGAAGTGCGCCAGGTCCACCGGCATCGGCCGCACGCAGGATGCGGGAATCTCCCGGCCGGTCGCGGTGCGGACCCGCTCGGCGGCCGCGCGGGACACGACCGTCACGACGGGTGCGCGCCGGAAGACCGGCCGGGCCAGGAGGCGGGCGGCCGCCGAGCGTGCCAGGAGCTCCGCATCGGTGCCGTGCAGAGTGAGGACGAAGGGCGCCCCGGGGGGGACCGCGAGCCCGCCGGGGATCCACCAGTGGGCGTGGATGACGTCGGTCCCCGCGGCGAGCGCCCGCCGGGCACCTTCCCGCAGCGCACGAATCAGGTGCCAGGCATCCCAGGCGCCGCGCGGGGTGCGGGCCGCCTGCGCCATGGTCCCGCGATAGGCCAGCACCTCGCGCGCGGCCGGCGCGTAGCGCACCCGGTCGACCGGGATGCCGTCGAGTTCCGGCGGCCCCGGGTCGCCGAGGTCGCTCGGGGCCACCACCCGCACCACATGCCCGCGGGCCTGAAGTCCGCGGGCGAGGGTGGCGAGGAAGCTGCCGGAGACATCCCCCGGGAACCGGGGGTAGTTGTGGGTCAGGAAAAGGATCCGCACGCAGTGACTGGCGACTGGCCGGGTCGGCGCTTATTCGATCACGGTCAGGAAGCCGTCCTCGTTGGTCACCACCGCCACCGCGCCCTTCCGGTCGAACGCCACGTTACGGGTCACGCCGCCGACGGTGAGGATGGTGTCGATTCCGCGTGAATGGCGGTCCACGATGGTGATTTGACCGGTCGGACCGCTCGCCACGTAGACTTTCGCCCCGTCCGGGCTCAGGCCGAGCCCATACGCCCCGAGGGCGATGCTGGTGTCCCGGGTGCCGGAGATGAGGTTCCAGATGTCGAGTCCCAGGTCTTCGTTTGCGATGAGCAACTCCGTCCCGCCCGGGCTGACCGCCAGCCGCTGGGGCCGGCCTCCGGTCGCGAAGGTCCGTCCGACCTGGTGGGTCACCGCGTTCACCTCCACCACCTCGCCACCATCGCGCGAGCTGATGTAGAGGAAGTCGGTTCCCGGGCGCCGGGCGAACCCGTTCACGGCGGGGGGCAGCGCGATGGAATCGAGGATCATCGAGGCCTGCGCGTCCGTCACGTACACCATGCCCGACGCTGTCGAGACGAACACCTGGGAGCCTGACTGGTCCGTGATCAGGTTGAACCCATCATCGGGGAGCGCCACCGAATCCAGCGCCTGGGCAGACGCGGGATTCACGGAGACCAGCTTCCGTCCCGCCTGGCAGACCACATACGCCCGGGTCCCGGCGGGATTGAAGGCCACATGCGGCGGCTGATCGCAGACCGCGACACTATCCGCAAGCGAGTCCACCGGAAGCGTGGCATCCACCGCGAGCGTGTGGCCGCCCACGATGGTGACGTAGGTCCGGCCCTTTCGGGAGATGGCCACCCCGTAGGGCCTGCCCGGCGTGGAGAGCGCCGTCACGCTGGCCACGAGCGGATGGGTCCGGCCCGCACTCCCGCTGTCGGTGGTGCACGCACTGATCGCGAGCACGGCCGCTCCCGCCAGCGCCGCCGCGAGCCGATGGCTCCACGGCGTGGGCGAAACCGGCCGCTTGTCGGAACGCATGTTCACCGGATCCATGTGACATACCCCGATTCATTGGTGACGGCTGCCCGCCGGCCGTTGGGGAGAAAGGCAATGTTCCGCGGCCGGCCCCCGACGCTGATGGTGGTGTCCACGGTGCGGGTGGCCCGGTTCACGATCGTCAGGGTACCCGTCAGGGGCCCGCTGACGTAGACCTTCGCGTTGTCGGGACTGAGCGCGAGACCGTAGGCATCCATCGCAACCGTCGTCACCCGGGTCCGGGTGGTCAGGTTCCAGATATCGAGTCCGAGGTTCTCATTGGCGACGTAGAGTTCGTTGCTGCCCGGATCCACCGCCATCCGCTGCGGACGGCCACCCGTCACCAGCTGGCCGACCACCCGGTTGGTGGCGGTGTTGATCGCCGTGACCGTCCCGGAGAGGAGGGAGGAGACGAAGAGCAGGTTGCCCTTGCCGAACGCCAGTCCGTTGTCTGCGGGATCGAGGTCGAGTGAATCGGTCAAGGTGTTGCTGGCGGTGCTGAGCACGTACATCCGGCCGATATTGGTGGTGATGTACACCAGCGAGCCGTTCGGGTGCACCGCGACGTTGTAGCCCTCACCTGCCAGCGGCAGCGTCGCGATGACCTGATCGGTGGTCAGGTCCAGGATGCTGACGGAGTGCCCGAGCTGGTTGGGCACATAGGCCCGGGTGGAGGCCGGGTTGATCGCGACGTGGGGGGGCGTATTGCCCACGGGGATGAAGGTCCCGTAGGTCCGCGCCGGCAGCGGCGCGCGGGCCACCGCGTTCCCGGTGAGCTGCGTCGTCAGGATGAACTTGCTATTAGGCGCGATCGCCAGCCCGTACGGCGTCCCGCCCAGGGTGGACACGAGGTCCAGGACCCCGGTCGGATGCCCGACCGCCTGGGCCTCCAGTCCCGCCGCCGCCGGGCGCTCCGCTGTCGGCGTCGCACAGGCGAGCGCCCCGAGCGCCAGCATCACCGCCCCCCCCCAATGAGACCGCATCTGTCCCCTCCCCTCCGCACGATCGCAGCCCGGCGTGGATGGTCCTAGCGCGCCTCGCGGTGCCGATCCCGCCGGCGCGCTTCCCGCACTTCCTCCCGCAACCCAGCAATCATCTCGCCCAGGAAGCCGAAGCCGAAGAGGCTGATGCCACTGATCACCATGGTCTCGACCAGGTTGAGCAGCGGCCGGAACCCGATGCCGTACCCGAAGCGCAGCACCAGCGCCACGATCCCGGCGAGGAGCCCCACGACGAACAGGGCCGCACCGGCCAGCCCGAAGAAGAGCATCGGCTTGCGGCCGAAGCGCAGCTGGAACCAGACCGACAGCAGGTCCAGCACCCCGACCGGGATCCGGCGCCAGGTGAACTTGGACACCCCCGCGCGCCGCGGGTGCAGCGGGATGGGGCGGCTGGTCAGCCGGAAGCCCTGGCTCACCGCGATCACCACCATGAACCGGTGCCAGTCGGGCCGGAGCGGCAGCCCCTCCACCACCTCGCGACGATAGGCCTTCACGGAGTTGAGGTCCGTGACCTGGACCCCGAAGAGGAGACGACAGAGGCCGTTGTAGATGGACGACACGAACGCCTTCTCGTACTTCCCCTGCTTGGTTCCGGTGACGATATCCGCCTCCCCGTCGAGGATCGGGCGGACCAGCGTCGGGATGTCGGCCGGGAGGTACTGCAGGTCGGCGGGGTAGAACACGTAGACATCGCCCTGCGCGGTATCGGCCGCCGACGAGAGCGCGTCGGCGATCCCCCGCTGGCGCCGGTGGGTCACCACCTGCAGGAAGGGATACTCGGCCTGCAGCCGGGTGAGCACCGCCGCCGAGTCGTCGCGCGAGCCGTCGTTCACGATGACGACCTCGAACGGGAAGCCGGCCGGGCCCAGGGCCTCCGCGCACTGGCGGAGGAGCTCGGGGAGGTTCTCGGCCTCGTCCTTGGCGGGCACCAGGACCGAGACGGCGGGGCGGCTCATACCCGCTTGCGCATCCGGGCGGGGAGGATGCCGAGCTGGTCGCGGTACTTGGCCACGGTCCGGCGGGCGATCTTGATGCCCTGCTCCTGGAACAGGTGGACGATCTGCTGGTCCGTGAGCGGGTCGGCGGAGTTCTCCTCCTGCACCATCTTCTGCAGCTTGGCCCGGATGGACCGGGCGCTGGCGTCCTCGCCGGAGGCGGTGGCGAGCGCGCTGGAGAAGAAGAACTTGAGCGGCAGCACGCCCCGCGGGGTCTGGACGTACTTCTCGTTGGTCACCCGGCTGACGGTGGACTCGTGCATGTTGATCACCTCCGCGACCTCGCGGAGGGTGAGCGGCTTCAGGTACTCGATGCCCTTGTCGAAGAACTCCCGCTGCCGGTCCACGATGAAATTCATCACCTTGAGCATGGTCTGGCGCCGCTGCTCGATGGCCTGGATCAGCCAGTTGGCGCTGTTCATCCGGCTGGCGATGAACTCCCGGTGCTCGGTGGTCATCTTCTTCTTGTCGCGCGCCAGCTCCTGGTAGGAGCGGGAGAGCCGGAGCCGCGGCACGCCGGTGTCGTTCAGGAACACGCGGAACTGGCCGTCGATCTTCTCCACCACCAGGTCGGGGATGACGTAGCCGTCGCCCCCCGAGGAATACTTGAGCCCCGGCTTGGGATCGAGCCGGGCAAGCAGGTCGGCGGCCGCCTGCACCTTGGCCGGCTCGGTGGAGAAGCGCCGGCCGAGGTCGTTCCAGCGGTGGGCGATGAGGTCCGCGAAGGCGTCCTTCACCAGCCGGTACGTCAGGGTGTCGGTCTCCTTCCGCTCCTCCAGCTGGATCAGGAGGCACTCCCGCAGGTCCCGGGCACAGATACCCGGCGGATCGAGGCGCTGCAGGATGTGCAGCATCTCCTCGACCTCGGGCATGGTGAAGTAGGGGATGCCTTCCCGCGGCTGCCACACCGCCGGCTCGGCGGGCGCGGGCGGCGGGGGCTCCTCGCCGATCATCCCTGCCCCGCCCTCCGGCATGCCGATCATGATGGGCGGCGCGGACAGCGGCCGCCGCTCCTCGCCCTCCTCGGCGTCCCCCCCGAAGACCTCGGGGAAGGCATCCTCCTCCTCGTCGTCCGGCACCGGCGGACGGACCGCGCCGGCCGGCGTCCGGCCGGCGGCCCGGTCGGCGTGTTCCTCGAGCAGGCGGTTGACCTGGGCGAAGATCTCCTCCAGCGAGGCGGCGAGGTAGCCGTCGTCCTTGAGATTGCCGAGGAACTCCTCGACCAGGAGCTTCTGCCGGGGGGAAAGGTCGAGCAGCATCAACTGCTCGCGCAGGTGGTCCTGGAGGTCGTGGGTTTCGACCGTGACCGGCTCGGTGTATTCGCGCTCCTCGAACTCCTCCCGGGCCCCGCCCTGCACCTCGAACCCGTTGAGGAGGATCTCCTCCCAGTCGGTCTCGTTCTCCTCCTTGACCTTCTCCTTCTCCTCCTCCTTGGTGGGCGTCTGGTCGCCCTGGGTCACGTCCTCTTCCTCGGGCTCGACCATCTCGAGGAAGGGGTTGGCGAGGAGTTCCTGCTTGAGGTGCTGCTGCAGGTCCATCATGGGCATGTACAGCATGTCCATGGCCTGATAGAGCCGCGGATTGATCCGCAGGTCCTGCCGCAGGGAGGTGTGCTGGGAGAGTCCCGTCCTCACGCAACCTGCTCCAGGCGGGCGCGCAGCCGCGCGGTGAGGGTGGGGCCGAGGTAGAGCTGGGCCACCCGGTCGTCGAAGACGAGGTCCCGGACCGGGCCGGCCACCTGCACCTTGCCCTCGAACATGATGTAGGCGCGATCCACGATGTCGAGCGTCTGCTCCACGTTGTGATCGGTGATCAGCACGCCGATGCCCCGGTGGCGGAGCCCGGCGACGATGGTCTGGATGTCGTGCACCGCGATCGGGTCCACCCCGGCGAAGGGCTCGTCCAGCAGCATGAACTTGGGCCGGGTGACCAGCGCCCGGGTGATCTCGAGCCGGCGCCGCTCCCCGCCGGAGAGCGAATACGCCTTGCTCTTCCGCAGGTGCTTGATGGACAGCTCGTCCAGCAGCGTCTCCAGCCGTTCCTTCCGCTCGGCGCGGGAGAGCGGCAGCGTCTCCAGGATGGCGAGGATGTTCTCCTCGACCGAGAGCTTCCGGAACACGCTCGGTTCCTGGGCCAGGTAGCCGATGCCCTGCCGCGCCCGGCGGTACATCGGCGCGGTGGTGAGGTCACGCCCGTCCAGGGTGACCTTGCCCGCGTCGGGGCGGATGAGCCCGGTGATGAGGTAGAAGGTCGTGGTCTTGCCGGCGCCGTTGGGCCCGAGCAGGCCGACGATCTCGCCCTGCGCCACGTGAACGCTCACCTCGTCCACGACCCGGCGCCGCTTGAACGACTTGCAGAGCCCCGTGCCGTCGAGGATGCTGCCTCCCGGCAGCGGACCGCGGCGCTCGGTCGCCAGGCTGGCGCGCCGGCGCATGCCCGCGATCCCGGCATTGAGCAGGAAGGTACGCGATGCCTCGCGATCGCCGACCGCCTCGGCCCACCATGGGCCGGTCGCCTGCACCGCGCGCCATTCCTCCGCGGCGCCGGGCGCGATCCACCCCTCGTCCGCCAGGCGCGGGAGCACCGACCGGGTCAGGTTCTCGTGCACCTCGTCGCTGGACAGCTCGGGGCCACCCTCATCGGCGGCTTCCCGGGCGGCCAGGACCGTCTCGCGATACGAGATCCCGAGGCCGGGCAGGTCGATGCGGCCATCGGGCCCGGCATCGCGCACCAGCGCCGCGAGCGCCAGGATGACCGACGGGTCCCGGTCGGTGGTCCGGGCGAGGAGCTCGCTCATCGGGCCCCCGGCCGGGCCGGCTTGGGCGGCGGGAGGGAGTCGGACGGCGGCGGGGCCGGCGGCAGCGGCTCCAGGTTGAGCCCGTCCACCCGCCCGTGCAGGTCCACCCGCTCCACGCCGCGGCGCCCCGCCGACTGCATGTGCACCGTGATCTGGTCTCCCCGTGCGTAGTTGATGGACGGCAGCCCGCCATTGTGCTGCTGGTCGCTCACCCGGTAGAACGAGCGCGCCTCGCCGCTGGCCGCGATGGTGCCCAGCGCCGTCCGGGTGCTCCCGGCCGAGTCCCACTGGGTGAAGCTGGCGACCACCGTGTCACCCGACATCCAGTCCCGGTCGCCGGTGGTGCTGTCCACCGTGCCGCCCACCCAGCCCTTGCCGAAGGCCCGCACCTGCCGGAGCTGCTGCCCCGGCGTGTCGAAGGCCAGGGAGTCGCCCCGGATCTCGTAGTCGTTGGTCAGCCCCACCGGCCGGCGGCGGTGGCCCCAGGCCAGGGTCTGCACCAGGTGCTGCCCGTCGAGATCCAGGCCGATGGTGTCGGCGACAAGGTCCAGGTCCCGGGAGACCGCGTGGGCGCTGTCCCGGGCGGTGACATAGCTGATCACCTGGCCCTCGAGCGCCAGGTCAATGCGCCGGCCGGTCAGCTCGAAGGAATCCCGCCCCAGCCCGCGCATCACCGGCTTGCCCAGCAGCACGCCGTCCCCGCCGGGCCCGGAATTGAGGTACAGCGAGTCCCCGCGCGCCGCGAAGTCGCTCCGGTCCACCGTGACGGTACCACCGGCCCACATCTGGTCATTGCCGCGCATCCGGACCCGGTCCGCCACCACGACGTAGGGCTCCCCGCGTCCCCCGGCCGAGTCCAGCGGCACCGAGTGGATGGTCGGCCGGCCCACCGCCCAGAGCTCCACGCTGTCCCGCACGCCGGGCAGCGCCCGGAGGTAATCCAGCGAGGGGCCTTCGAGGGTCGAGCCGTTGTCGAGGTTCTCGGTGCGCACGTGGCCCCGGGCCTCCCAGCGCTCGCCGGTGCGGTAGTACACCCCGTTGTCGGCATCCATCGTGATCGTCGAGTCGCGGTAGCGCACGTGGCCGATGAACACCACCCGCGGATTGACCCGCGAACCGTAGGACGCCACGCTGTCGCTGTTCATCCTGACGGCGGTGCCCGCGCAAGTCAGCTGCACCCCGCCCCCGCCGTAGTAGTTGGTGTCCGCCCCCACCACTTCCTGGGACCCCACCCGCCCGATCCGCTCCACCTGGAACTGGCAGCCGCCGGAGGGCCGCGGTGCCGCCGGCGGCCGCTGCTGCCCGGCCACCGGCCACGCCGTGAACCACACCAGCGCCAGGACCCCGGGAAGCGCGAGGCGGCGCGTCATTGCCCCGGCAGCCGGAAGCCGCCCCCGCCCGCGTTGGTCTGCCCGCCGTGCGGCTGCTGCGCCTTCACGTTGGCAAAGTCGGGGTCGGACACGAACCCATTGCCCTCGAGGTGCTGCCCCGGCGGCCGGTCGAAGGTGAACGGCTGGTTGGAGGAGATCTCCTTGGTCCGGGCATCGTACCGCAGCTCGGCGCTGGTGAGACGCTTGCCGTCGGGCGTCTTTCCCACCACGTGGCCCCAGGCGGTCATGCCGCCGTCACGCATCTGGTACAGCCCGGAATCGGAGGTCACCGTCGAACGCTCCACCCCGTTCACATCGTAGAAGGTCACCGTCACGTCCTTGAGACGGGCCAGCTGGGTGCTCTCGTAGATGTAGGCGGTGTCGGCGAGCACCCGGGTGCGGCGCACCCCATCGGTGGTGATCAGGTGCTCCATCCTGGTGAGGACCTGGTCGGCGGTGTCCGCGGCGGTGAGGGTCAGGGTCGGCTTGACGCCCTCGTCCGAGCACGCGCCGAGAACGCCTGCCAGCACCAGGGCCAGCCCGCCAAGCACCACACCACGGCTCATGCCGATTCTCCACGGTCCTCGAGGAACACCCGTATCGCCTCGTCCCACCGGCCCTGCGCCCGGAGCAGCAGCTCGATCGCCTCCCGGACCGCCCCCGAGCCGCCGGGCGCGCGGGTGGTGACCGTCGCGAGCGCCTTCACTTCCGCCACCGCGTTGGCGACCGCCATCGGCAGCCCCACCCGGCAGAGCACCGGCACGTCGGCCAGGTCGTCCCCCAGGAAGGCGACCTCCTCCCACCCGATACCACGCCGGAGCAGCATCTCGGTCATTGCCGGGACCTTCCGGGCGGCGCGGTCCTGGATGACCTCGTCGATGTGCAGTTCCGTGGCGCGCAACGTGGTCGCGTCGGAGTACCGGCCGCTCACCCAGGCGACCACCAGCCCGAGACGGCGTGCCAGCCCCATCGCCAGGCCGTCCTGGATGTCGAACTGCTTGAACTCCACCCGCTGCCCGTCCACCAGGCCGAGGTAAATGGCGTTGTTGGTGATCACGCCGTCCACGTCGAGCCCGATGAGCTTGATGCGCCGGGCGACGGCCGCGTCGATCATGCGCGCGGCGCGCCCCGGGCCGCCCGGGCGGCATGCCAGACTTCCAGTGCCCGTTCCAGCAGCGGCTCGAGCCGGCCGAGCGGCCACTGGGTGGCGGCGTCGCTGGGCGCATGGTCCGGATCGGGATGGGTCTCCAGGAAGAACCCGTCCGCCCCGGCCGCCGCCGCACCGAGCAGCAGCGCCGGCACGTCCTCCCGGGCGCCCCCGCTGCTGCCCTCCGGCCCGAGGCCGGGGCGCTGTGCCGCGTGGGTGGCATCGATGAGCACCGGGACCCCGGCTGCCGCGCGCATCCGGCGGATGCCGCGCAGGTCCACGACCAGGTCGCCGTAGCCGAAGGCGGTCCCCCGCTCGGTCAGCGCGATGTCCCCTCCCCCGGCGCCCCGGACCTTGGCCACGGCGCCGCCCATCGCCTCCGGCGCCATCCACTGGCCCTTCTTGATGTTCACCGGCTTCCCGGTGCGCCCGGCGGCCTCGAGCAGGTCGGTCTGGCGGCACAGGAAGGCCGGGATCTGCAGTGCATCCACGACCCGGGCCGCAAGCGCGGCCTGCGCGGGCTCATGGATGTCGGTCAGCACCGGCAGCCCGCTCTCCCGCCGGACCCGTTCCAGCACCAGCAGCCCGGCCTCGAACCCGGGGCCCCGCGGCGCGGCGGGCTGGGAACGGTTCGCCTTGTCCGCGCTCGCCTTGAAGCAGACGGGGAGGCCCAGCCGCAGGCCGATCCCGGCGAGGCGGTCCGCCACCCTGGGGAGCACGTCGCCCGGCTCGACCACGCACGGCCCCGCGATCAGCAGCGGCGCCGCCCCGAAGGTCCAGGACACTCAGCCGGTCGTCGCGGTCGCCACGGCGGGGCGGGCCTTCTCCGGCACCCGCTGGTGCCGCACGAGGGCTGCCGCGATGAACGCCGCGAACAGCGCATGCGGGCGGGTGGGCCGGGACTTGAGCTCGGGGTGGAACTGGCAGCCGAGGAACCAGGGGTGATCGGGCAGCTCGATGATCTCCACCAGCGATCCGTCCGGCGAGCGGCCGGAGAGCCGCAGCCCGTGCTCGGCGAGCAGGTCCCGGTAGGCGTTGTTCACCTCCCACCGGTGCCGGTGACGCTCGCTGATCTGGAGCGTGCCGTAGGCCTGGGCCGCCTTCGACCCGGGCCGGAGGTGCGCGGCGTAGGCCCCGAGCCGCATGGTGCCGCCCATGTCCGTCACCTCGCGCTGGTTGGCCATCAGCGCGATCACCGGCGTCTCGCACTCCGGCTC